>NZ_JBHYVC010000001.1:186863-294701 GCF_042749965.1 Streptomyces sp. NPDC059454 | reverse complement strand
CTCCGCTTCGGCCTTGGTGGCAGCCTCGGGCTTCGCTTCCGGCTCGACCTCGACGTCGGTCACCGGCTCGGTCTTCGCTTCGGCCACCGGATCCGCCTCTACCTCCGCCTCGGCGGCGGTCTCGGGCTTCTCCTCGGGCTCGGCCTCCGGCTTCGGCTCGGGTGCCGGGGTCGCCTCGATTTCCTGGGCCGGGGGCGAGGGGGCGTCCGATCGGGTGGGCCCGGGGACCGCGATGTTGTCGAAGGCCGCGGAGACCAGGTCGTGTTCCTCGCGGGGCTCCGGGACGGAGGCCGTGCGGGACGGTGATGTGGGCTCGGGGGACGGAGAAGGGGACGGGACCTTCGGGGCCGCGGGTGTCTCCGCGGCCGGCTCCGTCGGGGCGGGCGACGTCGGGGACGTACTCGCCGTCTCGGCGACGTCCGCCGCACCCCCCGCTTCGGCGGGCCTCGCTTTGCGTGACCGGCCGAACGCGTTCCGCAGGAGAGTGAGAATGCCCATGTGCGCAACCCTTCGCGTGGTTGATGCCCGTCAATCCCTGGCCAGGACGGACACGTAAGGTTAGCGGCCCGCAAGGGCGATCTTGGGCAGGGTTGGGTTTGCGGAATCGTATATGTCAAGGGCGCGATTCGGCCCGGCACAACGTCCCAGATGCTGCCGCAGGTTCACTCACCGTTCATCAGGACGCCCGGCTACCGCACGTATGTACCCCTACGGTCACGCTGACACCACGGGCACCCAAGGAGAGAAAACGTGCGAAAGCTGCTGCCGTTGATCGGAACGTCGTCCGGTTCCCACCCCGGCGGCCGGTCCGCCATGACCTGCCGTTTCCGGTGTGGTGACGCCTGCTTCCACGAGGTGCCCAACACCAGCTCCAACGAATACGTCGGTGACGTCATCGCCGGCGCCCTCAGCCGCCGCTCCATGATGCGCGCGGCCGCCGTCGTGACCGTCGCCGCGGCCGGTGCCGGAGCCGTCGGTGTCGCCGCCGCGCCCGAGGCGCAGGCGGCGCCCGCCGCCAAGGGCGGTCACCACCACCACGACAAACCCAAGGGCGCCCGCGGTCTGCGGTTCACGCCCGTCGCCCCGAACACCGCCGACGCCGTGACCGTGCCGGAGGGCTACCGGCAGAACGTCGTCATCCGCTGGGGCGAGCCCATCCTGCGCGGTGCGCCCGCCTTCGACCCGGAGAAGCAGAGCGCCAGGGCGCAGGCCGGGCAGTTCGGGTACAACTGCGACTTCCTCGCCCTGCTGCCGCTGCGCGGCGAGCGCGACCGGCAGCTGCTCGTCGCCAACCACGAGTACACCGACGAGATCCTGATGTTCCGGGACTACGACGCCGCCAACCCCACCCGCGAGCAGGTCGAGATCGCCTGGGCCGCGCACGGGCTCGCGGTGGTCGCGGTGGAGGAGGAGCACCGCACCGGCAAGCTGACGCCCGTCACCCGGCACCAGCTGAACCGGCGCCTCACGGCCACCTCCGAGTTCCGGCTCACCGGGCCCGTCGCCGGGTCCGACCTGGTGAAGACCTCCGCCGACCCGAGCGGCACCAAGGTGCTCGGCACCCTCAACAACTGCGCCGGCGGCACCACCCCGTGGGGCACGACCCTGCACGGCGAGGAGAACTTCAACCAGTACTTCGCCAACGGCAGCCGCACGACCGACAAGCGGTACGGCATCGGGACCGGCGCCACCGAGCGCAAGTGGGAGCGCTTCGACAAGCGGTTCGACGTCTCCCAGGAGCCCAACGAGGTGCACCGGTTCGGGTACGTCGTCGAGCTGGACCCGTACGACCCCGACTCCACCCCGCGCAAGCACACCGCGCTCGGCCGGTTCAAGCACGAGGGCGCGACCGTGCGGCTGACGCACGACGGGCGCCCGGTCGTGTACTCGGGCGACGACGAGCGCTTCGACTACTTCTACAAGTTCGTCGGCAGCAAGAAGATGCGGCACGGCAACAGCCGCTCCGCCCGCGAGCACAACCTCTCGCTGCTCGACGAGGGCACGCTGTACGTCGCCGAGCTCATCGGCGACTCCCCGGACTTCGAGATCGACGGTACCGGCAGGCTTCCGAAGGACGGCGAGTTCGACGGCAGGGGCCGGTGGATCCCGCTGGCCACCGCCACCGCCGACGGTGCCGTCAGCCACGTCGAGGGCATGACCGCCGAGGAGGTCTTCGTCTTCACGCGTCTCGCCGGTGACAAGGTGGGCGCCACCAAGATGGACCGGCCCGAGGACATCGAGCCCAACCCGGTCACCGGCAAGGTCTACATGGCCCTCACCAACAACTCCAACCGAGGCAAGGCCGGTTACGCCGCCGCCGACGAGGCCAACCCGCGCAACGCCAACAAGCACGGCCACGTCCTGGAGCTCACCGAGCGCTGGAACCGGCCGGAGAGCACGAAGTTCGCCTGGTCGCTGTTCCTGGTCGCGGGCGACCCGGAGGACCCGGCGACGTACTTCGCCGGGTTCCCGAAGGACTCCGTCAGCCCGATCTCCTGCCCGGACAACGTCGCCTTCGACGACCACGGCAACCTGTGGATCTCCACCGACGGCAGCGCCCTCGGCTCCCACGACGGCCTCTTCGGTGTCGCCACGCGCGGCGACCGGCGCGGTGAGCTGAAGCAGTTCCTCACCGTGCCCAACGGTGCGGAGACCTGCGGTCCGGTCATCCAGGACCGGCGGGTGCTCGTCGCCGTACAGCATCCGGGCGAGGTGGACGGGGCGACGGTGGACCGGCCGGCCAGCACCTGGCCCGACGGGCCCGGCACGTACGTCCGCCCGGCCGTGGTCGCGGTGTGGCGCGCGGACGGCCGCGACATCGGCGTCTGACGCGGACGCCGGTGAACGACCGGGCCGGTGCGCCGGCCCGCTCCTTCCGGCAGTCACCGTGCGGTGTGTGCGGGCCGTCCCTTCCCGGGGCGGCCCGCACGTCCGTCACCGGCCGGCGTGCAGGGTCAGGTCGACGACCAGGGCCCTGTGGTCGGTGTCGGGGAGGTCGAGGAAGCGGGCCCGGCGCGCGGCGAAGTCGTCGGAGACCAGGACGTGGTCGATCTGGGTGCCGAAGGCCGGGGCGGTGCGGGACGGCCAGGTCGGGGTCCGGTCGGCACCGTCCAGGCGGGCCGCGTCGCGCAGACCGGTGTCGAGGATGCGGCGGAAGGCCGCGTGGTCCTGGGAGGCGTTGAAGTCCCCGGCGAGCACGGTCGGGGTGCCCCGGTCGGCGGCGGCCGCGTCCCGCAGCCGGCCGAGCTCCCGCTGCCACAGGCCCACCTGGTCGGGCAGCGGCGGCATGGGGTGCGCGAGCTGGAGCCGTACGGCGTGCCCGTCGACGTCGGCGACGGCGCCGGGCATGCCCATGGTGCCGGGGACGCCGCCGGTGGCACGCAGCGGGAAACGGCTGAGGACGACCGAGCCCTCGGAGCCGCCGCCCTCCACCGCCTGCCGGTGCGGGTAGGTGCCGGCCAGCTCCCGCTTCAACGCCGCGTCGCAGGTGTACTCGCACTCCTGGACGAACACGAGGTCCGGCTCCTCCCGGCGTACGGCGTCGATCAGTGCGCCGGTGGCCTGCCCGAACTCCACGTTCGAGGTCAGCACCCGCAGCTCGGCGACGGGCGGCCCCGCGGGATCGCCGGTCTTCCCGTACGGCTCGATGTACCAGGCCAGCAGCCCGAGCAGGGCCACGCCCCACACCGCACCGGTCCACCACCGGGCGAACAGGGTGAACAGCAGCCCGGCGGCCGTGGGCACGAGCAGCCAGGGCAGGAAGGCGAGGAGCTGGGGCACGGGGGTGATGCCGTCGGTGTCGGCGGTCCGGCAGCCGACGACCACGCTCACCCCGGCGAACAGCAGCCCCGCGCACCAGGCGCCGGACCGCCGTCGTCCCCCCGTCCGCCCGGCCCCGTCCCCGGTGACCCACGGGTCGGCAGTCGCAGTGTCCAACGTTCCGGCCTTCCGCTCGCGGGTGCGCTGCCCGAATACTCCCTCAAAGACGAGGGAGGGTGGCGGGCGGTTGCCGGGAACCACCGGTCGGGGCGGTCGTCGGAGCCGGGGGTTCGCGGCGGCTTCCGAAGCGGCCGGTCAGCCAGGAGAGCAGGGCCACCGTCAGGCCCAGGGCGAGGAGGAACCAGGACGCCGTGCGCAGGGTGGCGGTGAGGGCGTCGTAGACCGCGGCCGCCGCCGGGCGGTGGACGCGGTCGGCCAGGTCGGCCAGGGTGAGCCGGCGGCCGACGGCGATCGCGAGGGCGAGCAGGGCGCCGCCCAGGGCCGTGCCCAGGCCGGTCGCGGTGAGCGCGCGCCGGCGGCAGGCGGCGACGGCGATCCCGGTGACGGCGAGGACGACGGCCGCGAGCGGCAGCCAGAGGGCGGCGGCGTCCAGCACCTGGTACCCCTTCCGGAGTCCGGCCACCTCCCCGGCCGGCACCACCGCGACCTCGGTGTGCTCGACGGGGATGCGGTGGGCGAAGGGCATGTGGTCGGCGGCGAGCCGCGCCCGTACCCGCGCGGTGACGGGCGCGAGGTCGACGGTGACCGGGCCGGGGGTGGCCGTGTCGTCGCGCAGGGCGTGCAGCACGGCGTCGTGGACGGCTCTGTTCCCCGCCTCCCAGGCCGTACGGAACGCCTCGGTGCGGGTGAACGAGCGGACGGCGTCCCGTACGAACGGTCCGAGGGCGGGGCCGGCCGCCGTCTTGGGGGCCAGTTCGCGTACGACCTCGTCCCCGACGGCGTCGGCCACGGCGTCGCGGACGTCGGGGTCGGTGGCGAGCGGTGCCATGGTGTCGACGTAGCGGCCGGTGTCGGCGAGGGCGAAGGCCGCCCAGGCGGCCAGGGCGCCGCAGGGGGCGAGCAGGCAGGCCAGGGCGACGAGGACGGCCGAGAGAGCGTTGCGCAGGCGCAGGAGGCGGGGTTCCTGGTGGAGGGGCACGTCTCCAGGCAAGGTGCGGGGGGCCGGGGGCGCGAGCGCTGGGGGCGCGTACGGGTGTACGGGGCTGCCCGGACGGGCCGCTGAGCCCATGTGGGTGCGGGGCGGGGGCGGGTCGTGCGGCCCGGCGTTCGCGGGGTGCCTTCCCCGGAGGGGGGACCCCCGGCCCATCCTCCCCACCCTCCCCCACTCTCGGCTTCGCTCGCGCGGGGACTCCCATCGCCCTGGGGCACCTCCCGGGCCCTTGAGTCACTGGGGGAGGCACGACTGCCCGCGGTTGGTGGAGGGGCGTCTCACCTCGCCCGGTGGCCCGCCGCGTCCTCGTGGGTGTAGAAGCGGTAGAACATCGTCAGGAAGACTCCCGCCGCGACCGCCAGGCCCAGGATCGCGGAGCGCAGGACGCCGGGGCTGGCGGCCTGGATGACCAGGAAGCCGATCGCGATGCCGCCGAACGCGGCCCAGAGCACCGCGTGCAGTTCGCGCCGCACCTTCGGGGCCAGGGCGAGGAGCGCCATGAACACCAGGGCGAACACGAGGCCGGTGAGGAAGCCGAACAGGAAGTTCTCCACGGTGATCGGCCCGCCGTAGCGCCGGTTGGCCGCCGCCCAGTAGCCGTACACGACTCCGAGCAGGACGGGTACGACGACCTTCGCCGCCCTGTGGGTGCGTGCGCTGAAGATGTCGGTCGGGCCGGCCCGCTCGATCGCTCCCCGGGGCCGGGGTGCCGCGTGCACCATGAGAGCACTCCTCTCTCCTCGCCCCCGCCCCACCAATGCACACCTCTCCGGGCCGGTCGGCAAGTGGAGAGCGGATGCGGGCGGTACCGCCCCGTGTTTCGCTGGGGCCGTGAATCCGAGCAGCGGGGGACACGGCCTGCACGACCGGTCCGCCCTGCCCGGCCGGCGCGACGCCGTGCACCGGCACGAGCTGCTGCGGGTGCGGGGCCGCAGTGTCGCCTGGGTGCCGCCGCTGCTGCTGCTCACCGCCATCGCGGTGGCCGACTACAACACCACCGGCGAGTTCCGGATCATCTCCTGGATCGTGCTGGTGCCGGGCATCGCCGCCGCGATCTGCGGGGTGTGGGGCACGGCCCTGTTCGCCGTGCTCGCGATGGCCGTGTACACCGTCGTGGACAACGCCTGGCCGCACCAGTTCCAGGCGGGGCTGCCCGACTTCATCCTCGTCGCCGCCGGCGGCGTCCTCTCCACGCTGGCCTGCGTAGTGCGGGTGCGCGGTGAGCGCCGCGCGCTGCACATGCGGGACGTCACCGAGACCGTACGGCGCACCGTGCTGCGCCCCCTGCCGCCCGGCTGGGGCGGTCTGGAGCACGCCGGGGTCTACCTCACCGCGGACGCCCAGGCCCGGGTCGGCGGCGACTTCTACGACATCCAGCCGGGTCCGTACGGCACCCGGGTGTTCGTCGGTGACGTCCAGGGCAAGGGGCTGGGCGCGGTGGAGACGGCGTCGGTGCTGCTCGGGGCGTTCCGCGAGGCCGGTTACAACGAACCGGAGCTGACGGCCGTCGCCGACCGGCTGGAGGCCCGGATGCTGCGGCACCGCGAGTACACCACCGCCCTCGGCCGGGCCGACGGCGACCGGTTCGCCACCGCCGTACTGCTCGGCTTCCCGGCGGACCGGACCGACGTGGTGGACGCCGTCGTCCTCGGGCACGAGCCGCCGCTGGCGGTCGGCCCCGGCGGTGTGCGGTCCCTGCCGGCCGGCGGAGGGCTCCCGCTCGGCTGCCGCGACCTCGCCCCGGGCCCGCCGCCGGTGTGCCGGGTGCCGGTCGCCGCCGACGAGACGCTGCTGCTGGTCACCGACGGCGTGACCGAGGCCCGGGACGGCGCCGGCGACTTCTACCGGCTCGCCGACGACCTGGCCCGGGCGGTGGCGGCGGACCCGCGGGTCGTGGCACCGGGCCGGCTGGTCGCCGTCGTACGGGACGGGACGCTGCGGCACAGCCGGAGGCACCTGGTCGACGACACCACCGCCTTCGCGGTACGACGGACCCGTGCGCCCCGTGTGTCTCGCGCGCCGGGGGGCGAAGGCCCCGAAGGGGGACGTTCACCTCACTGACATCACCCTTCGCGGCCGCAGCGGTTACCGTGCTGCCGTAGGTGATCGTCGGGGGAATCGACAGGGGAGGGGACCATGCCCGGAACCGTGCTGCTGCTGGCGGCCTCGCCGCTGGGCCGCGGGCGGCTGGTGGACGCGGCGTCCGTGCTCCCGGTCCTCGCGGCGGTGCCGCCCGCCGTGCTGTCCGGCGCGGACACCGCGAACGTCGTCGAACTCGCCGACCCGCTGGAGCCGCAGGCCGTACTGACCCGGCTGCGCGCCGCCGCCGCGGCGCCCGGACCGCTGACCGTGTACGTCACCGGCCAGCTCCAGCTCGACCGCCGCCAGCGGCTGCCGCATCTGGCGCTGGCCCGCACGACCGCGGCCACCGTGCGGTACACCGGACTGCCGTGGCACTGGTTCCGGGAGGAACTGCGGCTGCGTCCGGCGGGTGCGACGACGCTGTTCCTCGATCTGCACGCCGACCCGGAGACCTGGCAGTCGCTGAGCGCGGCGCGCCCGCCGGGCCCGTCCCCGCTCGACTGCGGACCCGACAACGCCGTCTACGGCCGTGTCGCGCCCCCGCCGCCGTCCCGGCGCGGGATCGCGGCACCGGCGTACATGAAGGCGGTCGCGACGATCCTGCGCAGCGGATGGCGTCCGCCGGACGAGGAGCTGCACCAGCAGGCGCTGACCCGGATCGCGCCGGAGAGCGCGGGCACCGATCTGCCGCTGGCGCGGCGCGGGCCGGTGCCGGGTGATCCGCACGCGGCCGTCACCGCCGCCGTGCGCTCCGGCCGGCACGCGGACGCCGACGCGCTCGCCGCGCGGCTGGAGCAGGCGGCCCGGCTGGCGCACGGGCCGGCCTCCGAGGAGGCGCTGCACTGGACGGAGGTCCGGGCGGACCTGGCGATGCTGGCCGGGGACGCGGCGCGCAGCTGCGGTACCTGGCTGGCCGTCGCGACTGCCCGGCTGACCGCCGGGCAGTCGGCGGACGCGCCCGCCGTCGAGACGGCCGTGGACCGGGCGCACCACCAGTGGGGCCGGATCGGCGACCCGGCCCGTGCCCGCGAACTCGGTGCGGTCCTCGCGGAGTTGCGCGGCCGGGTGCCGGGGCGGCGCGAGGGGGCCCTGGACCATGTGCGGCAGCAGCTGCGGCAGTTGCAGACGCAGGGCTGAGGGCCGGGACGGACGACCGCGGACGGACCCTCACCCGTGGGCGACAGCGGTGCCAGGGTGGTGGGTCATGGCCGAGGGGGACGGTGTGGCCAACCAGGGCATTCGGGTACGGCTGGACGGGAACGCCACCGAGAGCGACGTCGGGGTGCCGCGCAAGGCCCTGTCCGGCCGACGGGCCGCTCCACCGGACGGTGCCGGGCCGCTTTGCCGGACCGGGCTCGCTGGACGGTGCCGGGCTCGCTGGACGGTGCCGGGCCGCTTTGCCGGACCGGGCTCGCCGGACGGTGCCGGGCCGCTTTGCCGGACCGGGCTCGCCGGACGGTGCCGGGTCCGCCGGACGGTGCCGGGTCCGCCCTACCGGACCGCCGCCTCCACCGGTGCCGTGGTCTGCCGGTGCGGCTCGGGGTCGGTGGCCTTGGCCGGGCCCGCGTTGGCCGCCAGGACCAGCGCCGCGACCGCGGCGACGGCCGCGGCGAAGCCACGGGCGTAACGCTCGGTGATGCGTGTGCGTTCCAGCACGGCGACCTCGCAACAGCAACGGGTTAAGCACGTTTAATCCACGGTTTAACCTAGGGGCTGTCGGACGCGAACGGCAAGAGGCACTGGGGGAGTTGGCGTGGGGGAGCGGGACGAGCCGGCGGCCATCGGGCGACGGGTCCAGCAGTTGCGGGTGGAGCACGGGCTGACCCAGAAGCAGCTGGCGGAGCCGGTGTACACGCCCGCGTACATCTCCACGCTGGAGGCGGGACGGGTGCGCCCCTCCGACGACGCGCTGCGGCATCTCGCCGGCCGTCTGGGAGTCACCTTCGACGAACTGGCCACCGGACGCCCGGCCCGGCTCGTGACCGAGGTGCACCTGCGGCTGACCGGGGCGCAGCGCACGCTCGCCGTCGGCGAGACGGAGGCCGCGGTGGAGCAGTACACCGGGCTGCTCGCCGAGGCGGAGGCGCACGGCCTGGCCGAGGAGCAGGCCGCCGCGCTGCTCGGGCTCGGGGAGTGCGCCCTGGAGACCGGCGAACTGGCCGAGGGCCGCCAGTACTTCGAGCGGGCCGAGGCCCGGCTCGCCGAGGCGCCGTTGCCCGCACGGGTGCCGGCGCTGCGCGGGCGGGCCGTCGCCCACTACCTCGCGGGGGAACTTCGTTACGCGGTCTACCTCCTCGAGTCCACGATCGACGAGCTGAACCGGGGCGGCCTGCACGACCCGGACGCGCTGCTGCTGCTCTACGCCAGCGCGATCGGCCCGTACATGGACATGGGCGCGCACGCGCGGGCCGCGCAGGCGGCGGAGTTCGCGCTGGCGCTCGCGCCGCAGTCCGGTGACCCGGCGCTGGTGGCGCGCATGCACCGGTCGGTGGCTCGCACCCTGCTCGCCGAGGGCCGTCTCGCCGAGGCGGACGCCTCGCTGGCCAAGGCGGCGGAGCTGTACCGCGGGCTGCAGCTCCGCACCGAGCTGGCCAACTGCCACTGGATGCGCGGCTACGTGTACGCGCAGAACGGCGAACTGGAGCGCGCCGAGAAGGAGATGCGTGAGGCGCTGGAGATGCTGTCGGCCAAGCGGGCGTCCCTCTACAGCAGCCAGGTGACCGTCGAACTGGCCGACGTACTGCGCCGGCGCGGCAGCTCCCAGGAGGCGGAGGCCATGCTGCGGGACGTGCTCGGCGGGCTCTCCCCCGAGCGGGGCGCGGTGCACGCGGCGGCGGCGCACCGGCTGCTCGGGATCATCGCCGAGGACGCCCGCCGGGCGGAGCAGGCCGAGGAACACTACGTCCGCGCGATGAGCCTGCTGGAACGCGCGGGCGCGGCCGGCGACCTGGCCGACCTGTGCCGCCTCCTCGGCGACCTGCTGCGCCGCACCGGCCGCGTCGAGGCGGCCCTGGACGCCTACCGCACCGGCCTGGGCCATCGCACGGCCCCGGGCACCACGACCCTGGGGCCGGCCCCGGCACAACCCCCGGTCTGACCGTTTCGGGCCGGGCGGGCCGGGTAGTCGGGCCTCGTTTCCGGAGGTGAGCGGCCGGAGGAGGCGGTGGGCGTGTGGCCCAGGGACGGTCCCGAGGGCGACCCGGGCCGGGAGGACGAACGGGTGATCGGCGCGATCGCCGCGGAGCTGCGTGACGCCGGACCGGCCGCCGTGCCGGGGCGGCTGTGCGCGGTGGCCGTCGAACTGCTGCCGGTGGACGGCGCGAGCGTGTCGCTGCGCGGCGAGAGCATGCCCGTACAACTCGGCGCCTCCGGTCCGCGGGCCGCGCGTCTCGCCCAGCTCCAGGCCACCCTGGGTGACGGTCCCTGTCACCACGTCATGGAGACCGGCGCGCCGGTCCTCGCCCGCGACCTCGCCGCCGCCGACTGCGCAGGCCGCTGGCCCGTCTTCGCCCAGCAGGCGCTCGGCGTCGGCGTACGCGCCGTGTACGCGCTTCCCCTCGGCAGCGCCGCCGTCTGCGTCGGCACCCTCGACCTCTACCGCGACACCCCCGGCGGACTCACCGACGGCCGGCTGCGGATGGCCCGGCTCGTCGCCGGCGTCATGACGGTGGCGCTGATGGACCTGCCCCGCGACCTCCTGGACGGCGACGAACCCTGGCTCAGCGGACTGGCCGCCGACCACGACCGCGTCCACCAGGCCGTCGGCATGATCATGGCCCAGTTGGGCATCGGCGCCGCCGAGGCCCTGGCCCGCCTGCGTGCCGACGCCTTCGCCCACGACCGCACGGCCCTTGAGGTGGCGCTGGACGTCATGGCCCACCGCAGGCGCTTCGACACCCCTTGAGTGTGTCGACCCCGCCGGCCGGCCCCGCGCTTCCCACGCTCGGCGGCCTTGGACACAGCCGTCCTCCTCCTCACCCGCGCCGTGGTCCTCGGCGTCATGACGATCCGGAACCACCTCTCCCGCGCCGCCCGCCGCGCCGCCCGCGTCGAGCGCGAACCCGACGCGGTGATGCGTCACTTGGACCTCCATGGGGAGATCCCGGGACTCCATGAGGAGATCCCGGGAAGGGACGGGATCCTCGCCCTCGTACGCCAGGACAAGAAGATCCAGGCGATCGAGCCGTACCGCGAGACCACGGGCGCGGACCTGGTCGAGGCCGAGCAGGAGGTGGACCGCCTGAGCCGACCCGCCGCTTCCCGACGGGACCCCGCCTCAGACCCGTACCCGCGCCTGCCGGCCGACGTCCGCCAGGCGGTCCACGCCGAGCTGGGTCATCGCCTGGGTGACCTCGGGGAGGACCGCGCCGAGGCCACCGTTGGTGAGGGTGATCGTGTCATCGCCGACACGGACCGCCGCGAGGTTCACGGTGAGACGCGTCGGGGCTCCTTCGGACGCCTCCCCGGTCATCGTCAGCCGCAGTCCCGCCCGCGCGTCGCCGGCCTCCGGGAGCGGGAGCTGCGTCACCTCGACGAGCTGGGCGCCGGCCCGGGTGGGCGTCGCCTCGAACCGCTCGCACGTCTCCGGCAGCGTCCTCATCCAGGCCAGGACGCGGTCCACGTCGGCGGGCGGGTGCGCGGCGACCTGGTAGCGCAGCTGGGAGTCGTTGTAGGCGTCGTCGAGCGTGGCGGTGGCGCTCGGTCCGGACGGCGGGCCGAACAGTTCCTCCGTGTAGAGGGCGTCGAGCAGCCGGCGGCAGTCGGCGTTCTCCGTCTTCGCCTTGAGCATCCCGTCCCGCCAGGTCGCCGCGCCCCGGCTCGCCATCCACGGCTCCCCCAGATCCGTCTCCGTGATCAGCGCCGCCCGCAGCTGCTCCTCGCTCAACGCCGGCGGGCCGGGCGGGGGCTGCTCGGCGGCGGGCGAGGCGGAGGACGTGGAAGCGGAAGCGGCCGGGGGCTCGGACACGCCCGCGGGCAGCGCGCGCGGCACCTCCCGGTCGCCGGCCACGCACGCCGCCGCGGTCAGCAGGGCCGTCACCGACAGCGCGGAGGCGAGGAGGGCGCGGGCGGCGGCCGGGGCATGGGTCATGGGGGTGCCTCCTGGGGGAACCGGGCCGTCCACGGGCGGCCGTGTTCCCACGGCACCACCCCGCCGGTCGCCCCACCAGCGCGGCGAGCCGTCCGGGTGAGCCGCCCGCGCGGAAACCGGCTCGCACCCCACGTAGGGACGGCAGTCACGCACACCGGCGGAAGGAGCCCTCGTCGTCACCGACGGCCGGTCCGTCCCGGTGATCATCGACTGCGACACCGGGGTCGACCACGCCCTGGCCCTGCTGTTCGCCGTACGCCACCCGGCCCGCGGCCAGACCGTGGTCGACCGCCGCGTCCGCGCCGGCGAGTCCGAGCTCCACGAGGGCACCCGCGAACAGCCCCCGGTGAACGTCGGCCTGGATGTGGATGTGGACCGCTGCGTCGAGCTGTACCTGGCGACGGTCGAGCGGCCCTCGGAGCAGCCGTTCGTCGGGGGGCCGGGTCACTGCTTCGGGGCGCCGCTCTCGTCGTACACGGGCGGCTGCGCCTGGATGCCGAAGGTGGCCGATCCGGCGTCCTCGAACCGCAGGGTGATCTCGGTGGCGTCGCCACCCCTGATCACCTGGCGCACGTCCCGCAGGATCAGGTGGTCCTTGCCGGGCTCCAGTTCGACCAGGTCGTTCTCGGGCACCTCCACGCCGTCCGACAGGCGCTTGCCGTCGGAATCGACGATGTCGACGGACGCGGCCATCGGTGAGCTCGCGCCCACCAGCCGGTCGCTGCCGCCGCCCTTGTTGTAGAGCCACACGTACGCCGCGACGTCGTCGCCCGGCTGCCAGGGATCGCCCGTCGGCTCGGCCAGATGCGCGTACCGGATCATGAGGTCGCCGACGCGGGTGTTCTGCCCCGGCGCGTCCCAGTCCGGGAGGGAGAAGTCGTCGTCCGCGCCGCATCCGCCGCCCGCCAGGGCGAGGGTGGCGGCGAGCGCGCCCGCCGCCAGGCCGTGCCGGGCGCGCGGTGTGCGGGGAAGGGCCATGCTCGCTCGCTCCTCTCGCGGATCCACCGTCCTGCGCACTGAGTAGCCCGGACGAATTCCGGCAAACGAGAGGGAAGGGGTCTCGCCACACCGGCGGGCCCGAGCTCCCCACTGCCCGAGTGTTCACTTTTACGGTGGTGTGGACAGATTCTCTGCCGGTACCCGCACGCACCCAGAGGAGACCGCGTGACCGACCGCACCACCACGCCCGCCCCCCGGCCGCCGCACCCCGCCCCCGGCGCCACGCCCGACCTCTCCTCCCAGAACCCCGACTGGTGGCGGCAGGCCGTCGTCTACCAGGTCTACCCCCGCAGCTTCGCCGACGCCGACGGCGACGGACTCGGTGACCTGCGCGGCATCACCCGGCGCCTCACCCACCTCGCCGCGCTGGGCGTCGACGCCCTGTGGATGAGCCCCTTCTACCCCTCCGAGCTCGCCGACGGCGGCTACGACGTCGCCGACCCGCGCGACGTCGACCCCCGCCTCGGCACCCTCGACGACTTCGCCGAGCTCGTCGCCGAGGCCCACCGGCTCGGCCTGAAGGTGATCGTCGACATCGTCCCCAACCACACCTCCCACCAGCACGTCTGGTTCCAGGAGGCGCTGCGCGCCGGGCCCGGCTCCCCGGCCCGCGACCGCTACGTCTTCCGCGACGGCAAGGGGGAGCGGGGCGAGCTGCCGCCCACCGACTGGCAGTCCGTGTTCGGCGGCAGCGCCTGGCAGCGGGTGCCGGACGGACAGTGGTACCTGCACCTGTTCGCCGCCGAGCAGCCCGACCTCAACTGGGGCCACCCGGACGTCCGCGCCGACGTCCGCACCACCCTGCGGTTCTGGTCCGACCGGGGCGTGGACGGCTTCCGCGTGGACGTCGCGCACGCCCTCGCCAAGGACCTCGACGAGCCGCTGCGCGACCTCGGCGCCCCCGAGCTGAGCCGCGAGGGCGCCCTCGCCGACTTCCCGCCCGGCACCCACCCCTTCTACGACCGGGACGAGGTGCACGAGATCTACCGCGACTGGCGCAAGATCCTCGACGCCTACTCCCCGCCCCGCATGGCCGTCGCCGAGGCCTGGGTGCCCGGCGCCCGGCGCGCCCTGTACGCCCGTCCGGACGAACTGGGCCAGGCCTTCAACTTCGAGTACCTGGAGGCCGGGTGGGACGCGGAGGAACTCCGCCGGGTCATCACCGACTCGCTGGAGACCGCGCACGCCGCCGGTGCCTCGGCGACCTGGGTGCTCTCCAACCACGACGTCGTCCGGCACGCCTCCCGGCTGATGCTGCCGCCGGGCACGGACGAGAACGCCTGGCTGCTGTCCGGCGGCCACGCCCCCGCCGTCGACCCGGACGCCGGTCTGCGCCGGGCCCGCGCCGCCACCCTGCTGATGCTGGCGCTCCCCGGCTCGGCGTACGTCTACCAGGGCGAGGAGCTCGGCCTGCCCGAGGTCGCCGACCTGCCCACCGAGGTCCTCCAGGACCCGATCTGGGAACAGACGGGGCGCGTCCGCAAGGGCCGCGACGGGTGCCGGGTGCCGTTGCCGTGGACGACGACCGGTCCGTCGTACGGCTTCGGGGCGGCCGGTGCCTGGCTGCCGCAGCCGCCGTCCTTCGCCGCGTACGCCGTCGAGGCACAGGACGGGGCCGAGGGCTCGACCCTGGAGCTGTACCGCGCGGCCCTGCGGATCCGTCGCAAGCTGATCGACGGCGAGACGCTGACCTGGGCGGAGGAGACCCCGGAGGGAGTCCTGCAGTTCGACCGCGGCGACGGCTGGCGCTGTGTGGCCAACCTGTCCGCCGGCCCGGTCTCCCTCCCGGCGGGCGAGGTCCTGCTGACCAGCGCGCCCCTGGAGGACGGCCGCCTCGGCCCGGACACCACGGCCTGGCTCGGCCGCTGACCCGCACACCGTCCCGTCCCGGCCCGCCGGGACGGGTCAGGACAGGACAGGACAGGACAGACCCGTGGACGGGGCCGGTCCGCCGGAGGTCCCCGGGCCGGCTGCGGGCGGTCGTCGGCCTCCGGCAGCGGGTCCCGCTGCCACCTCCGGCCGCCGCCCGGCCACCCGTACGGCCGTTCAGCACGGGCGACCTGAGCGGACGCACCGGCAGAATCGGCTCCGGGGGTGCCCGTGACGGCCGTACAGGGAGCCCGCCGACGATGAACAGGTCCAGCAGGACAGCGGCCGCCGCGCTGACTGCGGCCGGGATTCTCGCGGGTGCGGCGTGGCCGACGGGCGGGGCTTCTGCCGCCGCTCGCGCCCCGGCGGCGACGCACGACCGGGTGCTCTGGGGCGCCGCGACGATCCCGCCCGGCCGGGACGGCATCGTCGAGGCCGCCGGACTCACGGGCTCCGCCCTCGGCGCCGGTTCCACGCTGACCCTGAGCGCCCCCGCCGGGGCCCGGGTGACGGGCGTCCCCCTCGACGCCCCCGGCTACCGGGGCACGGTGGCCGCCGACGGCCGCAGCGCCGTCTACACCGCGGTCTCGGCGGAGCGGCCCTGGCGGGCGGGCACCTTCCCCTTCGTGCTGGTGGTGCCCGTGGACGCGGTGCCCGGAACCCGGCTGAGCGGATGCGTCCTGCGGCTCGCGGACGCGGACGGCACGGCCCGGGCGGCCGGCGGCTGTCAGGTGACCGTGGGACTGGCCGAACCGGCCCTGACCCGCCCGGAGCCCGGTGTGCCGCTGGGCGCGCGGCCGGTGATCGCCGGCACCGCCCACCCGGGCGCGCGGATCACCGTCTCCGACCGGGACGGCCACGAGGTGTGCACCGACACCGCCGGGTCCGACGGCCGCTGGAGCTGCGCTCCCGGGCCCGCCCTCCCGGCCGGCCCCAACCGGCTCCAGGCCACCGCCGTCCTGAACGGCGTGAGCGCGTCGAGCGAGCAGATCCAGATCACCGTGGGGAACGCCGCCCCGGCCCGCTGACCGGCGGCGCCCCGCCGGGTCACACGTGCCCGGGGCCTCCGCTGCCGAAGGAGCCGCTGGATCCGGGCAGCCAGCGCCTGCGTTGCTGGTCCTTGCCCGTCCTGGTGGCGGCGTGATGGAGCTCGTAGGGCATGAGCCGTGAGCCGGTCCTCGACATGTCCGGCATCTCGTCCGGCTCCCGGATCTCCCGCATCTCGCGGACCGCTCCGCCGTCCGGCAGCCTCGGCTGGTCCTCCGCGGTGGGGCGGGGCTCCTCCTGGTCCATGTACCGCATTCCGACACGTACGGCCCAGATCAGCGCGCCGGCCACGAGCAGCCCGCCGATGAAGGCCGCGAAGACGGCCCACCGGTGCGTACTGGAGGCCAGAACTACATACGTTGCCGTGTCCATGCTTCCGAGTATCGCTGAAGAAATAGGATAAAGCGCCCGGAATGTTCCACCTCGTCACGCTCGTGGCCCGCCCCGGCGGGCGGTCGCCCCCGTGCCGTGACAGATTGCGGCCAGAGGAAGGCCGGGCCGGGCCGTCGCGTCCCCACGTGTGCAGCTCGGGGCCCGGTCCGGCCTTCCCGCCTCCGCGGCCCTGCCCGAGGGCGACGGCATCCCGCCGGGAGTGCTCCCCGCTTCGTACGGAGAGGGCGAGGAGGGAGTGCCCGTCGGTGAACAGCCCGCCGCCCGGCGCCCTCCCCGGCGGCGCCCTCCCCGGGGCCGGACTCGGTGGCGTCCTCGGCGCGACGGGCCCGCACCGCACCCGCCATCGCACCCGCCCGGCCAAGGCGTAGCGGCCGCGTGGAATCCCGCCGCGGGACGTGCGCAGGACATCTGCCGTCGCCACGACAGTTTTTCCGCCGGGCCGACTAGAGTTCTCCCTGGGGAACCCGTCCCCTGTGGCGGACCGTGCCCACCATGGTCCGCGGAAAGGTGCGTATGCCCTCGGAAGGTCAGCCGTACGCCGACGGCCGACGGCCGGACCAGGACCGGCTCCCCGTCGCCGACCGGCTCGACGACGACCACTTCCCGGCCTACACCATGGGCAGGGCCGCCGAACTGGTCGGAGCCACACCCGCTTTCCTCCGCGCCCTGGGCGAGGCGCGGCTGATCACCCCGACGCGCTCGGGAGGCGGTCACCGCCGCTACTCACGCCACCAGCTGAGGCTGGCCGCCCGCGCCCGCGAACTGGTCGACCAGGGCACACCGGTCGACGCCGCGTGCCGCATCGTCAGCCTCGAGGACCAGCTGGAACAGGCCGCACACGCCAACGAGGAGCTGCGCCGGCGAGGCGCGGGGGCGGTCCACGGAAGCCGATGAAAATCTGTCCCGGCCGAAACAGTATTTCCGCTCCGCCGAACAAAATCTCTTTCCCTAAACACCCTGCGGTGCTTTATTCCAGTGATTTTCCTCGCTTGCCGTTGACATCCTCCGTGCTAGGCTGACGTCAGTTGCAGTTGTGGTTGCCAGTTTGCTACCGGGTCTCCGGGCAGGTGATCATCGCGACGATGTAGGGATTCGTAAAGTGCGATTCCCGGCACTGTCTCAGGAGAATTGATATGGCCACCGGTACGGTGAAGTGGTTCAACTCGGAAAAGGGCTTCGGCTTCATCGAGCAGGACGGCGGCGGCGCCGACGTGTTCGCCCACTACTCGAACATCGCCACCTCGGGCTTCCGTGAGCTCCAGGAAGGCCAGAAGGTCAGCTTCGACGTCACGCAGGGCCAGAAGGGCCCGCAGGCGGAGAACATCGTCCCCGCCTGACCTGTACGCAGGGATTCGAGAGCAGGGGTCCGCACTTCGGTGCGGGCCCCTGCTCTCTGTTGTGCCGGCCCTTCCCGGACCTTCCCAGCGCTGCCCGGCCCTTCACGCCCGCCTTTCGCGCGCGGGATCAGCGTGACCGCAGACCTTTCGCCCGCAGCGCGTCCACCGCGATCCGCGCGGCCGTGCCGATCACCGCGTCGGCCGCCGGAAGGACGGCCGCGGTGTGCGCGGTCCGGGTGAACACGGCGACGGCGTAACGGCCCCCGTCCGGATACTCGACGACACCGACCTCGTTGCGCAGGGTCGGCAGGCTGCCGGTCTTCCCGGCGACGTGCACGTCGTCGAACGGGAAACCCGACGCCAGACGGTGCGGCCACACCTGCAGCCCCAGGATCCGCCGGACGGCCGCGCCGTGCTCCGGCGTACACGCCTCGTCCCGCCACACGGCGGCCAGCAGCCGGGTCATGTCGCGCGGTGTGCTGCGGTTGGTGCGGGCCGGGTCGAGCGCCCGCAACCGGGTGACGACCCGCGGGTCGGCGAGTGCCCGGGCCCCGTCGGGACCGGCGTCCTCCTTGACGGTGGCGAGCATCTCGCCGAAGGTGCCGGTGTCCCGGGACGCGACGGAGAAGGCCGCGTCGATGATCGGGCAGGGCCGGGTCCAGGCCAACCCTCTGATCATGGCGTCGGTCACCGCGACGGCCGTGTCCGGCACCTTCCACCAGCCCTCGCTCGTCGCCGGCACGAAGGACGGGACCACCACGACCCCGCTGCCGCCGGAGGTCGTGACCCGGCTGCGCGAACTGATGCGGGCGACCGTCACCGAGGGCACGGCGCGCGTGCTGGCCGACCTGCCCGGCGACATCGGCGCCAAGACCGGGACCGCGGAGGTCTCCGAGGAGCAGGACAACAACGGCTGGCTGGTCGCCCACCGGGGCAATGTCGCCGTGGCCTGCGTGGTCGAGGAGGGCGTCACCGGGGGCGGCTCGGCCGGACCGGTGATCCGTTCCCTGCTGTCCGCCGTACCCGAGTCCTGGCCGAGCCGTCCCGACCGAACCGTCCTGACCTGCCAGTCCTGGCCGAGCCGTCCCGACCGAACCGTCCGAAAGGAACCCCGTGACCGCACGCCCCTCCCGCCGCGCGTTACTGCTGGCCGCGGCCCTCGCCCCCGTGGCGGGATGCGCCACCGGCACCCCGGCGCGCGAGCGTGGCCGGACCGGCCCGCCGGCACCGAGCCGCACCCCCACGCCCTCGCCGGTGGACCCCCAAAGCCTCACCGACCTGGAACGCGAGTACGGCGCCCGGCTCGGGGTGTACGCCCTCGCGACCGGGACCGGCGCCACCGTGGTCCACCGCGCCGACGAACGCTTCGCGCTCTGCTCCACCTTCAAGACGCTCGCGGCGGCCGCGGTCCTGGACCGTCACCCGGTCGCCGGCCTGGACCGGCGCGTCACCTACACCCGGGCCGACCTCGTCGCCTACTCACCGGTGACCGAGAAGCACGTCGGGACCGGCATGTCCCTCCGCGACCTCTGCGACGCGGCCGTACGGTACAGCGACAACACCGCCGCCAACCTGCTGCTGCGCGAGATCGGCGGCCCGCGCGCACTCACCGCCCACCTGCGCGGACTCGGCGACCGCGTGAGCCGCCTCGACCACAACGAACCCGAGCTGAACAGCAACCCGCCGGGAGACCCGCGCGACACCACCAGCCCCCGGGCCGTCGCCGCCGACTACCGCGCCCTCGTCCTCGGCGACGCCCTGCCGGCCGCGAAGCGGGAGCTGCTGACGGACTGGCTGATCCGCAGCACCACCGGCGGCCGGCGCGTCCGGGCCGGCGTTCCCCGGGACTGGAAGGTGGGCGACAAGACCGGCACCGGCGACTGGGGCCGGGCCAACGACGTCGCCGTGCTCTGGCCGCCGCGCGGCGCCCCGCTGGTGATCGCCGTCCTGACCGAGCGGCCCGACCGCGAGGCCGACCCCAGCGACGCCCTGGTCGCCGAGGCGACCCGTCGTGTGCTCACCGCCCTCGTCTGAGCCGGGTCGAGGGGGCGGCTTCGGCGTCAGTCCTGCTTGGGCGCGGCCTGCTGGACCACCTCGAAGGACCACAGCGTGGCGTCCGTGGCCGCCGGCCGGGGCTTCTCACCCTGGGCCCCGCCGTGGGCGGCCTGGCCGCGACCGGCCATCCAGCGTTGGAAGTCCTCCTCGGTCCGCCAGCGGGTGTAGACGAGGTAGGTGTCCGTGCCTTCCACCGGACGCAGCAGCTCGAACCACTCGAACCCGTCCGAACCCTCCACCGCCCCCGCCCGCGCGGCGAACCGCTGCTCCAGCGTCTCGCGCTGCTCCGCCGGGACCGTGAGTACGTTGATCTTTACGACGCTCATGTCCTGATTGTTCCGCAGGGCCGTCCCGGAACATGCGGCGGGGCACGGTCCGTGCGGGCGCGCCACCCCGGCGGGAGGTCAGCCGAGGCAGATCACCAGGAGGCAGAGCTGCGCGGAGTCCGGCTCGGTCGCCGGTGGCGTGGAAGGGGCGGAGGGGGCGGGCTGGGCGCCGTCACCCTGGTCGGTGCCGCCGTCTCCGTCGCCGCTGCCGGCGGCCGGGGGCGGTGACACCGGTGGCGTGACCGTGCCGGAGCCGGAACCCGAGACGGATTCCGGTCCCGATCCCGTGTCCGAGCGCGAGCCGGAGCGGGAGACGGAGTCCGGGGAGGTCGTACGCGGCTGTGACGGTACCGCCGTCTCCGGGGCGGCTGCGCCGTCCGTGCGGGTGTCGGAGGGGGCGGTGGGCGCCGGTGCGGCTTCGGTGTCCGTCCGCTCGCGCCTGTCGTCGGCCGAGGGGGACTGCGCCGTACGGTCCGGGGAGGACGTCGGGGCGTCCAGGCCGTCGTCGTACCGGTCCGCGGGGGCCTTTGCACCGCCCATGCCCCTGAGGTCGGGCGCCGTGGCGGCCTGGGCGCGGTCCGAGCCGCCCCGGTCCGTCGAGGCGAGGGTCAGCCCGCCGCCGACGAAGGCCACGGCCGTCGCGACCAGGGCCCGCCGCTGGGTCTTCTTCCAGCGGACCAGCTGCCGCCGCCGCGCCGCCCGGCCCGTACCCGTGGGGGTGGATATGGAGGCCGGCCGTGGGGCCGGGGGCATGACGACGGTATCGGGCGCCACGGCCGTCGCCGGTCCGGGAACGGTGCGGCCACCGATGACGGCGGGCGCGATGTCGGGGGCGTAGGCACCGCAGCCCGGGCAGACCAGGGCGCCGTTCAGATGCCGGCGACACGTGGAGCAGTAGTCCATCCGCTGTCTTCCTGAGTTGACGTACCGACGCCGACGCCCGCCGGGGCGGCCGGTCCGGAGCAGGGGACAGCCACGCTAACGACGTCCCCGGCCCACTGTGTGCAGTCCGTGTGCCGCTCCTGCGCACATTCCCCGCACGGCCCGCGAGGGTGCCGTGAGCATGCGTACCGCACCACCGCACAACGGACACAGTCGCCTGGTCGCCCTGCTGCACTCGCCCGGAAGGCATTCCCCGTGAACCCCCGTACCACCCCCCGCGCCCGCACCGCCTCCGTACGCCGCACCGCCCTGCTCCTGACCGCCTGCCTGTCGGCCCTGTCGCTCACCGCGTGCGGTGTCGTCGGCGCGGTGGGCGGCGACGACGCGTCCGCGTCACCGAGCGTGAGCTACGACATCACCGTGGGCCTGCTGCTGCCCGACAAGGACACGGCGCGCTTCGAGAGGTTCGACCGCCCCCTCATCGAGGACCGCGTCTCGTCCCTGACCAACAAGCAGGGCAGGGTCGTCTATGCCAACGCCGAGGGCAGCAAGGACAAGCAGAGCGAGCAGTTCCGGAGGATGGTCGCCGACGGGGTCGACGTGATCGTGGTGGACGCGGTGGACTCCAAGGCCGTCGCGCCGGACGTGGAGAGGGCGAAGGAGGCGGACATACCCGTCATCGCCTACGACCGTCTCGCCGAGGGCCCGATCGACGCGTACGTCTCCCACGACAACGAGCTCGTCGGCCAGGTACAGGGCCGCGCCCTCGTGAACGCGCTCGGCGAGAACGCCGAGGACAGCAAGGTCGTCATGATGAACGGCGCGCCCACCGACCCGAACACGGCGCTGTTCCGGGAGGGCGCGCTCGGCGAACTGGACGGCAAGGTGGACATCGCCAAGTCGTACGACACCAGGAAGTGGCTGCCCGAGGTCGCCGCGGAGCACATGCGCGAGGCGGTGAAGGAGGTCGGCGCCGGGGACATCGCCGCCGTCTACTCGGCGAACGACGGCATGGCCGGCGCCGTCATCGAGGTGCTTCAGGACGCGGGGGTCACCGATCTTCCGCCGGTGACCGGGCAGGACGCCGATCTGGCGGCGGTGCGGCGGATCGTGTCGGGCACGCAGTACATGACGGTGTACAAGTCGTTCCTGCTGGAGGCGACGGGGGCCGCGGACATGGCGGTGGCCAAGGTGCAGGAGAGGTCGATCCAGTTCGACGCCCTGGCGCGTGACGTGGTCGACAGCCCGACGCACAAGGACATCCCGGCGATGCTGGTCCCGGTGGTCGCCCTCACGAAGGAGAACATCGAGGCCACGGTGGTCCAGGACGGCGTCTACACCGTCGAGGACATCTGCGCCGGGGCGTACGCGGCGGACTGCGCGGAGATCGGCCTGACGTCGTAGGAAGCCGGGAGTAGGGAGCGGGAAGCGGGAGGCGGCCGGTCCCCCCGGAGGAACCGGGAGGCCGGCCGCCGCTCACCTCCCCTACGGAGTCACCGTGTTGCCGCCGAAGCGGACGACCAGGCGGCCGTCCGAGGCGAAGGACCAGTCCAGGGCGCCGGAGTAGCCGGCGCACCGGGAGCCGTTGGAGCCGGACCAGAACTGGTTCGAGCCGTCGACGTTGCCGATGGTCCTGTCGTTGGACCCGCTGCCGCCGCGGCACGAGGTGTTGTCGCGGAACACCGAACTGCCCGCGTCGAAGTTGAAGTTGCGCTCGGCGTTGTCGATGCTGACGTTGCCGGAGACGGTCATCGAGCCCGGGTTGCTGTTGTACGTGAACCCGTGCTTGCCGTTGTCGTAGGCGATGCTGCGCCGGATGACGTGGTCGACCCCGATGTCCTCGCCGCCGAGCTTGTAGCCGTTGCGGTCGCCGTTGCCTGCCTGGCCGCCGTTGCTGAGGGTGCCGTTCTCGTAGGCGAGGGAGTCCTCGATGGTCACCGCGCCGATCGCGCCCGTGTCCGACTTGGTGTAGAGGTCCCAGCCGTCGTCGATGTTGTTGTGGGCGACGGCGTACCGGAAGACGTTGCCGGGTCCTGAGGTGAGCTTGGCGGCGAAGCCGTCGGCGTCCTCACCGTCGGAGTCGGCGTTGTCGTGCGACTCGGCGCTCAGGACGAGGTTGTTGGACGGCCACTGGTCGCGGGGCGTGTCGGAGGTCATCCGCGAGAGCTGCAGCCCGGTGTCGCGGTTGTAGCGGGTCACCGTGCGCTCGAAGACGTTGTTGCTGCCGCCGACGAAGATGCCGTTGTCCCCGGCGCGTTCGACGACGATTCCCTTGACGTGCCAGTACGACCCGTTCACGGCGAGCCCGCGGTTGGACGAACTCTCGCTCTGTGCCGAGAAGTTCAGGACGGGCGTCTCACCCGGGTAGGCGGCGAGCTCCGTGCGGTCGCCCGAGGTTCCGTTGTTGCCCGCGGGGATGGTGACCGTCTGGGAGTGGTTGTAGGTGCCGCCGCGCAGGTAGATCGTGCCGCCGGGGGTGATGCGGTCGATCGCGGAGGTGAGCGTGGTCGGGTCGGACTGGGTGCCGGACGCGCCGGCGCTGCCGCCCGGTGCCACGTAGAGGGCGGAGGCGGGCGGCGGGGTGGTCGTGTCGCCGCTCGTCTCCACGTCGATGTAGTCGATGTTGGGCAGTCCCGCGGACGAGGTCGGGCTGAGCCGGACGGTGTTGCCGCCCGAGCGCACCGGCACGGTGAGCGTCTTCGTGGTCCAGCCCGTCCAGTCGCCGGTGGCCTCGAAGGAGGCGGAGGCGACCGTGCTGCCGTTCACCACGATGTTCGCGGCGCGTGCGCCGCCGCTGCCGTTGGCGAAGCGCACCCGGAGCGTCGCCGTCTCGGCGGCGGAGGCGCTCACGGTGAACTGGACGTAGCCACCGGTGCCGTTGGTGCCGTTGCAGAAGCCGCTGCCGGAGTATCCGGACCACTCGGTCTCGACGGCGCCGGTGCAGACCGCCGAGGACCCTTCGGCCTCGTACCGCACGGTGGCGGCCTGCGCGGGGTTGCCGGACATCGCGACGAGCGCGCCGGCCAGCAGGCCGGCGCAGGCGAGGGCGGGTCTCAAGTGCATCGTTCGTCTCCAGGTTCGGTCGGCTGGTCGGACGAGTTCATCGGTGCGTTCGAGTGTGTGAACGGAGAAAGCGCTTTCCGGGACCGTAGGGGCATGTCGTGGGCGCGTCAAGGGTGTTGACGCTGAATCAGATTCACGTCCATGAACGACCGGATTGTGGCGGCATGCCCCGCGCGGGCCGGCGGGGCCATCCGACCGTGCCGGCGAACGCGTCACACGGCCGCCGCTGTTCCACCGCGCACACCGGTGTCCGCCGCCCGGTGGGCAGGTGTTCGCGGGCCCGGCCGGTGATCCGGCGGGTGCCGGCCCGGCCGGTCCGGAGGTCGTCGGTGGCCCGGCCGGTCCGGAGGTCGTCGGTGGACCGGCCGCACGGGCAGTCGAACGCCGCGCGGAGGATGTGGGTGGCCCGTTCCGCGGGATGGCGCGACGGGCCGGTCGCGGCCGGACTCCGGCGGCTGCCGCCGAGGTCCGGGAGGACCGTCCCGCCGCCGGAGCCGGAGTCGCTCAGGCCGGTTCCCGGCACCGGTGCCGTCGGACGCCCCGGCGGAGAGCCTGTGCGCCGTCGACGATCCGACCGGCACCGACCCGGGAACGTGTGACGCGGCACACATCGTCCGGAGCGATGACTCCGCCCCGCGCCGTTGGTCGTACACACGACAACACCGGCGCAAGAAAGGCCCGGCCATGACCCACACGCTCGGCGAACCCCGCCCCCGCCCCGTCGCCCCTGCCACGCCCACGTTGCCGCGCCCGACGGCACGGTGGGCCGTGACCGGCGGCGTGCTGGCGGGTCCGCTGTTCCTCGCGGCCGGCCTCGTCCAGGGGTCCGCGCGGGAGGGCTTCGACTTCACCCGTCACGCGATCAGCCAGCTCGCCCTCGGCGGGGCGGGCTGGATCCAGACCGTGAACTTCCTGCTCGCCGGGGCCTTGCTCATCGCCGGGGCGGCCGGTCTGCGCCGGGTGCTGGACGGCGGCGCGGGCGCGACCTGGGGCCCCGCCCTGATCGGTGTGTGCGGTGCCTCGTTCTGGGCCGCCGCGGCCTTCCCCGCCGACGCGGGCGCGGGCTTCCCCGCCGGCTCCCCCGACACGGCCACGCTGAGCGGACACGGGGCCGCCCACATGGCCGCCGGGATGGCCGGCTACCTCGCCCTGTGCGCCGCGTTCGTCGTCCTGGCCCGCCCGCTCGCCGGCCGCGGCCACCGCGGCTGGGCCGTCGCCTCCCGCCTCGCGCCCGTCGCCGTCCTCGCCGGATTCGCCGGCTCCGCCGCCTCCGTCCTCGCGTTCACCGCGGGCGCGGGCCTCGGCCTGCTCTGGCTGACCGCGCTGACGGCCCGGCTGGCCACCACCCCGGCGGACCGTTAGCCGGCTGCCGCACCATCGACCTCATCAAGATCTTTCCGATCCGAGACGGGAGCACCCCCATGACCGACGCGGTAAAGGGCCCTGCCAGCTACTTCCCCTCCATCGAGAAGAAGTACGGCCGGCCTGTCGCCGAGTGGAAGGAGCTCATCCGCTCCTCCCCGCTCACCAAGCACATGGAGCTCGTCACCTGGCTCAAGGCCGAGCACGGGCTGGGCCACGGACACGCCAACGCCCTGGTCGCCCACACCCTGGCCGAGGACAGCGGCAGGTGATCAGACCCGGGCCGG
The DNA here is from genome assembly GCF_042749965.1 of Streptomyces sp. NPDC059454. NCBI lineage: Bacteria > Bacillati > Actinomycetota > Actinomycetes > Kitasatosporales > Streptomycetaceae > Streptomyces > Streptomyces sp. NPDC059454. The sequence continues at coordinate 268,980 of NZ_JBHYVC010000001.1, read as the reverse complement.
CGCGGGCCGCCGGGCCCGGCGCAGGAACGGTGCCTCGACGACGTAGTACGACAGCAGGGCCGTCAGGACGGTCAGCACGGCCGTGGCCGGCAGGAGTCCGTCCTTCATCCCGAGGGAGGCCAGCAGCCGTATGACGGGGTAGTGCCACAGGTAGATGCCGTAGCTCAGGTTGCGGCCCACCCAGGTCAGCGGCGTGAGCGAGAGCAGCCGGGAGAGCCCGCTCCCGGGGCGCAGTTCGAGCGCCGCGACCAGGGTGGCGGACAGGACCGCCACCAGCAGGAACCCGACGGTGTACCAGCAGACCGTCCACGGGCCGGCGTCGGCGGTCACCGGCATCCGCCAGGCCACCAGCGCCAGCACGCCCAGCGTCGGCCAGGCCAGCCGGCCCGCCCAGGCGCGCAGCACGGCCAGCCGGGGATCGTCGGCGCACAGCCGCGCCAGGACCACGGCGACGAGGGCGCCGGCCAGCAACTGGTCGGCGCGGGTGTCGGTGCCGTTGTAGATGCGGTGGGCCGCGTCCGGCTGCCACAGGGCGCAGCGCCACAGCACGGGCAGCGCGCACAGGGCCGCCGTGCAGAGCAGCACCGTGCGCGCCCGGGTGTACCGCAGCAGCACCAGCAGCGCGAGCGGCCAGAGCAGGTAGAACTGTTCCTCCACACCCAGCGACCAGGTGTGCGCGAGCGGCCCCATCAGGTCGCCGTACGGCCCGGACTGCGCAGCCCGTACGACGTTGACCAGGAACAGTGCCGACAGGCCCGCCGCCCGCAGGGAGCCGTCGAAGCCCCACAGCGAGGTGGTCACCGACAAGGCCGCGCAGACCGCGCACAGGGCCAGCAGCGCGGGGACGAGCCGCAGCCAGCGCCGCCGGTAGAAGGGGAGCAGGGCGACGCCGCCGGTGCGGGCGTACTCGGCGAGCAGCAGCCGGGTGATGACGAAGCCGCTGAGGGTGAAGAAGAGGTCCACGGCGACCGAGCCGCCCGGCAGCATGTCCGGTGCCACGTGGTAGGCGAGCACCAGGGCGACCGCCACCGTCCGCAGCCCGTCCAGGCCGCTCACCCGGCCGCTGCGCGCCACCGCGGACGGGAAGCCCCGTCCTCGCGGCGGCTCGGGTCCGCCGAAGCCGCGGGGCTCCGCCTCTCCCGTGCCGAGTCCGGAGTCCTCCGCTGTCGCCGAGCCCGCTTCCTGAGCCATGAACGAGATCGCTTCCCGTCTGCCGACTGCCTGGGGTGATCCGGTGAGCCTGTCCCGAAACCACGGACGCATGCCTCCGTACGCCCACCTGGAGGGCCTGATCACCCCGGCGGGGGCTACGATCCGGGGCATGGCGCTGAGCGGTCGGGACGTGGATCGGTTCGAGGCCTTCCGGCCCCGGCTGGAGGCCATCGGCTACCGTCTCCTCGGCTCCGCGAGCGAGGCCGAGGACGCCGTGCAGGAGACGTTCCTGCGCTGGCAGGCCGCCGACACCGGCCGCATCGAGGTCCCCGAGGCCTGGCTGACGAAGGTGCTCACCAACCTGTGCCTCAACCAGCTCACCTCGGCCCGCGCCCGGCGCGAGACCTACGTGGGCGAGTGGCTCCCCGAGCCGCTGCTGGCCGGCGACCGGATGCTCGGCCCCGCCGACACCGCCGAACAGCGCGAGTCGGTCTCGTACGCCGTCCTCACCCTGCTGGAACGTCTCACCCCCAACGAGCGGGCGGTGTACGTGCTGCGGGAGGCCTTCGACTACCCGCACCGGGAGATCGCCGCGATCCTCGACCTCACCGAGGCCGCCAGCCAGCAGATCTTCCACCGGGCCAGGAAGCACGTCGCCGAGGGCAAGGCGCGCACCGAGGTCGACGAGGCCGCCGCCCGGAGGGTCGTCGACGAGTTCCTCGCGGCCGCCACCAGCGGCCGGACCGAGCCCCTCGTGCGGCTGCTCACCCAGGACGCTGTCGCGATCGGCGACGGCGGCGGGAAGGTCCCGGCCCGTGCCAAGGCGTTCGAGGGCGCGCTCGCGGTCGCGACGTTCATGCGGGGCCTGTTCAAGCCGGGCAAGGCCAAGCGCGACATCGTGGGCGGGTCGCCCGCCGTCCACGCCACGACCGCCAACGGCGACCCCGCCCTCGTGATGGTCCTCGACGGCCGGGTCGTCGGCATCATGTGCTTCGCGGTCACCCCCGAGGGCATCACCGCGATCCTCAACCAGGTCAACCCCGACAAGCTGGAGCGCGCGACCCGGCTCTGGGCGGCCGCCGACCACGGCGACCCCCTGCTCACCGTCTTCTGACCGTCATGTGATCCACGTCGCACTCCGCTCCTGTCAGGAAACGGTGGGCCGCCCGGTTCAAGGGGCGACCCGCCGAAGAGCCGACGACAGGAGCAGGGAAATGCAGCACCGCATCATCGTCCTCGGAGCCGGATACGCCGGAGCCATCGCCGCCGGCCGCCTGGCCAGGCGGCTGCGCCGCGAGGACGTCGCCATCACCCTCGTCAACGCCGAACCCGACTTCGTCGAGCGCGTCCGGATGCACCAACTCGCGGTGGGCCAGGAGCTCAGGTCCTTCCCCCTCGACGAGATGTTCGCGGGCACCGGCGTGGAACCGAGGCAGGCGACGGTGACGGCCGTGGACGCCGACCGCAGGACGGTCACCGTCACCGACGACACCGGGGGAACCGGGCAACTGACCTACGACACCCTCGTGTACGCCCTCGGCAGCGGCTGGGACACCCAGGGCGTCCCCGGCACGGCCGAACACGCCCACGGGATCGCCGGCCGCCCCGGCGCCCTCCGCCTGCGCGAGCGCCTGGCCGGCCTGGACGCGGGGCGGTCCGTGGTCGTGGTCGGCGGCGGACTCACCGGGCTGGAGGCCGCGGCCGAGATCGCCGAGTCCCGCCCGGACCTCGACGTCTCCCTCGCCACCCGCGGCGACCTCGGCGACCGGCTCTCCGCCAAGGGCCGCAGGCACCTGCGCGAGGTCTTCGGCAGGCTCGGCATCACGGTGCACGAGCAGGCGTCCGTCACCGCAGTCGGGGCCGACCACGTCACCCTCGCCGACGGCCGCTCCCTCCCGGCCGCGGTCACCCTGTGGACCACCGGCTTCGCCGTCCACCCGATCGCCGGGGCCACCACCCTGAAGACCGACGACACGGGCCGGATCGTGGTCGACGGCACCATGCGCTCCCTCTCGCACCCGGACGTGTACGCCGTCGGCGACGCGGCCCTGGTGGAGGGCCCCGGCGACAAGCCGCTGCGGATGTCGTGCGCCTCGGGCGTCCCCACCGCCTGGCAGGCCGCCGACTCCATCGCGGCCCGCCTGACCGGCGGCAAGCTCCCCCACGCGCCGCTGCGCTACTTCAACCAGTGCATCTCGCTGGGCCGCAAGGAGGGCCTGATCCAGTACGTCACCGCGGACGACCGCGCCGTCGAGGCGGCCCTGACCGGACGCCTCGCCGCCCGCTACAAGGAACTGGTCTGCAAGGGCGCGGTCTGGGGCGTGGTCCACCCGACCCTCGGCATCCCGACCCGCACCCGCGGCGTGCTCCGGGAGCCGACCGCCCCGGACCCGACGGTCAGGGCGGCGGCCTGACGCGCACCGGGTTGGACGTGCACCGGGCCGGACGCGCACTGGGTTGGACGTGCACCGGGCCGGACGCGCACCGGGCCGGACGACCCCCGGGCCGGACGCGCACCGGGCCGGACGACCCCCGGCCGGCCGGTGACGAAGCCGTGGCGCGTGGACCGTTCCGGGAGCCGTCGGGCTTGTCGCTCCCGCCTTCACCGCGCCGGTCGCAGGAGCGGACCTGGTCCTCCTCGCCCGGGACCCTTAGAAGGCCGGCCGCCCGGGCCCGCGGCGTGAGGTCGCGCCGCCGGCCGGTGCGTGCTGTCCTGGAACCAGCCGCAGGAGTACACGCCGATGCGCCACAGCCGGACTTCCCTCTCCATGTCCGCCCGGTCGCCCGCGCCGACCGGAGCGGGCGGCGGCCTGCTGCCGGCCAGGGATCTCGCGGCCGCGTGGCTCGTGATCGTCCTGATCGCGGCGCCCGCCTGGGCACTGACGATCGGGCAGGCCCGGGACATGGGGATCGCACCCGGCACGATGGGAATGGCGCTGCCGCTGTTCCTGCTGCTGTGGGTGACGATGACGGCGGCCATGATGCTGCCGTCCATGGCGCCGGTGGCCCTCACCTGGGTGCGGGGGATCGGCCGGCAGTCCTCCGGCCGGAGGCGGACCGTGCGCACCGCCGAGTTCGTGGGCGGGTACCTGCTGGTGTGGACCGCCTTCGGGCTGCTCGCCTACGCGGCCCTCGCCCTCACCGGCGGCCTGGTGGACGACCGTCCGGACGCCGGACGCCGGATCGGCGCGGCGGCCTTCCTGCTCGCCGGCCTGTACCAGCTCGGCCCCCTCAAGAACGTCTGTCTGCGGCACTGCCGCGACCCGATGAGCCACCTGGTGCGCTACGCGGGCTTCCGGCGGCCGGCCCGCGACCTCCGGGTGGGCGTCCATCACGGCGCCTACTGCGTCGGGTGCTGTGCGGGGCTGATGACCGTACTGATCCCGCTCGGCGTGATGAACGTGGCGGCGATGGCCGCGCTCGCCGTGGTGATCTTCGTGGAGAAGCTGTGGTCCCGTGGCCGGCTGCTCGCGTGGGGCGTAGGCGTCGCGTTTCTGGTGCTCGCCGTGCTCGCACTGTTCCAGGACTGGCTGCTGCCGGGGCTCCGAGGGACGATGCCGATGACGGGCGGCATGTGACGCTCCGGCCCCGAGACACGCCTCCTCCCTGCTCAGGACCGCTCCGGCTCCTGGTCAGGACCGCTCCAGTCGAACGGGAAGTGTTTGCTCGACTTCCCCGAGCGTTCCCAGGAGAAGCCGAAGGCGTCGGCGCGGTCGGTGGTGGCCCGCCCCCAGGTGGCGACCTGGCCGGGTCCGACCTCGGCGCCCGGGGCGTTGTGGACCTGGACGCGCGCGCCGTCCGGCGTCGTCGGGCCGGTGAGCGCCTCGGCGGTGGCCGTGACCCGGCCGGGAACCTCGGCCCGCCAGGTGGCGAGGTCCTCGTCGATCTCGACGTGGACGGGGGCGAAGTCCATGCCGCGCATCTCGGGGTGGAACATCTCCCCGAACCGCGCCGGCCATCCGCCCGCCTCACCGCCGAAGATCGCCCCGAGCGCGGCGCGCTGCCGCTCGTCGGCCCGTTCGTCGAGGAAGACCGCGGCGTACGGGTCGGTGTGCGTGCCGGCCCAGGGGTTTCCGGTGAAGGAGCCGAGCATCAGGACGTTGAGACCGTCGAGCCGCACGTCGTCGAAGCTGCCTTCCCGGATGTGCCAGACCAGCACGCCTTCGCAGTCGCCGTAGGTCGGGGGCTGGGCGAACGTGCAGGGACACGGTATGGCGCACTTGCACACGTCGAACCAGTCGCCGGCCAGGTGCCAGCGCGTACCGGTGGTGACCTGAGCTGTCATCGCGCTTCCCTCCTGCCGAGCCCGAAGGGCTCACTCGGAGTGGCGAGACCGTACGTCCCGAGCCCGAGCCCGCGCCCGGGACGACCGGGCGGCCTCCTCTCCAGCTTGCGCCTCATGTCCGGGCAGGGGAACCCCGGTCACGGCGGCGCTCGCGTACGAGGCCCGTCCGGGTGCCCACGCGCGGTGGAGCGGCGTGCCCGGGCCGGCCGCCCGCGCCCCCGCGGTCAGCTCGAACCGGCATCGACGCCGTGGGACGCCTGGTCCGCGGCACGGCGGTACTCGGCGTTGATGCGCTGGGCTTCCTCGAGCTGGTCCTCGAGGATGACGATGCGGCAAGCCGCCTCGATCGGGGTCCCCCTGTCGACGAGCTCGCGGGCGCGGGCGGCGATCCGCAGCTGGTAGCGGGAGTACCGGCGGTGTCCGCCCTCCGAGCGCAGCGGAGTGATCAGACGGGCCTCACCGATGGCCCGGAGGAAGCCGGGGGTGGTGCCGAGCATTTCGGCGGCCCGGCCCATGGTGTACGCGGGGTAGTCGTCGTCGTCCAGACGATTACCGAGTGGAGTGTCTGCTGGCATGTCACCTCGTTGTACAACGCGTCGAGGGGCCCTGGTGCCGTGCGGCACCAGGGCCCCGAAGGAAATTCAACACCATCGGTCGGCCCTCATGCTGTGCCGACCTTCCGTTTCCGCTACCCGGCCCGGTGAGGGCGGGGGTGCGGGGATCGCGGTTGCGTGACCAAAGACCACCATCCGTTCCGGGGTCCTGCGGTACCCGGGCCGAAAGTCTCTCGGTGCCGGGCGATCCTGATGGCGTCTGCTCCTCCGTCCTTTCCTCTGAACCGACCACTGGGTGAAGGGGTACTGCGGTACTGCTACCCGCCAGTTCATGTCTGCCGGGTCTCGCTCGACCATGTCAACAAGAAGAAGACTAACCGTGCTGCACCGCAATGTCTACTCTGGCAAAAGTAGAATTTGGCGTGCAGGTGCCGCAGGTGCCTGTGGTCCGCGGCAGCGGGGGGAGTACGTCGTCGTGGACGGCGGGACGACGGGACGACGACGAGGGCCCCGCCGACGCGCGTCGGCGGGGCCCTCGTGTCTCTCGGCGGCGGTCTTCCGCCCGTCCCCACGCCTCCCGGGAGGCGGTGCCGATGTGTCCGGAGCGGAGCGCGGACACATGCCGGCCCGGTCCCGGCTCCCGACGACACCGGGCCGGGGTCGTCAGGCCCGTGCTCCGGTCGTCCTCGTCGCAGAGGACGAGGTGATCGACACGGGCACCGGCCGTGAGGGACGGAGCCACCTCGGCCGTCCTGGCGTCACGGACCCGGGGCCGGACGCGTCCCCGTAGCCGGACGCGGGGGGCCCGGGGGGTTGCGAGGCCCCCCGGGGCCCCGGGGGCGCGGTGGCGGGGGGGGGCGCCGACCCGCCCCGGGGCGGGCCCGCGCCCCCGCCCCGGCCCGCGCCCCCGGGGGTTGTACTCCCCCCCGGTGGCCCCGCGTCCGAGCGGGTGTCATGGAGGGCCCCCACCGGTGGGGGCCGGTCATGCGATCAGCGCGGCTCTAGGCGGCCGGGCCGAAGTCGGGCCGTCGCTGTGTCCTGCGGCGGCCCTCTTCGCCGGCGGGCCGGCCCTGGCCGGCGCGGCCCCGGCGGCCCCGGCGGCTGCGGGAGGGGGCGGGGGAGGACGCGCCGCGGGGGCGTTCCACCGCCGGCGCGGGGATGACGACCGGGACACCGGAGGGGGCCTGTGCGCCCGTGATGCGGCTCAGCTCCTCCTCGCCCGAACGGACCTGGGTGACCTGGGGGGTGATGCCCGCCGAAACCATCAGCCGGCTCATGTCGCGACGCTGATCGGGGGTCACCAGGGTGACGACGCTGCCGGACTCCCCGGCGCGGGCCGTACGGCCGCCGCGGTGCAGGTAGTCCTTGTGGTCGGTGGGCGGGTCCACGTTGACGACCAGGTCGAGGTTGTCGACGTGGATGCCGCGCGCCGCGACGTTGGTCGCCACCAGCACCGTCACCTCCCCGCTCTTGAACTGGGCCAGGGTCCGCGTGCGCTGCGGCTGGGACTTGCCGCCGTGCAGGGCCGCGGCGCGGACACCGCTGCTCAGGAGGTGCTTGGTCAGCCGGTTCACCGCGTGCTTGGTGTCGAGGAACATGATCACTCGACCGTCCCGCGCCGCGATCTCGGTGGTCGTCCGGTGTTTGTCCGCGTCGTGCACATGGAGTATGTGGTGCTCCATCGTGGTGACCGCGCCGGCGGAGGGATCGACCGAGTGGACGACGGGGTCGTGCAGGTAGTTCCGCACCAGCCGGTCGACGTTGCGGTCCAGGGTGGCCGAGAAGAGCATCCGCTGCCCGTCGGGGCGCACCTGGTCGAGCAGGGCGGTGACCTGGGGCATGAAGCCCATGTCGGCCATCTGGTCGGCCTCGTCGAGGACCGTGATGCCGACGTCGTCCAGCAGGCAGTCGCCCCGCTCGATCAGGTCCTTGAGCCGTCCGGGCGTCGCGACGACCACCTCGGCGCCGGCGCGCAGCGCACCGGCCTGCCTGCCGATGGACATCCCGCCGACGACGGTGGCCGGCCGCAGGCCCACGGAGCGGGCGTACGGAGTGAGCGCGTCGGTGACCTGCTGGGCGAGCTCGCGGGTGGGGACGAGGACGAGGGCGAGCGGCCGCCGCGGTTCGGCACGCCGCCCCGCCGTACGGGCCAGCAGCGCGAGGCCGAAGGCGAGGGTCTTGCCCGAACCCGTGCGGCCACGGCCGAGGACGTCACGACCGGCCAGGGAGTTCGGCAGCGTCGCCGCCTGGATCGGGAACGGCACGGTCACGCCTTCGTGGCCGAGCGTGGCCAGCAACCGTGCGGGCATGTCGAGATCGGCGAACGACTCGACGGCGGGCAGCGCGGGCGTGATCGTCTTCGGCGGCGCGAACTCGCCCTGTACGGCGGTCCGTCCGGCCTGTCGGTTTCCCTGGCCCTTGGAACGGCGCGGGCCACCGGAGCGAGGGGCGCTGGAGCGGGGAGCGCCGGAGCCTCCTCCGGAACGGTCATGGGTGCGGGACGTGCGGGCACGATTCATGCGGAACCTTCCTTGATGGGGCGCGTACCAAGGAATTCCCGCAGCACATGAGGGGCGCAGAGAATCTCGAGACGAGCCGAATTCGATGGGTGCGGCGTCGGGCCGGCGGGGAAAGCGTCACCGGTCGGTGAAGTGGTGGAGCCTTCCCGTCGCACGTCCCGAAACGCAGCGAGCCGGGGCCCGCACTTCAGAGGTGCGGGCCCCAGCTGCGAAGTATGCGTCGCTGCCGGTGTCAGGCGGGGACGATGTTCTCGGCCGTCGGGCCCTTCTGGCCCTGCGCGATGTCGAACGACACCTTCTGGCCTTCCTGCAGCTCACGGAAGCCCTGGGCGGCGATGTTCGAGTAGTGGGCGAAGACGTCGGGGCCGCCGCCGTCCTGCTCGATGAAGCCGAAGCCCTTTTCCGCGTTGAACCACTTCACGGTGCCAGTAGCCATGTCATTTCTCCTTCGGAGGCGGTGTCGGGAATTCACCTTGTGTGAATTCCGTGTCGCCGTGATGATTAACCCGTCGGAAATGAACCTTCTGGCAACCACACCTGCAACTGGTAACGACAGTAGCACGGGGCGATTGGCCCCGCACGGTCGCTAATTCCGCTCCGGTCGACGGCCGGGGAATACGTGCCGTGCCCCGCACCTATTTCTCATGCCGCGGACACAGATATTGCTCTCCGCGGAGCACGGCTTCCTGCCGTGCGCTTCCGTCCGCACCTCTGTGACCTCCGTCGACGGCGGATGTGCCGCCGTCACCGTCGCCGGCGGATCGCCCGACGGCGAACGCCCGAGCACCCGCTGTCGCGACGAAGGTCACATCCACCGCGTCGGCGCGACGGCCGGGATCGCGGTCACCGCGAAGACGCTGTGGAGACGGACGGCGCGAGGCGCACGCCCGCCCCCTGTCCGCCGGGCGCGTGCCGGTGCGGACGGTCCACAGGTCCCGAAAGGGCGAAGAGGGATTCCCGTGCGGCGACCAATCTTGTTGAATCCTGAAGATCCTCACATGGGGGCAAGTTATGAAGATCGTGTGCGGCACGTGACGTGCGGTGGCGGGCGACGGCGCGGCGTCTCGCCCCGCATGTCCGAGGCGTTCGGCTGCCGCTTCCGCGTTTCCCGCCCCCGGGGCCCTCCTGTGGCTGAAGGGGTGTGGCACACGAAGTGAAGTTTCCGTATCAAATGTGAAGGAATCGCGTTCGATGCCATGGATTCCTTCCAGCCCGACGCGGCTTCCGGCGCGCGTCGGCCGGTTCCGGTTGCTTCTTGGGTGGGGGCCCCGTTCATGTCGAGCTTCTTCGACACCGTCTGGTCATGGCTGGCGGACGCCCTCGACAACGCCGTGCCCGGTGACGTCATCCACCTCGCCGGCGGCCGCTACGAGGACAAGTTCACCGCCGAGGCCGCGGGCACCGCCGAGAAGCCGATCTGGGTCTGCGGCGGCCCCGGCGCGGTGATCGACGCCGGTGACATCAAGGGGGGCTACGCCTTCCACCTCGACGGCGCCGACCACTGGCGGCTGGTCGGCTTCACCGTGCGCAACGGCCAGAAGGGCGTGATGGCGGACGAGGTCGAACACGCCGTCATCCAGGGCCTGACGGTGGAACACATCGGTGACGAGGCCATCCACCTGCGCAACTTCAGCTCGGACAACGTCGTACGCGACAACACCGTCCGCGACACCGGACTGCGCAAGCCGAAGTTCGGCGAAGGCGTGTACATCGGCACCGCCGAGTCCAACTGGTGCACGGTCAGCCGGTGCAAGCCGGACAACAGCGACCGCAACGTCGTGAGCGGCAACCACATCAGCGCCGTCACGGGCGAGGCGGTCGACATCAAGGAGGGCACCACCGGCGGCGTCGTCACCGGCCTCGCCGAGGCCCTGGCGTACGACGACCGGATCGGCGGCCGCTTCCTCAAGCCCGGTCTCGGCTTCGGCGGCGGCTGCCTGCCCAAGGACATCCGGACCTTCGCGCACCGTGCCGAGGAACTCGGGGTCGGCCAGGCCGTCGGCTTCCTGCGCGAGGTGGACGACATCAACAAGCGCCGCCGCGCCCGTACCGTCGACCTCGTCCGCGAACTCGCCGGCGGCGACCTCACCGGGGTCCGGGTGACCGCCCTCGGCGCGGCCTTCAAGCCCAACTCCGACGACATCCGCGACGCTCCGGCCCTCGACGTGGCGAGCACCCTGCACCGGCTCGGCGCCCGCGTCACCGTCGTCGACCCGGCCGCCACCGAGAACGCCCGGCGCGGCCACCCGCAGCTCGACTACGGCACCGACGCGATCTCGGCCGCCGCCGGCGCCGACGTCGTCGTCCTGCTCACCGAGTGGAACGAGTTCCGCCAGATAGCCCCGGAGGTCATGGGCGCCGTGGTGAACCACCGCCGCATCGTCGACGGGCGCCACGCCCTCGACCCCGCCCGGTGGCGCGCCGCCGGCTGGGAGTACCGCGCCCTCGGCCGCCCGTGACGAGGCGGCGCGGGAGAGCGGGCGGACCGCCTGGGCGAACGGTCCCGGGGCTCAGCGCACCGGGAAGCCGAAGGAGTAGCCCTGCTCCTTGAGCCAGGGCAGGACGCGGCGCAGCGCTTCGACGCTCTGGGCACGGTCGCCTCCCGCGTCGTGGAAGAGGACCGTCGGCCCATTGGAGATTTCCCGCTGGACGGTGGCGACGATGGCGTCGGCGCCCGGCTGCTCGAAGTCCTTGGTGTCCACGTTCCAGCCCAGCGGGCGCATGCCCCGGGAGGCGACCAGCTCGCGGCTGTAGGGGGTGAAGGCCCCGCCGGGGGCCCGGTAGTACATCGACCGCACGCCCCCGGACGCCTCGATGATCATGCGTTCGGCGTCGAGGATCTCCTTCTTCTGGTAGGCCTCGGACTTCTTGTCCATGGCGGTGTCGTGCGACACCGTGTGGTTGCACAGCCGGTGCCCGGCCGCGACCACTTCCTTCACGAGGTCCGGGTGGGCCTGCGCCTGCGTCCCCGTCACACAGAACGTGGCCTTCACCCCGTACTCCTCGAGTATGTCGAGCACTTGAGGGGTCCACGCGGGGTCGGGACCGTCGTCGACGGTGATGTTGACGCCGCGCGCCCCCTGGTCCGAGGCGTGCACGATGGTCGCCGCGACCGGCTCGGTGGCACTGCCCGGCGTGGCGGGCGCGGTCGCCTTCGGCGACGGGTCGCCCACCACGCCGGCCTGCGCGGTCCACACCGAGGCCCCGACGGCGAGCACTGTCACCCCGAGCGCCGCCCCGACCAGCTTGCCGTACCAGCCGCGCCCGCCACCGTGCCGTGCCATGTCCGTCCCGCCCTCGCGTAGTTGCCGTCGTTCCCCGGTCACCCCGACCACCTGACAGGACGAGGGACGGTGTCCAGGGGATGCGTCCGTTACCGATCACGGACAATGCCGGGGGAGTTCGCGGACAACTCCACGAGCGGCGTGCCCGGGGACGTGCCGGGGCCGGGTCCGGCACGTCCCCGGCACGGGCGCGCGGCCGCGGTCTCGGTGCCGCCGGCGAGGACGCCGGCCACGCGGTGGCAGGAGACCGGGCCGGGCGGCTGGACGGGGTGGCCGATCGGCCCGGCCGGGACGGTGTCCGGTCCGGTGGCGGTCACGGTGGCCCGGTCGGCGACGGCTCGGCGGGAAATCGCCGTTCCGGCGCCCTTTCCGGGACGTCGGGACCACCGCCATCGAGACACCGGTATTTCCGCACTCCATCAGTGAATTATCGATTCGGCTTCGTTTCTCTTTCCCCATCCGCCTCTGCTGGATCTGCCGTCCGACAAGAGTGGTCCGAGTAAGTCGAATTCGCGTCGAATGGTGCGGTCGGCGTCTTTTGGACTTTGTCATCCGGAGGGAACGGGAAAGCGTTTCTCCATCTCTACGATCGAAAGCTATGACCGACCTTTCACGGGAAAACTCCGCCACCCGTGCGCGCTGGCAGACCTGTCTCCGACTTGCCCGCGAACTCCTTCTCGTCGGCCCGGACGACAAGGACCTCAAACTCGGCTTTCTCCACACCCTGATCGACACGGGCCACCTCGGCCCCACCCACCACCCGCGCAAGAAGATCCTGATCATCGGCGCCGGCATCACCGGCCTCGTCGCCGCCCGGCTGCTCAAGGACGCCGGCCACGACGTCACCGTCCTCGAGGCCAACGCAGGCCGCGTCGGCGGACGCATCAAGACCTTCCGCGCCACCGACCACGACCGGCCCTTCGCCGATCCCGCCCAGTACGCCGAGGCCGGCGCCATGCGGCTGCCCGACTTCCATCCGCTCGCCCTCGCCCTCGTCGACAAACTCGGGCTCGGCCGCCGCCAGTTCTACAACGTGGACGTGGACCCCGCCACCGGCAGCGGCCCCGACGTCCCCGTCCCCCCGGTGACGTACACCTCCTTCACCGGCCGGACCTGGACCTACGGCGACGACAGCCCCGACTTCCGCGAACCCGACAAGCGCGGCAACTCCTGGATCCGCGCCAACCGCGTCCAGGTGCGACGGGCCGACTACACCACCGGTCCCGAACGGATCAACGAGGAATTCCACCTCACCGGCGACGAGGTCCGCGCCCCCGTCGTGAAAATGGTCGACGACGCGCTGGAGAGCGTCCGCGACTACTACTCCGACATCGTCGACGGAAAGCGCGTCGACAAACCGTTCGACGAGTGGGTCGAGGGCTGGGCGCGGGTGATCCGCGACTTCGACGGCTACTCGATGGGCGGCTTCCTGCGCGACCACGCCGGGCTCAGCGACGAGGCGGTCGAGGCCGTCGGAACGCTGGAGAACATGTCCTCCCGGCTGCACCTCTCCTTCTTCCACAGCTTCCTCAGCCGCAGCGACATCAACCCCGCCGTCCGCTACTGGGAGATCCCCGGCGGCAGCTGGCGCCTGCCGGACGCCCTCCACCAAGGTCTGCTCGACGAGGTGCGCCTCGGCAAGCGCGTGATCCGCCTGGAGTACCACGACCCCGGCCGCGACACCGGCCCCGAGGGCACCGGCGCCGTCGGTCCCGACGGCTGGGGCGTGGCCGTGCAGACCGTCGCCGAGGACGACCCCCAGGCACCGCCGCAGCTGTGGACCGCGGACCTGGCGATCGTCACCGTCCCGTTCTCCGCGCTGCGCTTCGTGGAGATCGTCCCCTCGATGTCGTACAAGAAGCGCCGCGCGATCATCGAGACGCACTACGACCAGGCCACCAAGGTGCTGCTGGAGTTCAGCCACCGGTGGTGGGAGTTCACCGAGGACGACTGGCGCGACGCACTGGAGGACATCGCACCGGGCCTGTACGCGTACTACCGGCACAGCGCCGGGGCGGACACCGCGCCCCGCGTCACCCTCCCCGATCCGGCCGCCGGCCTGCTCGGCGCCGCGGTCAAGGACAGCGGCGTCACCGAGGAGATGCGCCGGATCGACGGCGCCCTGCCGCTGCGCGGCCCCGCCGTCCGCCCCGCCACCCACTGCTTCGGCGGCGGCTCCGCCGCAGACAACCCGAACCGGTTCATGTACTACCCGTCGCACCGGGTCGAGGGCAGCACCGGCGGCGTCGTCCTCGCCTCGTACTGCTGGTCCGACGACGCCGCGCGCTGGGACTCCATGCCCGACGCCGAGCGCTACGTCTACGCCCTGCGCAACCTCCAGGCCCTGCACGGCCGCCGCATCGAGGTGTTCTTCACCGGCCGGGGCGCCACCCAGTCCTGGGCCCGCGACCCGTACGCCTTCGGCGAGGCCGCCATCTACACCGCCCACCAGATGACCAGCTTCCACCTGGACGTCTCCCGGCCCGAGGGCCCCGTGCACTTCGCCGGGGAGCACACCTCCCTCAAGCACGCCTGGATCGAGGGCGCCCTGGAGAGCGCGGTCCGCGCCGCCGTCGCCGTCCACCAGGCCCCGCCGGTCACCACCCCCGGCCCGGAGCGGGAGGGGCACGCGTCGTGATCGCGGTCAACCCCGGGTACACCGTCGCCCGTTACCTCGCCCTGCGCCTGGCCGAGCTGGGCATCACCCACCTGTTCGGCGTCCCCGGCAACCACCTCGGCCCGTTCCTGACCGCCCTGCGCGCCGAGGGCGACATCGAGTGGGTCGGCACCCCCACCGAGGGCGGCGCCGGCCAGGCCGCCGACGCCTACGCCCGCATCCACGGCATCGGCGCGGCCGCCGTCACCTACGGCGTCGGCGCGTTCAACCTGCTGAACGCCTGCGGCGGCGCCTACGTCGAGCAGGTGCCGCTCGTCGCCGTCAACGCCTCCCCGCCCTACGAGCAGTGGCAGAACCAGCGCGCCCTCGGGCTGCTCACCTCCCACATGAGCCCGCGCACGGAGAGCAACCTGGACGTCTACCGGCAGGTCACCGTGGACGCGCAGGCCATCTCCCACCCGGGCCTCGCCCCCGGACAGATCGACGCCGCGCTCACCGCCTGCCTGACCGAGCGCAGGCCGGTCTACCTGGAGGTCATGGAGGACCTGTGGGACGAGCCCTGCGCCGCACCCGAGGCGCCGATCGTCCCCCGCGAACGGCCGCTCGGCGCCCGCGGCCGCACGATGCTGGACGACGCCGTGCACGCGATCCTCACCCTGGTCGAGGAGCACCCCGGCCCGGACGGCAGGCCGCGCCCGATCGTGTGGGCCGGCGAGGAGACCGAACGGCTCCACCTCGGCGGGCAGCTCACCGGCCTGGTGGAGGCCACCGGGGTGCCGTACTGCACCACCGTCGGCGCCAAGGCCGTCCTCGACGAGGACCAGCCGCAGTTCCACGGCGTCTACAACGGCCGGGCCAGCCATCCGGACGTGCACTGGATCTTCAAGGAGTGGGCCACCTGCCGGATCGGGCTCGGCGCCTGGTCCACGTCGAAGAACCTCGGCGGTGAGCAGTCCGTCGGCACCGACTGGGTGATGGCCGCGCACGGCGGGGTCAGCGTCGGCACCTCCTACTTCCCCGACGTACAGCTCGGACAGCTGCTGCCCGCCCTCCAGGACGCGCTGGTCAAGGCCTACGGCTCCGGCGGGCTGGCCGCCGACTACTACGCCGAGGCCCACGCCCACCACGGAGCGCCCGGGAACCGCCCCGCCACCCTGGAACAGCACCGGGCCGCACTCCGCGTCCCCGGCTCGCTGTCCCGTACGCCCGAACACCTCACCTACGACGGCGTGTTCGATCGGATCAACCACTTCCTGGGCGAGGAGACCCGGGAGGACTGGACGGTCGTCTCCGACGCCGCGTTCTCCCTCATCGGCTCGATGAACCTGTCGCTGCCCGCGGGCGGGTTCCTGTCCCAGGTCAGCTGGCTGTCCATCGGCTGGTCGGTCGGCGCGGCGACCGGTGCCGCGCTCGCGCCCGAGCGCGCGCCCGCCCGTCCGATGGTGTTCGTCGGCGACGGCGCCTTCCAGGAGACCTGCCAGGAGATCTCCACCCACACCCGGCTCGGCCTGCGGTCGGTGGTGTTCGTCATGGACAACGGGCACTTCTACGGCATCGAGCAGATGCTGGTCCACCCGTCCTACTACGCCGGACACGACCGGCTGGAGCCGGACTTCTACAACGTCCTCCACCCGTGGCACTACGACCGCCTCGCGGACGTGTTCGCCGGCCGGGACACCCCGGCGCACGGGGTCCACGTCACGGACACCGCGGAGCTGGACGCCCTGCTGTCCCGTCTCACCGACCCCGCCGACCCGGTCAACGCCGGACCTCTGCTGGTCCGCGTCCGCCTGCACCGGCACGACTACCCGCGGGCGATGGCGTACAAGGTGCCGAAGCCCGGCACGACCGCCTGACGGGCCGCCCGGCCCGTCAGGGAGCAGAGGACACGACCCGTATCCGAAAGGGGCAGGACATGGCTGAACTCAACGTGCTGATCGCGTTCGACGCGGCCACGATCGTCGAACGCAACCCCGGCGCGTCGAAGAACCCCGACGCGCCGACCTACGCCGACGAGAGCCTGATCTACATGACGACGCGCCAGGACCACATCATCGGCACGTCGGGCGCCGAGCTGAACCTCCGTGCCGAACCCGGGGACAGCGTCAAGTGGCGGGAGACGACGCTGTCGCTCGGCAGCGACTACAAGGCGCTCCTGTACCGGTACGTGAGCAGCGACAACGAGCACCTGCTCATCAGGACGCCGGAGATCGAGGTGGTCGACGGCGTCTACCCGATGCCGCAGGAGGGCAGCGAGGGCACGCCGGCGTTCACGACCCAGGAGTACGAGGACCACTACTGGCGGACGACGGTCAAGAAGACCGGCAGGGTCGTCTACCACTTCTCCTTCCAGATCCTGGACCGCCACCGCAACCTGAAGGGGTACTTCCAGTGGGACCCCTTCATCACCATCGAGCGCCCCTGAGGTGTCCACGGCCTTGCCGGCCCTCGGGTGAACGCCGTGCCCTCCACGACCCCCATGTCGTGGAGGGCACGGCGCACCGGGAAACCGGAGGAGTACCCCCGCTCCTTCAGCCAGGGGGAGGACGCGGCGCGGGGCCTCGACCGTCCGGGCGCGGTCGCCCTCCCGGCGCCGGGCCGTCGGGACCATGCCGCAAGCCGTGGACGACCACTTCTCGTGGGGCAGGCGAAAAGGGTCCCGCGGTACGTCGGTGAACCCTCGCGTAATTCAAGGTTAAATCACTGCCGTGACTCACGCCCCACTGCTTACGCTGGCACGGCTGCGCCACGTGGCGCAGCCGCTGCCGAAGTGCCCGGGGAGGGGCACCGACCGCAGTCGTCGGGGGGGCGAGAGATACGGGAGGGGCCCGCCGCGCGCTCGGGGACATGTCCCCACGCGCGTGAAGCGGCTTGTGCTGCACGCGCCGTCGGCCTTCCGGGAAACGGCCGGAAACCCCTCGTGGGCCCACCGTCTCGCCGTGCCCAGAATCCGTTCGATGAATGGTGAGGAATGACCGTGAGACGCATGACCCCCGTCCTTTTGTCCCTCAGCGCCCTGCTGGCGGCCTCCGCCTGGACCGCACCCGCGGCCGGAGCCGCCCCGCAGGCCGACCGGCCGACGGCCGTCCCCAGCGGATGGGAGAAGGTCGACGCCGCCGAACTGACGCACATCGCCCGGAACACGGACGCCCGGCAGGCCCCGCTCGCCGCCGGCGACGACGTCTCCGCGCAGGCCGAGGAGCCCGAGCTGCTGGCCGTGCAGTCGCTCCGCAACGACAGGTTCGTCGCCACGGAGAAGACGTACCCCGCCCCCGACACCGGTGTGCTGCGGGCCCGTTCCGCCGAGTACAACGGTTCCTGGGAGGGCTTCGCCTTCGAGTGGGACGAGACCACCGGCACGTACGCGCTGAAGTCCCTGGCCAACAACCTCTACGTGGCGGTCGAGAAGAACTACACCGGCAGCGCGCAGAACGAGCTGCGCGCCCGCTCCACCAGCGTCGGCGGCTGGGAGCGGTTCGTCCTCTACTACAACGAGAGCCAGGACCGCTGGGCGCTCCAGTCCACGCTGAACGGCCTCTTCGTCACCATGGAGAACAGCTACACCGGCTCCCTCCAGTACGTCCTGCGCGCCCGCTCCGGCGAGATCGCCGGCTGGCAGGAGTTCAACCTCTACAGCCTCGCCTGACGCCCACGCGTCCGGCACCGGCGACGGGGGAGCGCCGGGCGGGTCGCCCCCATGAGGGCGGATCACCCCCATGAGAGACGAAGGCCCGGGCCGGACACCCGGGCCTTCTTCATGCGGCGGTCCACGCCGTACGCCGACGCGCCGGGAGGGGCGGCGCCGGAACTCTCCGGTGCCGCCCCTCCCGGTTGTCCGTCCGGGTGCTCAGGACCCCGACACGGTGTCCCCGAACATGGGATCGTCCCCCGATTTCCCGATGCCCACGGACGCCGCACCGAAGCTGACCGCGCCGGTGACCGTGACGCCTCCGGTGGAGCCGCGCAGGACCCACACCGCGCCGTCGTCGCTGTTCTCGCCGGCCGCGCCCACCGACAGATCGGCGCGACCGTCCTTGTCGTGGTCGGCGAGGTGGACGGCGCCGCCGAAGACGTCCGACGGCTCGTTGGCGCCCGGAACACCCGAGGTGCCCTGGTTGAAGGCCTGGGCGCCGGTGCCCGTCAGGCCGGAGGCGCCGCCGCGCAGCACCCAGACCATGCCCGTGCGGTCCGCGGTGCCGATGCTCTCGAAGCCCGCGCCCACGGCGAGGTCCGGGTAGCCGTCGGCGTTGACGTCGCCCGCGGCGAGTGCGCCACCGAACAGGTCGTGGGACTCGTCCGCTCCCGGCACACCCGCGCTGTCCTGGTGGAAGACGGCACTGCGCGTGGCGGAGACGCCCGCCGCACCGCCGTGGAACACGGTGACGTAACCGCCCTTCGCCGTCTGGTCCAGGACGGCAGCGGAGTCGGTACCGACGACCAGGTCGTCGTGCCCGTCGCGGTCGAAGTCGGCCACGGCCAGCGCGCCCGCGTACCCCGTGCCCACCCGGGTCTGCGGCGTGGGCCCGGCCGGGCCGCCCCGGTGGACGACGTTGCCCACGGAGGACCCCACCACCACGTCGTCCGTCCCGTCGCCGTCGAAGTCCCCGGCCGCCAGATGAACGGCTCCCCTGGGGTACGCGCCGGACTCGATCTGCGCGTCGAGGCGCAGCTTCCCGGCCGGGCCACCGGACTTGGTGAATCCGCCCTTGAAGATCCACACGTCCTTGCCGGTGGAACCGACGGCCAGATCGGCCTTCCCGTCACCGGTGAAGTCGCCGACCGCGAGGGACTGGCCGAACCGGTCGTGGCCCGAGGCGTTCGGGTCGCTGATCGCGGTGCCGCCCGACAGGCCGGACGAGCCGCCCCACAGGATCGTGACCGAACCGCCGTCGACATCGTTGCCGACGTCCTCCAGCGGTGTGCCCACGACGAGATCGCCGTAGCCGTCCCTGTTGAGGTCGCCGTGCGCGAGTTCGGTGCCGAAGCGGTCGGAGGTCTCCGGAGAGCCCGGCACGCCGGAGGAACTCTGCGACGTGCTCTTGTGGCGCGCGGCGCTGACACCGCTCGACGAGCCGTAGGCGACGACCACGGCACCCGCCTTGGCCTTCCCGCCGGCGACGGCGCCCGGGGCGCCGGTCGCCAGATCACGGTAGCCGTCACCGTTGAAATCGTCGGCGAGGCCCGACGGGGCGGCACTCGCTGCTCCGGGCAGGGCGATGAGCAGCCCGCCGGCCAGGGCGGCGGCGACGGCGGTGGCGCCCAGTACGGCGGGACGCCGGTAACGCTTGTGATGGGACCGGGGCATGGGTTCCTCTCCACGATGTGCGCACAGTCTTGGGAAAGACCTCCGGCGAACCTGAACGGTTGTGCGAAAAAAGAGAGTTGATGCCGATGGCGAGCAGCGACGGCCTGCCTCGGCTCCGTCGGCCGGTGAGTCGCCGCGGCGCGTCCGCGAGGCGGTGCCCGCCGTACTCGCCGTGGTCCGGGCCGCCCCGGCTGTGACGGCGAGCGCGCCCGCGCGCTGACCGCGCCGTACGCGGGGCTCCGCACGCCGACGTGCCGGGAGCCGGCCGTGGGTGACGCCGGCCGCCCACCACAGGAGCAGCAGGATCTCGCGCCAGGTCTCGGTGGTCGACGCGGTGCGGGCGTGGAGCCAAGCCGGGCGGCGGGGAAGCCCCACCACGGGCAGCGGCGGGCCCGGTGCGTGAACGTCGTCATGGCTGCGGCGACCGCGACGGGTAAGCCGCTCGAAGCCGTACAGCGCCTGCGGGGGCCGGCGGGAGGGCCGTAAGGCCGGGCACGGTGTCCGGCAGATCCAGGACGGAGCCGGGGCCAGGGCCCACAGGTTCAGCGGTGGGCGGCCCCTGCACGGCGACGCCCACGCAGGACGAGCGGATACGACGGGACGAGGACTTCTTCCGCGACGGACGGGTCAGGGCGCCTTCCAGAGCGTCAGTTCGGTGACGTAGTCGCGTCCCTCGACACCCGCGGCGTCCTTCTGGACGACGACGTCCTTGATGGTGAGCATCGCGAGGTTGTCCTCGTCGGTGACGGTGCACAGCATGGTGCCCGGGGTCAGCTGCTCGCCCTGCGCGTCGTCACCGAGCTCGGAGGGCAGCACGTCGGCCGCCGCGCCCTCGGCACACTCCTCGGGGGTGGCGCCCGCGCTCTTCCCCATGGTCGTCAGGAAGCGCAGGGTATAGGTCTCGCCGAACTCCTCGTACTGCAGCTCGTTCCCCTTCCCCGTGCTGAAGCCCTTCGCGTCGATCTTCGGTGCGTCCAGGTCCACGTTGGTGTAGGAGTTGCGGCCGGAAGTGAACTGGGCGCGCAGGGTGAGCGGCTTGTCCTTGAAGATCTCCGTGTAGCCGGTCGGCGTCGCGTTCCCGGTGGGTGACGTGCCGGTGCTCGGCGTGGTGCCCCCGGGGGCCTGGGCGCCGGCGGCCGGCGACGAGGCGGATCGTTCACCACCGCCCTGGTTCTTGTCCGTGTCGTCGTCCCGGGTGAGGACCCAGGCGGCCGTCGCCACCACCACCAGGGCCAGCACGGCCGCGCCGGCCGTCAGCGGGGTGCGGCTGCGGGCCGCCGACGGCGCCGCCGACGGTCCGGTGGGGTGCGGTGCTCCCTGCGGGAACGGGGCAGGGGATCCGGTCGGCGGCGTCGGCTGTGTCCGGCCGCGGTACGGCTGCTCACCGGGCCGGGAGGCATGGGTGGGTGTGTATCCGCCGGACGCCGCACCGGCCGGCGGTGCGGTGCCGGCTGCCGCCGCGGCACCGGGAGGCGCGGTCTCGGCGCCCGCCACGGAGAACGGGGGCACGGTCTCGGCGCCCGCCACGTCCCCGGTACCCGGCCCGGACCCGGTCTCGGCCTGCTGCCGGGCGAGTTCCTCCCGGCGGGCGATGTCCGCCGCCACGGGCGCGGGCAGCCAGCCGGTGAAGTCACGCAGCGGCCGCCCGCTCAGCTCCTGGCAGAGTTCCGCCAGTTCGGAGGGTGTGGGGCGGGCGGTCGCGTCGGCGGCCAGCGTGCGTTCCAGGACGGTACGCAGCGGTTCGGGATATCCGGTCAGGTCCGGCGGCCGGAACTCGCTGTTGGCGATCTTGGTGGCCAGGGTGATGGCTCCGGCCTCGCCGTAGGGATGGCGGCCGGTCGCGGCGACGGCGGCGATCAGGCCGAGCGAGAAGACGTCGGTCGCCGGTGTGAGCTCCTGGCCGCCGGCGTGTTCCGGAGACATGAACTGAGGGGTGCCGATGAGCCCGCCGCTGCGGGTGAGCTGGGTGGCGTCGGCGGCCCGGGCGATGCCGAAGTCGATGATCCAGGGGCCTTCGGAGCCGACGAGGACGTTGCTCGGCTTCATGTCACGGTGGATCACTCCGGCCTTGTGCACGGCGTGCAGCGCCTCCGCCGCGCAGCCGGTCAGCTGCAGCACCGTGGTCAGCGGGAGCGTCCCGTACCCGGTGAGGAGCTGGTCCAGGGCGAGGCCGGGGACGTAGGTGGTGGCCAGCCACGGCTGCGGTCCGGTGGTGTCGTGGTCGACGACGGGGACGATGTGGTAGCCCCGCACCCTGCGGGCGGAGGTCGCCTCCTGCTCGAAGCGGCGGCGGAACTCCTCGTCCTGGGCGTACTCGCGGCGGATCACCTTCAGGGCGACCGGCTGGTTGCCGCGCGTACGGGAGAGGTAGACGCGTCCCATACCGCCCTCGCCGATCCTGGCGAGCAGACGGTAACCGGCCACCTCTCGTGGGTCTTCGGGGCTCAGAGGGCCCAACTGGCCATCGGTCGCAGCGCTGTTCACGTTTTCGACCCTCCTCGTCGGTGGAGTGATCGTACCGACGGGCCCGCGCCCCTGACAGGCATCCGAGAAGATCAGGGAAAGAAACGAAGTCCGGGTATATGTATAGGAGTTGAGTCGATTCGTCCCGATGGCGGATGTCGTCGGGCGGCCTTAGAGTGACACCCCTGCCGTCGGACAGCGAGGTGTCCGTGGAACATCATCTGGCCGCTTCGGCGGAGCGGGCCGACTATCTCGTGGAGCTCTCCAACGTCGTACGCGACACCTCCATCGGCCGGCGCGGCCCGAGGTCCCTGCGCCGCCTGGGTCTGGTCCTGAGGGCCCTGATGGAGCTCACCGGGGATCCCGACGTCTCCGTCTACCTGGTCGCCGACACCAGCCTGCTGGGCGGGCACCGCGAGTTCGGCGACCGGGCCGAGGTCCGGCGGCTGCGCGGCTGGGTGGCCGACGGGCTGGTCGAGGAGGTCGACGACGCCGATGAGCGCGTCCTCGAACTGGCCCGCATGACCTCGTTGCCGGTCGTCACCGGCGACCAGTACGTCGACCACCGCGTCGAACACCCGTGGATCCAGGGCAACACCTGGCAGTTCCTCAGACCGGAGGCCCGCCCCGACGGATCCGTCGCCCTCGTGGCGATGGACATGGGCGTGCGCTCGGCGGCGGAGATCTCCCGCAGGATGGAACTGTCCGCGCTGAAGAAGCAGGGCCTCCTCGGCCCCTCCCGGACGCCGCTGGCCGAGGTGATCATGCGGACCTGGCGCTGCCCGGAACTCCGCTGCACCCTCTACGACATCCGCAAGGGCGAACGGATCCTGCTGCCCCGTATGCGGCGCGGTGTCCCCACCTGTGAGCTGCACGGCACACCTCTGGTGGACGAGGGTCCGCGCCTGGGCACCACCCAGCTGAAGGCCGTCATCGACGGCACCTGCGTGGCCCGGTACACCCTCGACGAGGGCTCCGAGGCGCACATCGGCCGGCTGCCGGGGCAGGCGGGCATCGCCCTGCACAGCCTGCTGTCCCCACAGGTCGCCCAGCAGGTCAGCCGCAGGCATGTGGCCGTCTCCGCCCGGAGCGGCGCGGTCCTGATCCGTGACGTCAGCACCTACGGCACCCGGATGCGCCGCGCCGGCCGGCACGGTGCGTTCGGCCCCTGGGAGAAGCTGCCCCCGGGAACCGACCGCCCCTTCCGCCCCGGTGACGAGGTCGAACTCGCGTCCGGCGTCGTACTCACGCGCAGCGGCCGGCGCTTTCCCGCCGAACTGGCCGACGCCTGGCGGGCGGAAGCCGCCAGGTCCCCCGTGTCGCCCACCGCCGCGGCGCCCACCCGCCGGGCCTGACCACCGTCGCGTCGGCGTCGGTGCCACAAGCCGCCAGCAGCAGTAGCAGGCTCACCGCCGCCGCGGCCAGTCTTCGGACAGTGTGGGATCGAGTCGTTTACTTCCGTTCGATAGAGGGAGGGGATTCTGCGGACGCGGGAGAACGCGGAGTTCACAGTGGTGCCGGCGGTTCATGGCCCTGGGGCCGGTACATGACCGGGCTGTCACGGCCGTCCGCCGTGACGGCCGGCCTCGGGACCGGCGCCGGTCAGACGGGCGGCCCGGTGACGAGGTCACCGTTCTCGTCGTAGGGCCAGGCGTTGGCGACGCACCCGTGCAGGCCCTTGATCTGCTGCATCATCACGGGGGCCAGTCGCCCGGCGCCCCCGCAGGTCACGTGCGAGTGACCGAGGAAGTGCCCCACCTCGTGGTTGATGATCAGCGCCCGGTAGTCATGGATCGGCCCGTCGAAGGTGGGCGAGCCCTTGACCCAGCGCTTGAGGTTCACCACCACCCCTCCGGGAACCTCGCAGTTGTACTCGCCTCCGGTGTCCTGCTGGATGCCGGCCCAGCACAGGGCGTCCGCCGTCGCCGGTGTCGCAATCTTTATCGTGATGTCGTGCGGCGATCCCGCGCCCACCAGCTGGAACGCGTTGTCCGGGTCGTGGGTCCAGCCCCGCGGGGCGGCGAGTATCCCGGCGATCTCGTCCGCCGCCTGGGACGGCGAGATGTCGAGGCCGGTCTCGACCTCCACGACGTAGCGCACCGGGCGGGAGCCGCTGCCCACCGTCTCCCCACTGGCCTGCGCGGTGACGAACGTCCCGCTGCCCGTCGGGGGGACGTCGATCTCGGTCCGGCTCGCGGCGGGGGAGGGGGAGGAGGAAGGGGAAGGGGAGGCGGAGGGGGGCGGTGTGGGTGTGGGTGTGGGAGTGGGGGTGGCGTGCGTGCTCCGCTGGTGCGGCGCACCGCCCGACGCGGCGCTCCGCCCGCCGTCCAGCAAGTACGCCGTCGAACCCAGCAGGCCGGCGGCCACCAGCAGGCCGATCAGCAGGCTCCGGCCCCGGCGGCGCGGCCGTCCCCGGTGATGGGAGGACCGGCGCCGGCGGCCGGCGCGGTGACCGGCGCGGTGACCGGCCGTGGTGCTGCCGGTGGCGGATGCGGATTGCCGCTGTCGTGCCGAATGCATGGCAGCTCAATCTGGTGATCCCAGATGATCCCCATGAGCCGGTGCCGTCACGGAAAGATAACGACGCCCCGCGTTCCCCGGCCCATGTGATCGTTGTGTAACGGCGGTCGGAGAGGGACCTTCCTCGGGACGGTCACCTCGTCCGGTCTGCTTACACTGCCGAAATGCCACGGGTCCTGATCGTCGAAGACGACCTGGATGTCCGCAGGGCCGTCCAACTGGGTCTGCGGCACCAGGGACATGAGGTCCTCGCCGTGGAAACGGGGGAGGAGGGGCTGGAACAGCTCCACCCCTTCCGGCCGGACGTCGTCGTACTCGATCTCATGCTGCCCGGCATGTCCGGCCTGGACGTGTGCCGCCGGATCAGGGACCGCGACCAGGTGCCGATCATCATGGTGACGGCCCGGGGGGACGACGTCGACGTGGTCGTGGGACTGGAGACCGGTGCGGACGACTACGTGGTGAAGCCCGTGCAGGCCCGGGTGCTCGACGCACGGATACGGGCCGTACTGCGCAGACAGGACGCGTCGCTGCCGGACGGCACCCGCCCCAGGGTAGAGACGCACGGCGAGCTGGTCGTCGACCGCGCCGGGCTCGTGGTGACGCACCGCGGCGAACCCGTCACCCTCGCCCCCTCCGAACTGCGGCTGCTGCTGACCCTGTCGGCCTCGCCCGGCCAGGTGTTCAGCCGCCAGCAGCTGCTGGAAGCGGTCTGGGAACACAGTTACCACGGCGACATACGGCTCGTGGACGCCTGCGTGAAGCGACTGCGCAACAAGCTCGGCGAGGGCAGGAATCCCCGGTACGTGCAGACCGTACGCGGATTCGGTTACCGCTTCGGCACCTCATGAGCGACCGGACGTCCGCGCGGACACGGAGGACCGTACGGACGCGGAAGACCGCCGGGGAGCGGAGGACCGCACCCGGGGTCCCCACGGCCGAAGAGCCCCCCGCCGCCGTACCGGGTGCCGGCCCCCGGCGGTTCCTCCGGGCGGCCCTGGCACGCATCCCGCTCCCCCTGCGCGGCCTGCGCCCCCGCCTGCTGACGTCCTTCGTCCTGGTGGCCATGGCCAGCTCCCTGGGCACCGGGGCCCTCGCCTTCCGCGAGGCGCGCACGGGGGTGCTCCAGCAGAGCCAGGACTCCGTCATCAACCAGTTCCGTACGAGCGTCGACGCCGTCGCGCCCTCCATCCCCCTCGCCCCGGACCAGTCGGACCTCCAGTTTGCGGTGGACCAGGTGCTGAACGTGAACCGTTCGTCGGGCTGGCGGATCATGGCCACGTACGGCGGCCACCGCGCCTATGCGCCGAGCGCCGGTTTCGTCGAGCTGAGCCCCGAACTGCTCCGGTCCGTCCGGGACCGACGTGTCGCGGTGTTCCAGCGGATGAACGTCGACGGGCGCCCTCGTCTCGTCGTCGGCATGCCCGTCACGTACACCTGGGGCGAGGGCCTGGAGACCAGGCTCTCCGGAGTCGTGATGTACCTGGAGGTCCCGCAGACCACCGAAGAGGGGTACGTCGAGGCCATGGTCAGCGGCATCGAGCGGGCCACCCTGGTGGCGCTGTGCCTCGCCGTCGTCCTGGCGCTGCTCGCCGCGAGCGGCGTACTGCGTCCCGTACGGGCGCTGCGCCGGGCGACGCGCCGGATGGCCGCGGGGCATCTCGACGTCCGGCTGGACGTCACCGGCTCCGACGAACTGGCCGACCTCTCCCAGTCCTTCAACGAGACGGCGGCCGAACTGGAGCGGACCGTAAGGGAACTGCGCCGCCTGGAGGCCCAGGGGCGCCGCTTCGTGGCGGACGTCTCCCACGAGCTGCGCACGCCGCTGGCGGCGATGTCGGCGGTCACCGACGTGCTGGACCTGGAGGGGGAAGGGGAGACCGGTGAGGCGCTGCGGCTCATCAGCGAGGGAACGAACCGGCTGAGCGGACTGGTGAACGACCTGATGGAGATCTCCCGCTTCGACGCGGGGGCGGCCGAACTCAACCGGGACGAAATCGACCTGGCCGAGTCCGTACGGCGCACCGTCGCCTCCCGGTGGCGGCAGGAACAGGTGGAGATGCGGCTGCCCGGACCGGGTGAGCTCCGCGCGCGCGTCGATCCGCGCAGGCTCGACGTGGTGACGGCCAATCTGATCGGCAACGCGCTGCGGCACGGAGCGCCGCCCGTGCGGCTGACCATGGGGGTACGGGTGGACGGGGCGGGCATGGCGTGGGCCGTCATCGAGGTGACCGACAACGGACCGGGGATCGCCGAGGAGGCCATGCCGCACGTCTTCGAGCGGTTCTACAAGGCGAACACCTCACGGGCCAGGAGCGAGAGCAGCGGGCTGGGTCTGGCCATCACGGCGGAGAACGTGCGCCTGCACGGGGGGCGCATCCGGGTGGCGAACCTGCCCCGGGGCGGCGCGGTGTTCACGGTCGAACTCCCGCTGCACCGCGACGACACCGACACCGACACCGAGACCGACGGGGGCACCCGGTGAAGGGCTCGCGGACGGCAGCGCTGCTGTCCGGGCTCACGGCCGCGGCCGCGGTCGCGCTCACGGCGTGCGGAGTCCCCCCGTCCGGTGTCATCGAGGCCGGTGCGCCGGCGAGCGGCATGGTCTCCCACAGTGCGACACCACCCTCGACGCCCACCACCGTCTCCCTCTTCTTCCTGCGCGACGGGGAGTTGGTGCCCCGTCCCCACCGGATCGACGACGCCGGGAACCTCGAGGTCGTCGTACGCCTGCTGTTCGAGGCGTCGGCCGCGAACGAGGTCCCGGCGGCCACCACGGAGCTGCCCCGCCTGACGGACGCGCCACGGGTGGCGATCGCCGACGACGGCATCCTCTCCGTCCGGCTCCCCGGTGAGACGGCACCGCTGAGCCGTCGGGCCATGCTCCAGCTGACGTGCACGGTGAACCACGCGGCTTCGCCGTCCCCCACCGCCGTCCCCCGCGCCGACGCGGAAGCCGACGGCGACACCGCGCGCCGTTCCGCCGCGCCCAGCAGCCTCCATGTGTTCGGGGACGGATGGGCGATGACGCAGTCGGACCACGCCTGCCCCGTCGTGTCCCCTCCGCAGGAGCAGCCGGAAGCACCGACCCCGCAGGAGCCCGCCGGCTGACCACCGGGCGGCCCCCGCCCAGAACCGGAGCCGGCCTCCCGGCCGCTTCCACGGCCGGCCCCCGGCCGCGGTCACCTTTCCGGCCGGCCCCCGGCCGCGGTCACCTTTCCGGCCGGCCCCCGGCCGCGGTCACCTTTCCGGCCGGCCCCCGGCCGCGGTCACCTTTCCGGCCGGTCCTACGGGCGGATCAGCGCAGTCCGGCGAAGAGATCGTTCTCGGGCAGGGCCGCGCCGGTGGAGTCCTGGACACGTACGAAGGTCTCCACGCCCATCAGCTCGCCGAACCTCTCCTTTCCCATCTTGAGGAAGAAGATGTTCTCGCCCTGACTGGCGTGCGCGGCCAGCGCGTCGAACTTCTGGCCGCTGAACGCGGTGGTGTCCACCCATGTGGTGATCTCATCGTCGGGGAGGCCGATCTCGGCCATCGCGGCGGCCTCGGCAGGGTCCGGCTCCGGCATGTCCGGATGGAACTCGCGCATGATCTCGCCGAACCGCTGCATCCCCGAGCGGGGCATCGTGGTCCAGTACACCTTCGGCGTCAGCGCGGTCATCTCCAGCGCCGCCATCGTGATGCGGTGGGCCTGGATGTGGTCGGGGTGGCCGTAGAAGCCGTTCTCGTCGTAGGTGACGACCACGTCAGGTCGGTAGTGCCGCATGAGTTCCGCGAGCCGGGCCGCGCCTTCCTCCACGGGGGTCCGCCAGAAGGACCCGGGGGCGTCGTTGCTCGGCCAGCCCACCATCCCGGAGTCGGCGTAGTCCAGCATCTC
This sequence comes from Streptomyces sp. NPDC059454, assembly GCF_042749965.1. Classification (NCBI taxonomy): domain Bacteria; kingdom Bacillati; phylum Actinomycetota; class Actinomycetes; order Kitasatosporales; family Streptomycetaceae; genus Streptomyces; species Streptomyces sp. NPDC059454. The sequence continues at coordinate 240,404 of NZ_JBHYVC010000001.1, read as the reverse complement.
CAGATCGCTGACCTTCAGGACATCACAGCTTGCTTCGAGTTCTTGACGGCGCATCAAGGCGACCGACGCCGGATCGTGCCCGGGCTCGCCCGGCTTGACACCCCCCGGCCCGTCACCGCAACCGCCGTCGGTACACGTCACGAGAACCGTGCGGATTCCTTCCGCCGCGTACCGCGCGAGGACACCCCCGGTCCCGGTGGCCTCGTCGTCGGGGTGGGCGTGTACTGCCATGAGAGTCAAGGGCCGGTCAGTCATGAAACAGTCCTCCTGCGGATATAAGTCCTGGCCCGAGTACGCGGCGGGCGTGCCGCGATCCCGGAGCCCGGATCCTGGTGGGGGCGGACGACCTTGCGGCCTCAGCGCTCCCGCCGTCCGGCGCCGGCCCCTCGGTCGGTGCAACCGCGCCGGACGCACCGGCTGTTCCCGGCGCGGCCACCCGGCCTTCCGGGCGTCGGCGTTCGACGCGACCGGGGGACAGGCGCGACCTGCACGTCTCGGCACCACGTCGGATTCGGCTTCCGTCGCGTCCGGTAAGGCTCCGTGATCAGGTCTTCCACCCCGGTACGCGTCCCCGCCTGTCGCGTCGGCCCAGGTCCGCACCCTGGTTTCGTCCTCCGGCCCGGGTGCCTCCCGGTGCCGGGCGCCGAGACCTGAGGAGGGGGTTCGAGGCCGTAGCGGCTGGGCGGCCGTCTCACCGCGTATTACGGGGCTTCGTCGCAGGTCTTGCCGGGCCGCATACTCACCACGGCCGTCCATGGCGAGGAGACTTCGCCGTCCGTCTCGGAGCTGATCTCCACGTGATGCCGGTCAGCGACGATCAGTGACAGCGTGGGCACGTTCCCGCGACGATCACACCCCCGCCGTCCGGGGCGGGCTCCTGAGTGAACAGGGCGGTATCAACCACACCGAAATTCTCATCGGCGTACGGCATGCGGTAATCGTGTCGGTCGGCTCGCGTCATGGCATTTCTCCGCTTTCAGCGGGGCACTTCGGCTGGAGAGAGCTCGATCCGGTCCTGCCGGCGCGGGCACAGCCCACCAGCCGTTGCGCGGTGAGAGGGGCCCATTGAGGGGTTTCGAACCACTCGTAGTCCACGTCCTCGTGCGGGCCCCAGTCGACCAGCGCCGCGATCTCGTCCCACGTCGGGGTGAACTTCCTCAGCGCCTTGGGCAGGCCACAAGGGCGGCGCTCAGCCCGAGAGAGCGGTACGGGTGGTAGCGCGAACAGTGAGGAAGAGCCGAAGGGATCAGGGACGGCACCGGATCCGTGAGCGGGAAGGACGGGCCGTGTTCCCGTCGGGCGGGACGTGGGATGCGGAGTTCGTGGAAGGTGCCGTCGCAAAGCGTCGTGGAGAGCACGTCGACCCGTTGCCCCGCTCGGGTCCGCGATCAGTTGTGCTCCTCGTCGATGGTGACGGCGACCCCGTCCTCGACCTGGACGGCGACAGCGACGCTGCCCTTCTTGGCCGCGGCTTCGAGGTCTTCCTCGGTGCAGGGCGTGACGGTCTCCGCGTCACCGCAGATCCAGCCGGCGCCGTTGATGACGGTGTCGGTGGCAGTGAAGAACGCACGCTCGTCACCGTCGCGGCTGAGGGAGTACTTGCCCGGGGCCATGTACCCGAGCGTGCCGGAGAAGAGCCCCGACCTCTCGCCCTCGCCCATACCGTTGCCGCCGCCGGTACCGGTGCCGCTGTCGGTGTGGTCCTCGATGATGCTGACAGCCACTCCGTCCTTGACGTCGACCGTCGCTTCGAACCCCTTCTTGGCCGCGGCTTCGAGCTCCTCCTCGGTGCACGGCGTGGCGGCCTGGCCGTCCGCGTCACCGCAGATCTTGCCCGCGCCCTCGATGTCGGTGTCCTCGGAGGTGAAGAACGCCTGCTCCGCGTCGTTCGCGTCCGTGACGGTGTACTTGCCGGGGGCGAGGTAGGAGACCGTGCCGACCCACTTGCCCGACACCGTGCCGCTCTTCGAGCCCTTCTCGCCCGACTGGGACTCGCTGCCGGTACCGGTGCCGGTGCCACTCCCACCGTTGTCGGACTTCCCCTTGGCGGCCGAGTCCGAGACCGTGGCCCCGGCCGACTTGCCGCCGTCCTCCGTGTCCTCTCCCTGACAGGCGGTCAGCAGCATCGTCGTGGCCACCAGGGCCGCGGCGGCGAGGACGGACTTGCGGCGGTGCGTGCGAAGCATGGTGGGACTCCCCCTGCTGATGGTGATGCGGCCGGGCCGGACTGGTCATTCCGGCTGGTCTCTGCCTTGTCGATCACCATCCTGAACGGTGCGGCGACCCCCTGGAAAGCGCGGTTACGGTGTCATGACACTCCTGTCGTGTTCACGGGACGCCGCTACAACGTCCACGAGCCCATGCGGCACGGCCGCCTCTTCCTCGCCGGTCGGGCGGAAGTGGCGGAAGGCACGTGAGACCGTCGGCATGTCAGAGGGCTTCCGCTTCTACGATCTCCGCACTCCGACGACGAGCGGCAGGCGGAGGTCGCCGCCGGGCTGGATGCCACCGTGCGGAAGGCGCGGGCCGGCGACGGCGCTTGCACGACCGGGCGGCCGTCGGCCTGCGCGGATTCGTTGTGCTGACGCCGTTGCGTGGGCGAGGTCGTACCGCTGTGGACCGTGGTTGTCCGGTGGCACCGGCACGGATCGGGAACGGCCTCCGCTTGTGTCGCTCGGCGGCACCACTCCGTCTGTGGAACCGTGTGCCGGATGCCGTGTGCCGGATGCCGGATGCCGGATGCCGGTTCCGTGACGTGCTGCGGACGGCAGCGCCCGGTGGTGGCAGGGCTCGACAGACGTGAAGGACGACACGGTTACGGCGGTGTCCGCAGACCGGGAAACCGCGCTCCCGGCCCCGCGGCCCGTACAGGCGCATCCGGTACGACGGTCGGAATCGGCACGCCGGGACGTCAGGGGGAGCCCTCCGGGCCGGAAAACCTCCGTAGCAGCCCTCTCTCCATCGCCACCACCACAGCCCTCGTCCGGTCGTTCACGTCGAGCTTGGCGAACAGGCGGAGCAGGTGGGTCTTCACCGTCGCCTCGGCGATGACGAGTCGCCGCCCGATCTCCGCGTTGGTCAGGCCGTCCGCCACCGCGTTGAGAACGTCCGCCTCGCGGTCCGTGAGCGCGGCCTGGGCGGGCTGCCGCATCCGGGCGACAAGCCTCTCGGCGACCCGGGGCGCCAGCACCGTCTCACCGCGGGCCGCCGCATGGATCGCGTCGACCAGCTGCTCACGGGTGGTGTCCTTGAGGAGGTAGCCGATGGCCCCGGCCTCCACTCCGCGTTCGATCTCCGCGTCGGTGTCGTACGTCGTGAGGATCAGCACCCGGGTACGCGGGAAGCGCGCCACGATCTCGGTCGTCGTGGCCACTCCGTCGAGCACCGGCATCCGCAGGTCGACCAGGGCGACGTCGGGCTCGTACCGCTCGACGAGTTCGAGGGCCGCCCGTCCGTCGCCCGCCTCGCCGACGATCTCGATCGTGCTCTCGGAGACGAGGAGAGCCACCACTCCGGCCCGCATGACGGTGTGGTCGTCCACCACGACGATGCGGATCGCTCCGCCGCTCCCTCCTGCCACCCGCCGGCCGGTCACGCCTTCGCCCCGCTCTCCGCCGGCGCCTGGGAAGCCGTGGGAACCCACGCCAGTACCCGCGTTCCGTCCCCCACCGAACTCGTCACCGTCAGTCTCCCGCCCAGCTCCGCCAGCCGTTTGCGCATTCCGTCCAGACCGAAGCCCACCGACTCCTCGACCACGAATCCCGTCCCGTCGTCGGTGATCTCCAGTTCCACCCCGTACGCCTGCCGTGCCAGCACCACGCCGACCGTGGACGCGCGGGCGTGCTTGCGTACGTTGGCCAGGGACTCCTGGGTGCAGCGCAGCAGCGCGATCCGGGTCTGCTGGTCGCACACCAGGTCCTCCAGGTCGGCGTTCACGGTGAGCGCGGTGTCCTCGGCGAAGCGGTCCAGGGTCCGGCGCAGCGTCTGCGCCACCGAACCGGCGGCCATCTGGCCCGGCCGGTGCGCCGAGGCGACCAGTTCCCGTGCCTCGGTCAGGTTCTCCCGGGCCGTGGACTCGATCGACCGCAGCTGCTGGGCACTTCGCGCGGTGTCGGAGTCGAGTCCCGCCCGGGCCGCCTCCGCGAGCACGATGATCGAGGCGAACCCCTGCGCGAGCGTGTCATGGATCTCCCGTGCCATCCGCTCCCGCTCGTCCGCCGCGCCCTGGCGCTGGTGCGCCTCGGACAGCTGTGCCTGAGTCCGCTCCAACTCGTCGATGAGCCGCGCCCGTTCCGTGCTCTGTGCGACCACCGAGTGCGCCCACAGTCCGATGAGCACCCCCACGGCGACGACGATCAGCGTGGACACGAGCGTCTCGCTGAAGAACTCCACCGACCAGCCGTCCTGCCGCAGGACGCTCCCGGCCAGGGTGCCGGCCGTGGCGAGCCCCAGGAAGCCCATCGAGGCCCTCGGGGTCCGCCCGAACATCCAGTAGTGCGGCAGCGTCACCATGAACAGCGCCGCGTAGTTGCCGCGCAGGTATGCGAGCCCGCCCAGCGCCACGGCCAGCACCGAGAGGTAGACGTGCGGCCGTACGACGGGGTTGTCCGGGAAGCGGTCGAGGACCGCGTAACACAGCACTACACCACCGAGGAGCGCGAGCGCCGCGTACGTGCCCCCGCCGGGCCGGTCCATCGCCACGAGACCGACGGCCATCACGGCGAACAGCACCCAGCACACCGCGTTCCAGCGGCGCAGCGACATGGCCCAGAAGGTGTCGGCGGCGGGCCCGGCGAGAGCGGTCATACCGATCAACGTACGCCGGCCGCTGAACGTGGGATGGTCCCTTTCTCCGATGCGGTCGCCACCCGCCGCGGACGCGAGGGCCACCAGCTCGCCTCGCCCAGCAGCAGCATCGCCGACGGCAGCACCAGGATCCGGACCACGAAGGCGTCGAGCAGCACGGCCGCCGCCAGTACGAAGCCGATCTGCTTCATCTCGATGATGTGCAGGAAGACGAAGCTCGCGAAGACCGTCGTCATCACGACCGCGGCGCTGGTCACCACGCTCGCCGAGCTGCGGATCCCGTCGAGCACCGCCTGACGCGTGGGGACCCCGGCGGCCGCGGCCTCCCTGATCCGGCTCACCACGAACACCTGGTAGTCCATCGAGAGCCCGAAAAGGATCACGAAGAGGAAGAGCGGGACCCGCGACCCGATCGATCCCGTGGAGTGGAAGTCCAGCAGCCCTTCGGCCCACGTCCCCTGGAAGACCAGGACGAGCAGTCCCAGCGCCGCCGTCGCGGACAGCAGGTTCAGCACGACACCGATCAGGCCGAGCACCACCGAGCGGAAGGCGTACACCGTCATCGCGAAGGTCACCAGGAGCAGCGCGCCGAGGACCAGTGGGAGCTTGCCGTTCTGATGGGCGGGGTAGTCGGCGTAGCGGGCGACGTCGCCGCTCACACCGAACTCGGCGCCGTCGATCCCGCCCACGGCGGCGGGCAGGTAGTCGTCCCGCAGGCGGTCCAGGGAGTCGTACGCCTGGTCGGAGTTGCCGAGGTGCGGCACCTTCAGCTCCAGGACGTTGGTGCGGTGGTCGGCGGACGTCCGTATCCGCGAGGTGTCGGCGAACAGCGGGTCGGCGGCGGCTCGTCGGGCCACCGTGCGCAGGGCCGAGGTGACCTCCGCGGTCTGCGAGGCGTCGGCGCGTACGACGACCTGGTGGGTGACCCGCTGCTCCGGGAACGCCTCGTTGAGCCGGTCGTACACACGCATCGCGGGGATGTCGCGGGAGTGCGTGTCCCGGCTCATCTCCGTGATCTTCAGTCCGGCGAGCGGAGTGACGAGCGCCAGCAGGCCGAGGACCGAGACGCACAGGGTGACCAGGGGATGCCGGGTGGCGGGCCGCAGCAGTGCGGCCCACATCCGGCCGCCGGCTCCCTGCCCCTTCACCCGGCGGACGGGCTTCCCGCTCCGTGCTCGCCGCAGTTCCTTGCGTTCCGCCCGCTTCCCGAGCTTGACGAGGAGTGCGGGCAAGGCCGTCAGCGAACTGGCCACCGAGACCAGTACGACGACGATGGTGCCGGTCGCGAGCGAGGAGAAGATCACGTCGGAGGCCAGATACAGCGTCGCGGTGGATACGACGACCGCGAGCCCGGAGACCACGACCGCCCGGCCCGAGGTGGCGGCCGCCAGTTCCACCAGTGCCTCCGAGCCGAGCCGGCCGCCGGAGCGGGCCCGCTCCTCGCGCTCGCGCTTGAGGTAGAAGAGCGTGTAGTCGACGCCGACCGCGAGGCCGATCATCAGGATGACGTTCGTGCCGACCCCGGCGTCGGGGGAGAGGTGTGAGACGACCATGGAGAGCCCGATCGCCCCGGCGATCGACGACAGCGCCAGCAGCAGCGGCACCCCGGCCATGGTGACCGACCCGAACACGACCAGCAGCGTGATCAGCGTGACCGGAAGGGTGATCGCCTCGGAGAGCGCCAGGTCGTCGCTGCGCTGCCGGTCGACTCCCTTGCTGATGGAAGGACTTCCGGTCTCCTGGAGGAGCAGGCCGGGATGGCTCCGCTGCACCGCCGCGGTCTGCTCCACGAGCGCGTCGACCTTGTCCTTCGCGTCCCGCTCCTCGCCCTTCAGCGTCACCTCGACCATGAGGATCGCGCGGTCGTCGGAGAGCATCGGGTCGGCCACGCCCGCGACATCGGGCAGCCGCTCCATCCGCGCGGTGAGATCCCTCGCGGCGGCTTGTGCCGTGGCCCGGTCGAGAGCGCCCGACCTGGCGGAGATCAGCACCTGCTCGGTGGATCCGCGTTCCAGGTGTCCTTCGGCGGCCAGGGCCTCGGCGCGGCCGGCCTCACCGACCCGGTAGTCCGCGGTCCTCGCGCTGTTCGTACCGACAGCGCTGCCGACCCCCAGGCACAGCGCCACGAACACCAGCCAGCCGACGATCGCCCGCCAGGGGTGCCGCGCGCTCCAGCGAGCCATGCTCACAGAGAATGATTTCATGCCCGAAAGCCTTGTTTAACAGGTCACTTGCCGGACAGAGGTACTCGGTTGAACCTGCTGTCCACCACTCGGTGGACAGCAGTGCTGGGGGAAACCCCATGCGTACCGGGTTTCCGGTTCCCGGGAGTCGTCCCGACACCCCAGTTCAAGGGGTGCGGCGGAGTTCGAGATCCGCAGGTGCGGACGGTGGCCCGAGGCCGTGGGCGACTGGTCCGTGAGCGGAAGGAGCCCCGCACGGTCTCCGAGGGTTACGGGGTGAGGGCCCTGGGGATCCCGGAGATTTCCGGTCCTGGACAGCGAAGAACCCCCGGGTCGCTGACCTGGGGGTCTCGCTCGGAGCGGGTGACGCGAATCGAACTCGCGCTCTCAGCTTGGGAAGCCTGGGTTCTACGAGCTCGATGGTCTTGCTGACCTGCTGTCGATCCGTGTCATGACCTGGGGGCGTCTCTGGGTGGGTGCCCACTGTTCCCCGTGGCTCCCCGCAGTATCTGGCACGGTTCCGGCACGGGGCGCGTTCAGGCGGGTCAGTCAGTCGCGCAGCGACCCTGGCACGCCGGTGACGGATCCGAGATCGGAGGAGGCGGTCAATGAGCGAGCCGCGGTCCTGAGACCGCTCTCCCATTCCGGGAGTTCGTCCGCGCCCATCCATTCGCTGTACTCCGCTGCGATGGAGAGGAACCGCGTCTCCTCCGGGGTGCGGGCCGCGACCGTCATCGACAGCCGGTCGACCACGTCCTCGGGGCTCAGCTCGGCTTTCGCGAGACCGACCGCGAGGCTCACGAGGAGCCGGCGGCCGGCTGTCTCCTCGTCGGGAAGGGGTATGCCGAGTTCGTGCAGGGCCTGGACGTACAGTTCACGGATCTCGGTCTCATCGCTCCTGCGTGGCAGGCCGGCCAGTTCGCGCAGGGCGGGGGAATCACGCCCGTCGACGAGTGCATGAGCAGCAAGCATCGGGAGCTCCTCGGGTGGGAGTACCTCCGCCACATACCGCCAAGCGCTGTGCTCCAACCGGTCCATGCACTCATCGTGAGAGCAACGAGACGTCCTGGCCACCTGATTGCCGATTTGGCCTCGGTTTCTGCAGGCAGCGGCCTCTTCGTCCCGAGGCGACTTGGGTGGGGGTGCTGCATTGGGCTGATCTGGCTCTCACCTGGTGCAACGGCCCACAGGCGTCCACGGTTGTCCACCGCTGTTCGTCTGCGTTGTCACGCAGTTACTGACCTTCAAAGCGTGGTGTCGTCATAGTGAGCTGCCCCGAGTTTCGTGGAGTCCGCGGAGTGTCCGCCACATCCTCGATGACCAACGCCGACAACCCCGAAAGCACCTTTCCCACAAGCGTGTTCGCATCATGCACGCTCAATGATCACGGGCGAGCACTCACCGTCACAGTCCCGCACCGCCTCACTGTGTGGGGCCGGTCAGGCGGCCGGCGCGGTGCCGGGCTGGTCATGCACGTTTGCTGCCGCGTTGATCTGATCTGTGCCCGCCTGGGTGAGGAAGACCCACGTCCCGTAGACGCCCCACATGAGGCCGAGCAGCGAACTCGCGGCGTAGAAGCCCATTCCGTCGGTGGAGCCGACGGTGGCGAACAGTCCGGCGGCGGCGATACCTGCCGCGAACACGACGAGCGCGACGACGAGGATGGGCCGCGCATGCCGGGACGTGCCACGGCGGGCTGCGTGGTCGAGCACCGAGAGCAGACTTGCGCTTGCTGCTGCGGCGACCAACAGTTCGACCCCGAGCGCCCAGGTCGGTTGCGGCAGGGTGACCAGCGATGCGGTGACTGTGGTTGTCAGGAACAGGGAGACGGTTTGCGCGGCGCGGTTGCGGTATTCCTGGGAGGTGGCGACGACGTCGAAGCGGAAGGCGACAACGATGAAGGTGAGGCCGGTGAGGCCGGCGGCGCTTCCGCCGACGGTCGCAGCGAACGTGGTCCACATGGCGGTTGCTCCTGTGCGATCCGTGCTGGGGTGGAAGGTCTCGGTGCGATGAAATGCGGTGGGCGGCGGCCGTCGCGCCGCCGCCCGCCTCGCGGAACTACCTCGTTTCGACCTTGGCCATCGGGTCTTCACCGTTCTCCAGGGCGTTCACCGCGTTCTTCCAGGACGGGTCGGCCGAGTAGAGCTGGCTGCGCAAGTAGGCCCACACGAGAGCCCGCAGAGTCGCCACGCGCTCGGGATTTTCGTCGCCCGTCTCCGCCGCGTCGTATCCGGATATGCCACCGAAGATGTGACCAGCGCCGTACATGGTCACCATGGTCTTGTTGCCGCCGGGGCTGGCCGAGTAAGCGTCAGCACGGTAGCTGAGCCGATTGGAGAAGTTGGGGTTGAGGTCCTGATCGCCCACGATGATCAGGGCGGTGCCTGTCATCTGCTCGAAGTCGGTGTAATACAGCACCGGGTAGTTCGTCTTGGCCCACTCGGCGAAGTGCTCGTCGTTGCCGATGCCCGGAGCTCCGATGAGCACTCCCGCCTTGACACGAGAGTCGGAGAGGTCCTTCGGCCGGTCGTCGTCCGGGTCCAGCATCTGGGCTCCGAGGAGGAGGGAGACGGTGTTGCCGCCCAGGGAGTGTCCTACGGCGCCCACACGGTCCCTGTCGATCCGCCGTTCGGCAAGACCCGGGACAGCGGCCTCGATGTCGTCGAGGCGGTCGAGGATGGTGTGCATGTCGGTGACGCGGTCACGCCAGAACAGGGGCGCGTCCTTGAGGTCGGTGTCGCGCAGACCGAGGGCCGTCGAGTCCAGGTGGGTCGGCTGGATGACCGCGAACCCGTGGGCGGCGAAGAAGTTCGCCAGCGGCCCGTAGCCGTTGTAGGAGGACAGGAAGTTCGCCAGCCCGTGCCCGTGGGACAGGAGGATGAGCGGCAGGTCGGTGCCGTCCGCGGGGATCGACACCTTGACCTGCAGCGGCACGGGCCGGCCGGGGACGTCGAGGGTGACCGGGTGGTAGGTGAGGACGGGTTGCGACGCGTTGACCGGGATGTTGGCGGCGTCGCTGTACGGCTTGCTCATCGGAGCCCTTTCAAGGTCGGTGTCGACATAGCGCTTGTCGTAACTGGCGGTAGGCATGGAATCGGCGGTCGTGGCCGCGAGCCTGAGGGGTCAGGGACGGCCGCCCGGCACCCGGGTCGGTGTGGACGGTGATCTCCGCAGTGGTGCACAGATGTCGGCAGGTGTTCGTCCCGCGGTCTGACGGCGGGGGGAGGGCGGCTGACTCAGCCTTCGACTGTCGTGCCTACCTGGCCCGACGGATGCGCTTGTCTTGCCGGTAACTGTAAGATCAATCGAACAAGCCGAACTAGGGCGAAAATGACATGGCTGAGTCCGTGATCGATGGGCGTCGCAGAAGAGCACGGTTCGGAGTCGAGAGCCTGGCTGTGCGCGTTGCCGATGGTGACTTCCCGACCGTTGTGAACAGCGGGTACACCGTCAAGATCACGCATGGCGGCTCTGCGCCCCCTTTTCAGTACCTCGGGCGAACCCAGGGTCCCCCTGTTCCTGGCGCGGTGACGGTGATCGAGCCCCATGAGGTCGTGAGCTGCCTCGCTCAGGACAAAGCCGCCGCTGACGGCCAGGCCATTGTGCAACTGATGTTCATTGACGCCGATCTCATGCCAGTCGGCACAGGCAGGCCGCGCTTTCATGAGGTGACCTATTCAGACCGCAGCCTCTTCGACGGCGTTGCTGCGCTGCACAGGGATTTGGCGGACGGCGAGGACGAGTTGGATCTCGAGTCGTCGCTGATCCGCTTGTTGAACGTCCTGCTCGCCAGGCATGCGGACGCTCCCGGCGCAGCGAGTCCGACACTTCGTCCTCGAGCGCTTCGTCAAGTACGGGAGATGCTCCACAGCCAACTGAACTCCAACATCAAGCTCGACGACCTCGCGGCAGTCGCCGGTTGCAGCAAACGCCATTTGATCAGGAGTTTCCGGCAGGCTTACGGGGTTCCACCGCACCATTACCGGACCCTGTTGCGCTTGGCCGGCGCCAAGTCCATGCTGGTGGCGGGACGATCCGTGGCAGAGACCGCCGCCGAGCTTGGTTACTGTGACCAGAGCCAGCTCAACCGGCACTTTCGACGGGAGTTCGGCATGAGCGCAGGTGGCTATGCCAGGACCGTGCGGTAGACCTGCGATGTCTTGACTCAACTGCCACCTTGCCGGCCCTCATGGGAAAGCGCTGACCTCCGGTGGGTTGCGGGTGCGGTCAGCTCAGGAGAAGCAAGCGGCGATGGACCGGCTGACCGCCGAAGTGCGCGCTCACAAGCTCGCGGAGGTCAGGCGTGAACAGGCGCTGACTCAGCGCCAAGTGGCCGAGTCGATGGGGGTCTCAGCACCTCGGGTCTCCGCGATCGAGCACGGTGAGCTGGATCGCGCGGAGGTTGCGACCCTCCGGGCCTACGTGGCAGCGCTCGGCGGTCGGCTGCGAGTGGTCGCAGACTTCGGGGACGCGGAGTACACCGTCGCCTGAGGTGCGTGCCAAAACTCTCATCAACCATCAAGGCCCAGGTGTCTGACCTGGGCCTTGATCATGGAGCGGGTGACGAGAATCGAACTCGCGCTCTCAGCTTGGGAAGCGACGGCGTTTGCGTGGCCGTATAGCTGCTGACTTGCGCAGATTCGTATTGCGGCCGCAGGCGTGAGTGCTTGGTGGCACCGCTGTCGACCGTGGTTGTCCACTCTTACGGGCACGCTGTGGGCACGGGCGCGACCAGCAGTCGGGCCGCACAGCGCGCGACGCCTGCACCGGACGGACCGCATCGTCTCTGGGGGCTGACCCGGAGGGTCCGTCACGACCGCACGCACCGGGAGCCGACATGTGGACCGGTCAATGTTGGTGACGTATTCTTCTATGTACATCATCAACATCGCCTGGGAGGTTCGGTATGTCCGTGACCCAGATCGACATCGACGACGACGCCCTGGAGCGCGCCATGGCTCTGGCCCGCGTCCGGACCAAGAAGGAGGCGGTCAATCTCGCTCTGAACTTCTACGCCGAGCAACAGGAGCGTGCGGCGCGCATCAGCCGTCACTTCGAGCGTGCCCGTGAGTGGGGTGCCGTCGAGGACGCCGAGCATCTGCACAGGGCGGAGAAGCGCAGCCGGTGATCTACCTGCTCGACACGTCCGGCCTGGTCCGGCTGCTCCGGGATCCGAAACTGCAATCGGCCTGGTACGACGCGATCGACGCCGGGGCCATCGCATCCTGCTACGTGCAACGCACCGAGTTTCTCCACAGCGCCCGGAGCGGACGGGAGTACGACGAGATCGCGGAAATGTTCACGGATCTCTACCCCGACGTGTCGGTGCCGAAGAACGCGGGGCGTTGGATCGGTGCGGTGCAACACCGCATGGCCCGGGCAGGGGAGCATCGCAGCGCCTCGGCGGTGGACCTCCTCATCGCCGCCACCGCGGCCCACCATGGCCTGGCTGTCCTCCACGACGATGCCGACTACCGGGCGATTGCCCGGCACGCATCCGACCTGACTGAGCACAACGTCCACGACATCGCTTGAAGGCGCCTTGCCGCCCGACAGGTACAGCGTGTGGCGGGCCGGGATCGCTTCGCCTTCTCCTGCGCGGTGACGATCTCCGCACGAAGACGGTCAGGACGCCCGGTCTTCGTCCGCCTGTTCCCGAGCAGCTTGTCCGTTGAAGTCGTACGTGTCTGCCCGGACGGCCGGCTTGCGGTCACTCCGGTACCTGCACGACGGTCAAGACGATCACCACTGACAGCTCCGGTGCATGGAAGACCACGGCGAAGGCGTCGACGGACGGTTACCGGCGCTACACCTTCGCCGGCACGTCCACCACCGCACCCGCCACCGTCTCGGGCGATTACGTCGACGTCCGCTGATCCCGCGGAACCCGGCGACAGTCCTCACGCGAGTGGCGGCGCCCACCGACAGGAACCGATCACTTCTCGTCGACACAACGGCGAGCGCGCTCCCGATGGGACCGAGTCCGATGCGGGCGTCCGGGCTGTCGTTCTCCCGTCCTTGCTCCACAAGGAGGGTGGGACAGCACCTCGTGCGATGGGTCGAGAAGACCGCGCTGATCTTGGGTGTGACCACCGCATGAGGAGTTCGATCAACGAGGCCTCGCCGTATGCCGCGGCAGGGGGCGCGAGGGCAGGCCGAGCCGCAGGAGACCGTGGGGTCCGCCGTCGTCGACGTCAGGCTTGCCGGGGCACGATGCTCACCGCACGGTAGTCGTACCCGTCCTGCTTGAAGCCGGGAGCCTCCCACGTGAGGTCCACCTGTTGCCCGGGTGACAGCGTGCGGAAGCCGGCTGCCTGGATGTCGGAGTAGTGGCCGAAACAGCCGCCAGGAGTCTCGGGGCAGTCGAGCACGCCCCACCCCTCCTCATCGTCCCACTCGCGGACAGACGCGGTCACCATGAGCTGAACCCTACAAGCGCTGCCTGCGCCGGCACACGCCTGGATCTTGGTTCGGGAAGCTGCGATCATTTGGAGCCGGTCCGGGTGCCGACCCGGGCCGATGGCTGAGCGGACACCAACGTCTTGTCGTGCGGCCCTGCCGCACCGTCCGTCGTACGAGTCTCCCGTTTTCCTTGCTTTCCTGGCTTTCGTCTCCCGTGGAGGAACCGAGTGGGCAGATATGCCCTCACACGTGGTGGTGTCGCCGCCGCCACCTCGCTCGCCCTGGCCCTGGGCCTCGGACCGCTGACCCCCGACGCGCACGCGGACGGGGCCGCCGAGGTGGTCATCCCGGCGGCGACGTCGCTGCGGCCCCAGACCGCCCTGTTCAGCGCGGGACCGTCGGGGTTCCTGCGCCATGAACCCGGGCGCGGCCACATATGGACCACCTACACCGGTGAGGACACGGTGGTGGACTCCTCGGCCGCCGAGGTCTGGGGCATGCCGGAGTTCGGCGCCGGTTCCGACGTCGTCGCCCGCCAGGACGACGCACGGACCGTGACGCTGCGGGACATGGCGGCCGGGGGGACGGCCACGACGATCCGGCTCCCGGACCGGCACACCTACCAGGGGACGCTTGGGCGGACCGTCGTGACGACCGCCTGGTCGGGTACGGGCGACGACCTGACGTGGCACCTGTTCGACCTCCAGGACGACGGCACGGTGCGCGACCGCACGGTGGCGGGCGTCCCGACGGGCGTCACTTCGGTGATCAGCGGCGACTCGCCCGTGGCGGACGCCCACGGCATGGTGGTCCTGTACAGGGCCGGCGGGACGCTCCGGCGCGGCTGGCTCGACGCCGACGAGGGCCGGCTGGTCGAGCTGTCCCACGACCCGAGCGGCAACGGCAGCGGGAACGTGATCCTCACCGCCACCCATCTGCTGTCGTGGAACGGTACCGCCGTCTCCGTCTACTCCCGCGACGACCTGAACACCGCCGTCCGTACCGTGCCCCTGGCGAACGACGGGCCGACGCACCTGCTGGGCATGGTCGGCGACACGCTTCTGGTCTCCCGCTACGACTCCTCGCTGGGCGCCATGGACGGTGCCCTGCCCGTCTGGCGCGTCGAGGCGCTCGCCACCGACGGGTCGACGACGGGGACCGTACTGGCCCGGTCGCGCAGCCTCTCCCTCGCCGTCCCCACCCCCGACGGCGGCCTCCTGGTGCCCGGCAGCGGTCCCGACACCGCCGACTGGGGAGTGCATCTCGTCCGTGCGGGCGCCGACGGCACTCCCGTGGTCAAGAAGGTCGCCGCCGCCGAACTGAAGCCCGTGGTCGACCCCGTGCGGGAACTCACCCTGGCGGGTGGCCGGCTGACCGTGACGGAACACGACTGGGACCGGGGCCGTACGTACATGTACGGCCGGACGATCGACGCGACCGGTGACACCCTCACCGCCGGTTCACGCACGGCCCAGGGCGTCACCGACGGCAACCCCTACCTCGTGGGCACCGGGGACGGCCGCACGGTGGTCTGGAGCACGGGGCTGTCGGGCGGCGACCGCGTGCCCCGGTTCGTGGGACCGACGGGCTCGCTGCCCGGCACACCCGTCGACGCCGAGCACGACTACGTCCGCGTGTGGGACGCCAGGGGCCGGCACGTCGCGATGGCCACCGAGTACACCGACGAGACCGCGTCGCAGACGCGGGTGATCGACCTCGACACGGGTGACACGGTGCTGACCTCGCCGGAGAACGGTACGGCGATGTGGGGCACCACCCTGTGGGTGCGGGACGGCAACGACGGCGTGGCGCCGGTCGACGTCCGCACGGGCAGGCGCGGCGAATCGGTGTGGTTCGGGCGAGGGTGTCTGCTGGAGGACCTCCAGGCGGCCGGGCGCTGGCTGCTGTGGTCGTGTGTGGGATCGGCGGAGAGCCAGGGCGTCTACGACACCGTCGCGAAGACCAGGCTGACCCTCACCCAGGGAGCCTGGGAGACCGCGAAGCTCGGTGACGGGTTCGTCGTCACCGGCGTCGACGGACGGTTCGAGGTCACCGACGTCCGCAGTGGCACACCCGTCACGCACTCGGCGGGGACCTTCCAGTCCGGGCAGCCGTGGGACGTCGACCCGTACACCGGTCTGATCGCGTACGTGGACGCCAAGGGCGACACCCACGTGGTGTCCAGCGGTGTCCCCGCCCCGGCGCTCACCCAGCTCGACTCGGCCGTCGCCGGCTCGGCCGATGTGAAGGGCGGCGCCGCGAGCTGGAGCCCCAAGTGGTGGCTGTCGAAGCCGGCTGCCTCCTGGCACCTCGTCCTCAGGAACAAGGCCACCGGTGCGACCGTGCGCACCCTCACCGGCGGTACCGCACGGGGCGTGATCCCGGCGTCGTGGAACGGCAAGGACGGTGCGGGCAAGCTGGTCGCCAACGGCGCGTACACCTGGACGCTGACCGCAGCCCCGGCCGACGGACAGGGCGCGGCCCTGACGAGGACCGGCACGGTGAAGGTCACCGGCGCGACCCCGGTCCGGCGGGACTTCGCCACCTCGGACGGCTTCGGCGAGCTGCTCACCCTCAACGGCTCGGGCGGACTGACGTACCAGTACGGCACCGGCACCGGGACCTTCACCAGCAAGAAGACGGGCTCCGGATGGCCGACGAGCGCGAAGTTCGTGCCGTACGGCGACCTGAACGGCGACCGGTGCAACGACGTGCTCGTCCGCCACAGCAGCGGCACGCTGCGCGCCTACCGGCCCGCGTGCGGGGCGGCGGTGACCCCGTCGACCGCGTACACCTCGCTGGGCACGGGCTGGAACCAGTACGACGTGCTGACCTCGCCGGGGGACATCAGCGGTGACGGCCGAGCGGACTTGATCGCCCGTCAGTCCTCGACCGGGGACGTCTACCTCTACAAGGCGACGAGCACGGGGAAGCTCTCGGCGCGGGTGAAGATCGCGTCCAAGTGGACGGGCTACAAGAAGATCCTTGGCGCCGGTGACCTGAACGGCGACGGCCGCGGCGATCTGTTGGCGCAGGACAAGTCGAACGAACTGTGGCGGTACGACGGCACCGGGACGGGCGCGTTCAAGAGCCGGGTCAAGCTGTTCAACGACTGGGGCTCGTCGTACAACGTGCTGGTGGGCGTGGGCGACATCACCGGCGACGGCAAGGCCGACCTCGTGGCCCGCGACACCGCCGGCAACCTGTGGCGCTCCAACGGCACCGGCAAGGGCTCCTTCGGCAGCCGTACGAAGATCGCCACGGGCTGGCAGGGCTACAAGGGCGTGTTCTGAGCCGTAGTTCGTCTCCTCGGACACCGAGCCCCGGGGCGCGGTGTCCGAGGAGACGAAACCACTCCGACGACTGACGACGGACAGCAAGAAGGCCCAGGTCGATGACCTGGGCCTTCTTCATGGAGCGGGTGACGAGAATCGAACTCGCGCTCTCAGCTTGGGAAGCTGCGATCATTCGCGGCCGGATCGGCCGCTGACCTGCACGAACGGTACGGATGCCGCCTCGTCGGCCTCGGCGGCTTTCACCGTGGTTCCCCGCTGTTCCCCGCTCCGTCTGGTGCGCTTGTGGTGCGCGGCTGGCGACTGATCGGAATCTCGTAGACGATCTCGCAGAGCGCGGCGGGTACCACGATGTCCGCGGTCTCCACGGGCCGTCCCTGGTCGCTGTAGTACGTCCGCCGGATGTGCGTGACGAGCGCGCCCTTCTGGACGCCGAGGAGTGAGGCCTCCTCGGCTGTCGCCTGCCTCGGCTCCGGTTGCTCCACGGCGTGGGTGACGGTGACGCCGATCTCCGCCATGCGGTTCACCACCCCTGCCCCGGCGTGCGGTCCTCCCTCAGGGAGGACGACGAGTGTGCCGCCGGTGAGGTCGTACGGCTCCCAGCTCGTCGACAGCTGCACCGGCCTGCCGTCGGCGAGGAACTCGTACGCCGTCCGCACGCACAGCTCGCCTTCGGCGATACCGAGCCGCGCCGCGACCTCCGCCGGTGCCGGAACCTTGGCCTCGGTCCGGCTCTCCCAGTCGCCTTGCCTGCCCACGGCCTTCATGTCCGCGCGGAACGGTGAGCTGCTGGGCTGCTCACGCGCCGATGACCTGACCACCCGTACGCGTTGCCGTGGCTCGGCGACGTAGGTGCCGGAACCGGCGCGGCCTTCCAGCACACCTTGGGAGATCAGCAACTCCTGTGCCCGGCGCACCACGTTGTCGCCGACGCCGTACTCCTGGCCGATCTGGGCGCGGGAGGGAAGCCGGTCCCCCGGCTCCCACTCGTGCTCCGCGATCCGCCGCCGAAGCTCGTCGGCGATGCGGAGGTAGGGCGGTTGCTCAGGCATATGGAAAATCTAGTCCACTAGCTCTAATCTAGTTAACTAGCTTCACTCAACGTGATCGCCGCTAACCGGAGGGCTGCCCTGTGCCTGCTTCCACAGTGCGCGCGGAGGCCATCGCGGCCCGGTTATCGGCCGTCGGGCTCGCCACGCGCGTGGAGGAGCGCGACGACTGCACGGCCATCGAGGCGGAGGTGCCGGAACCACTCTCTGCCGAGTCATGGCGGGAGGTCCTGGAAGCGGTGGCCGATGCCGACCGCTTCGGCCTCCTCGCCACCAGTTCGAACGACCGCACCCTCTGGGCGGTCGTACGCAAAAGGTCCCCGCGACGGGCGATGTCGGGGGACCGGGCCATCAGCGACAGGAGCTGAACAGCGTGCTCAATCGTATCCGTCGTACCGTCTCGAACCTCAGGGAGCGGTACTTCCACAAAGGCCGGCACCGCCGCCCTGTAACGCCCGTGCGGCCGGTGGCCGTTTCCCCGGACGTCGCTTACGGGGCGGTGCTGTTGCTGCGTCGGCACCGCGAGCACACGGGCGTTCTCGTGGGCGAGGAGACGGCGCTCGTCCGCCCGTATGTACTCGCCAGTGAGGCGCGCGCACGGCACCGCTCAGCGGCTGTGAACTGCGCTCCGCTCGCCGGTCCTCGGCACGCCTCGGCAGGTGACCGCTGATGCCTTCCCGCCAACAGCCCCACACCGCCCAGACAGGGCCCGACTCCTTCCGGTCGACCTCCTGCCGGATCGGTACGCACCACGCCTGTGCGGAGTCGCCCCCGGCCACCGCCCCGGTTGACGTGCCGGTGATCTACGAAGCCTGCACCTGCTCGTGCCACACCATCGCCAATTGCCCCGCACCGCCGGAGGCGGCACGGTGAGGGGAACGGCACTTAGTGGCGCGGTGCTCTCTCCTGTCGAGATCACCTCCGCCAGCGTGCAGCGCGGCGACATCATCCAGGTCGGGGGCCAGCAGTGCCGGGTGACTGACCTCTTCCAACTGCCCGGCGGAGCCAAACGACTCGTCTTCGACTCGGGCGAATTGCTGACCATCCACACGGGGACCCGGCTCGTCGCCCTGCGGCTCGTGCGAGTGAGAGGCGGTGATCCCGCCCGTGCCCTCGCGTCGCGACGCCATCGCCGATGACCTCCGGGAGCGGATCGTCACCGGTCGGCTCAAGCCCGGTGAACGCCTGCCTTCTGAGGCGCACTTGGCCGCGCAATACATGGTCAGCACACCGACGCTGCGGAATGCCCTCGCCGTACTCCAGGCGGAAGGCCTCGTCGAGAAAATTCACGGCAAAGGGAACTTCGTTCGCCGCCCGCTCCGCAAGATCACGTACGTGGGAGGAGGCCGAACCCCCGACACACACAACGCGGATCTCGCACCTCTGAACATCACCGTCCACACCACCAGGGTTCGAGCCCACGGGCACCTGGCGGCCCTGCTGAAGATGCCGACCGGCAGCCCTCTGACCGAAATCCTCTGTCTCGGCCATGAGGGCGACAGGCCCCACAGCCTGGCTCGCATCTACGTCCCTTGCGACCTGGCGCCGGCCGCCGTGCTCCGCGAGTCGCTCCCGTACGAGGCGGTGGTGACGCGACTGATGGAACTCCGCCCGCCGCTGGCTGAAGTCCGGGAGGAGATCAGCGTCCGCCTCCCCACACCGGAGGAGGCATCCACCCTTCGGATCAGCTCGGCCCTGACCGTTCTCGCCGTCACCCGCCAGACGGCCGATACCGCTGGACGTGTGGTCGAGGCGGCTCTCCTGGTGCTGCCGGGAGACCGCGCCGACGCGGTGTTCACCACTCACTACGTGATCGATGAGAGGGCGGCGGAAGGATGACGATGTCGAACGAACTACGGCTCCTCCCCTGGACGGGACCCGAGGGCAAGCCGTGCTTCCTCAGCACTGATGACAATGGCGGCCACATGTCCCGCCTGGCCGACAACCTCGAGTCAGTACAACTCGGCATGGCGACCGAACTCCTGGACCAGGCGTTGGACATGCTCGCCGAGGCCGATACGGACCCGGACGACCTGCGACTCCTGACGAAGGACCTGACTGGAGCTCTGCGGGACACGCTCCGCGTTGCGACCAGCCGCGGTCACCGCCTGGATAGCCGGTCTGGCTGACCAGCGGAACTGAAGAAGCCCACGGCTCTGACCAGATCAGATGCCGTGGGCTTCTGTCGTTGCTGGTCGACGTCGGCTGGCTTTGGACGGCCCGGGACGGCCCGGCTTTGCGCGCCCTACCAGCCTGGGAGAGACGACCTCTTCGTCCCGAAGCAACTCGGACGGGGGCTCTGCCTTGGGAGGGCGTGCCCTTCACCTGGGCTGATGGTCCGCAGCCGTCCGCGCTCGTCCGCCGTTGTTCGTCGGCGTTGTCACGCAGTTAGACACTCACCCAGCAGGCGCTATGAGAGCTTCAGTCGCCCGCGAACCACAGGTAACTGCCTGGAGTGGCTGCGCACTCACCCAGCATCCTCGCGAGGTCGTCCAATGCGGCGAGCTGACGCTCGTCACTGCATCTCTGCTTCAGATTGCCAATCTCACGGACGGCGGCTGCGGCCTCCTGCTCGTTCATCAACGTGTCCCCGTACAGATCGACGGCAGTTAGCCTCCCGGGTACGCCGAGGAGCTGAAGCGAGCCGAGCGCATCGGCCAGAGCGTCGCCATGCCCGTAGGAACTCTGCAAGAGCGTCGCGCGCCAGTTCTTGCGCGCCGGCCGTGATGAGTGCAGCTCCAGATCAATCCCCATGCCTCATGATGCACACGCTGTGCTGTTGGACAGCTGTTCGTGACCTGCGCGGCCACACGTGGTCAAGGCCCTTCGCACACAGGTGTCTTCTTGCCCTGGGTCTTGTCGGAGATCTTGATGAGCTGGGTTTTTACTGGTCAGGGGCAATTGGCGCGTGCGCCTGGTGGTCGTCATTGACCACTGTCGAGCGACCTGGGACGGCCTAGAGACGGCCCGGCGCTGACACCCTCTGGCTTCTCAGGAGCAGGCCGTTGTCAGTGGCTACGGCTAGGGTCACGGGCGCGCGGTCGGCATCCGAGGTGCCCAGCTCTGTAGTGCAGCTGCATCCCCGGTTCTGTCTGGGGGCGGCCCGGGAACAGCCCGGGACCTAACCGACGGCCGGGCTTCGTCGATGGCCAAGAGCGAGACCTGCCAGCGCCGGCCGCGCGCTTCTTCGTCTCGAACCGCTGGCTGAAGGTCCATCGAGAATCAGTGGCTGGTCGGAAGGCTCGGTGGTCGGCTGAGGTTCGGCCCTCGACACCCGCTTTAGGAGAGAGGCTGGGTGATCTGCGGGTTGAGCTGCGGTTTCGCCGACCGAGGAAGCGGGCGGCTACTCGACTGCCAGGCACCGGTGTTGACCGTGGCTGACCCCTGCATCTGGCACGGTTGTGGCACGAACCCCAGCCGACGACAGTCAGCCACGACGGCGGGTGCGCCGAGCGACCATGTACGCGTGTGCCTCGCTGCACCCCTACCGGCCTCCACCACGCTGGCAGCGTCCGTCGACCACAGCACGCCACGATGGCCGGCGCGTCATGACGGTGCCTGAGCCCATAGCTGAGGAGTTGAGTTCTCCGGGCTTAGGCATGGCTCAACCAGTGTCGCAGATCCAATCGGGTGACCTGCGGCTGTCGCCGCCTACGACTGTCGTTAGTAGTCGTCACCGGTCGCCACTGAGCGGCCTCGGACGGCCCAGAGACGGCCCAGAGACGGCCCAGCGAAGATCACTCGTCGGCCGCCAGCCACTCATCGAGCCGGACCTTGACCTGGTGGTTTTGGGCGGCGCGCCAGACGACCGAGCCAGGTGCTGTTGTCAACTTCGATCCAGATCTGGTGGGCCTTTGCTCTATGGTGATTTGTCTCAGGCATCAAACCAGGGGGTTGGAATGCTGAACGAGGCTCTGACAGCCATGGCCGCAGCGGGCGGGACGGCTGTAGTACAGGCGGCCGGGACAGACGTCTGGATGGTTGTACGGAGCCGAGTGGCTGCACTGTTGGGTCGGGATGATGTAACAGAACAGACCGTGCTGGCCAGGTTGGACCGCACTCTGGCTGAGCTCCAAGAAGGCCATCGGCCCGACGAGGCCACACAAGCGCGCCTCGTGGACGCCTGGCGAACTCGATTCGAAGACTTCCTCGAAGATCTTCCTGAGGAGGACCAGGAGAACGCCACACAGGCACTGCGAGACATTGCTGCGCTGGGTGCCCTCGGTCAGGGCAACACGTGGGCGGGTGACCGAGGGTTGGCGGTTGGCGGAGATCTTCATGTGCAGGCAGAGCACGGGTCCGTGGCTGGCGGAGTATTGAATGTAGAGGGCGGCCTGAGCTTTGCAAACCCTCCCTTGCCGGAGGCAGGCCAGGGCTGACCGCTTCCGGCAATTCACAAAGCCCGCAGGTCGCAGCAGAGACGTCCGTGCTCGCAAGTAATGGCGGGCTAGCGGCTGGATACATTGGCCAGTTGGTCATGTCCTCGTCGTCAACGGAAGCGGACAATTCCGCGATCCTGATTGGCAGCCCTCCCAGAGAAGCTGACTGTTTCCAGGAACGGAAAGAGAGTGAGCGTCTAGCCCTAGAACTTGCATCAGCAGACGCGGTACCCGAAGCCTGCTTTTTGATCGGGGGAGGCGGGGTAGGCAAAACTCAAATTGCCGCACGCTACGTCAGGGAACGCTTAAATGAGCGATCAGTCGATGTGGTTGTATGGGCCTCAGCCAGCAGTAGAGATTCGGTACAGTATTCTTACGCTGAGGCGATCCATGCTCTGACGGGTGCTGATGCCAGTGACGCAGAAGGTGCCTCCGCCCGCTTCCTGGCCTGGGCTCATACCACGGATAAAAAGTGGTTGGTCGTACTGGATGACCTAACCACACCCTCTACCCTCAAGGGACTTTGGCCCCCTTCAAGCAAAAGCGGTAGGGTTTTGGTGACAACTCGCCGGAGAGACGCAGCACTCTCTGCCGCGCGATGGCGCCGCATTCCCGTAGATATCTTCCGTGCGGACGATTCCGTGAGCTATCTAACTGAAAAACTCTCAGTTTGCGGAATCATCGAAAGCCCTCAGGAGTTGCTGAACCTTGCGGATGACTTGGATCATTTACCACTAGCGCTGGCTCAGTCCGCTGCTTACTTGATCGATTCGGGTCTGGAATGTTCGCAATACCGAGAGCTGCTCGCTGATAGACGCCGCACACTAAGGGAGATTTTGCCAGACCAGGAAAGCCTGCCAGACGATCATAGTGACATAGTGACGGCTACTTGGTCACTTTCCATGGAACAGGCGAACTCACTTACGCCGCATGGCGTTGCTCGCCCACTGCTCCAGATCGCCGCCGTCCTTAGCCCTAACGGTATCCCAAGGCGGGTCTTCGCAACATCCGCCGTACGGGAATACCTACGCAGTTTTATAGATGGGATGACAGAAGAGCATCTAACAGAGGCTCACGTAAAGGCTGCACTGCGTAATCTCCACAGACTCAGCCTGCTGGATGATAACTCTGCGGCATTGCCCGGTTCGGAGGTGTCGGTGCACGCACTGGTGCAGCGGGCAGTCGTGGAAACATTGAGCGAAGAAACCTACCACACCACTATCCAAGCGGCCGCAGACAGCCTACTCGAGGCATGGCCAGAGAGTCCACTTCAGTCGGACTACATACGAGCCTTGAGGACGAACGCGGAGTTCATGCGCGATAATTTTCTCCCTCGATTGCTGTCTGATTACTGTCACGAGCTGCTCTGCAGGCATGGCGAAAGCCTCATCGCGGCCGGCCTGGCGTCAGCTGCGGTGGATCACTTTGAGATACTTCGGTCTGCTGTTACAGCGATTGATCCATCTCGTCCCGACCTCACCTTCCTGAGGGTGTCACTGGGTGATGCTCTCGAAGAGGCGGGGCAGACCACGAAGGCATTGAGAGAATATCGAGAAGTCCTCAATGACGAGTTGGAACATCGCGGCAAGGATGACGGATGGGTTCTGCATATCTGGAGCTCCTTGGCCGAATGCCTAGGACGCGCCGGTGACGCGAAGGGTTCAGTGCGCGAATTCGAGAAGCTCTTGATGGAGAGAATTCGAGTTAACGGTCCTGATCACGAGTACACATTTGACACACGCCGTCGTCTAGTGGTGGCGCGGAGTCGTGCCGGTGACATCCCTGGAGCAATTGCCACCTGCGAGGAACTACTGGAAGACGAACTGCGAGTTCACGGTAGAGATCACAGGCACACCTGGCACACTCAAACTCACCTCGCGGACGAGATTGGTGCTTCTGGTGACGTAACCACAGCAATCGAAATCTTGGAAGGTGTGTTACGTCAGATTACGCGACAGTACGGAGAACACCACGAGGAGACGTTTTCGGTTCGCCGTCACCTCGCGCAATGGTACGCCGAGGATGAACGTTACAAAGTGGCTATCGAGACTGTCCAGTCACTGCTGCAAGACGAGCAGGCAGCCTTCGGGGAAAGTCACCCGAGAGTGCTAGATCTTCAGTCCGACCTTGCCGACTATATTGGAGTCGCCAGCGACCCAAGTCGCGCTCTTGAGATCGCTCGAGATGTGTACGAAAAGCATCTTTCCGAGCTAGGCCCTGAGCATCCGGAAACTCTGGACGCCAGAGGATTGGTCGCGCATTGGAAGGGCCGGTCAGGTAATTGGCAAGAAGCAGCTCGCGAGTATGAGACGTTGCTTAAGGATTGCGAGCATATTCTGGGTCCTGATCACCTGATGACCGTCAGAATGGTGATGCTGCTCGCTTCAGCGTTGCGTAATACCGGAGACCTCCGAGGGGCACTCTCGTCCTATCAAAGGCTCGCTCGCGACAGGGAGAGAATTCACGGATCCGACGACCCCCGCACATTGAAGGCTCGGGACTACCTGGCTTACCACTTGCATTTTATGGGAGAGCGGGAAAAAGCTTTGGAGGCGTTCAAGCAAGTGCACCTTGATCAAGTTCGCCTGCTAGGGGAAGATCATCCGGACACGCTACATACACGCGAACACATTGAAGATCTGGAGATCTAATGCCGTTATATCTTCAGGTTGGCACGTGGATTGAGGTCGGCGGAACGGCTTTGGGCTGGAGCTGATTTGGCGCGAGTGATCATGGCCCATTACGCTGGCCCGCGGATCGGGCAGGTTTGTGAGCCTGCCCGTTAGTGCCCGATCTTGGGCCATGATCTTCGAGGCTCGCGCCAAATTGGCTGCCTAAAGCCGTGGAGCCGACCGGCCTCAGCCACGGAGGGTTTCCCCACCTCTGCACGCAGCGCGCCGCCGGGCGCGGCCAGCCGGGGCGGAGACAGGAGGCAGGCCGCGCCGCAGAGGCGGCGCGCGCCCGCGCCGTGCGCGGGCTTGATGAAGTAGGGAAAGTCTTATCCCGCTGGGATGAGCTGTTTGCCGTCGTGGCTCCGTACGTGGGGGCCGTTGCCGTCCAAGGCGTCCAAGAGCCTGATCGCGTAGACCTCGGCCATGCGCTCGCTGACCTCGTCGGGTGTGAGCCAGGAGACGGCCGTCGACTCGCTCGATGTGCGCTCAGTGCCGCCGGAGGGCTTGCAGCGGAAGACCAGGGCGACGATGCCGCGGGTTGTGTTCTTGTAGACGCCGGTGAGTTCATCCACCTCGACGTGGATGCCGGTCTCCTCCAGGACCTCGCGGGCTACGCCGGCCTCCGGGGTCTCGTCGAGTTCGAGCACGCCGCCGGGGAGTTCCCATGTGCCGTTGTCGGCCCGGCGGATGGCCAGGAGGCGCCCGTCCTCGCGCACCACTACTCCGGCGACGGAGACGGAGTGCAGGGGTGAGGGCGTTGCTTCCTGTGATTGACTCATGTACAGGAGCATAGGAGGCGGAGAACGACTATGGGAACTGCGGTAGAGGGGGGCAGGTCGGGGCCTCGGTACGTGCAGATCGCCGATGAGATCGTGCGGCAGATCCGGGCCGGTGTGCTCAAGCCCGGCGACATGGTGCCGAGTGAGTCGGAGCTGGTGGAGCGTTACGGCGTCTCGGGCGGCACGATCCGCAAGGCCATGGTCGAGGTGCGGGCGAGCGGGCTCGTCGAGACTCGGCACGGCAAGGGGTCGATCGTGAAGGACCGGCCGCCGGTGCGGCATCGGTCGTCGGATCGCTTCCGGCGGTCCCATCGGCAGGGAGGTAAGGCCGCGTACCTCGCGGAGTCCGCGCAGTCCGGCGCCACGGCCAAGGTGAGCGTCCTCTACATCGGGCCCATGGAGGCCCCCGAGGATGCCGCCCGGCGACTGGGCGTCCCCGCTGGCACTCAGGTGCTCGCACGTCGGCGTCTCTACTTCCGCAACGGCACCCCGGTCGAGACCGCCTCCTCGTACCTCCCGTGGGACGTCGTCAAGGAGATCCCGGAGCTGTTCGCCGAGAACCCCGGCGGCGGTGGCATCTACGCCCGACTCGAAGACCACGGGCACGAGTTCGCCGAGTTCGTCGAGACGCTGCAAGCGCGGCCGGCCTCCAAGGTGGAGGCGTCCGAGCTGGCGCTCAGCCCCGGTGCGCCGGTGGTTCACCTGATCCGTGAGGCTCGCACGACTGCGGGGCTCGTGGTCGAAGTCTGCGACACGCTCATGGCTGCTGACCAGTTCGTTTTCGAGTACCGGATCCCTGCCGCCGACTGACGCCTGCTCAACTCCTTGCGATCCGTCGTGACTTCTTAGCCGCGGCGGGTTGACTCATGTATAGGAGTCAGGCACTCTTCTTCCCATCACTCATGTACATGAGTGGCGGAGTTCGACATCTGTAGAGGAGTGATCTGCTGTGCGTCAGATTCCCGTGGAGACGTCCGGTGCCACCGTGATGGTCGCCAAGGCCCCACAGCCCAAGGTCCGTGACCGCCGTACCGGTGAGATCGCCACCGACATGGAGACCGGCGTCAAGTTGATGACGGTCGACGTGATGTTCGCGGCCAACGACGAGGTGGAGATCCTGTCCATCACCGTCCCGGAGACCGGCTTCTCCGGTGAGCTGGCCATGGGTACCCCGGTGGCGCTCACCGGCCTGGTCGCCCGACCGTGGGAGAACGAGTTCAACGGCCAGAAGCGGCACGGGATCGCCTTCCGCGCGGTCGCCGTCACCTCGCTGGTCGACGTCGACTCGGCCTCGAAGGCGGCCTGAGCCGTGACGTGGCCGACGGTCTTACTGCTGGTGGTCGTCGCCGCTGCGGGTCTCCTGCGGTGGCGGCGCCCCGCCTGGTACTGGCTGACCTTCGGGGTCACCCTCGCGGTTCTGCGGGTCCTGGTCCGGTACGGCTCGGTCATGGACGCTTGCGGCCTGACGGTCCCGCCCTCGCGCTGGCGTCTGACGCTGGCTCGGATGACCAACCGCCCGGCGCCAGAGTCCCGCGCACCGCGCATCCTGCGGGTACGGCCCACCCGCACCGGAATGGTCCTCCGGCTCAAACTCCGGCCCGGACAAGACGCTTTCGACGTCGCCGCCGCCTCGGACCGGCTGCGCCACTCCTTCGGCATGTACGGCGTGACCTCCCGTGAGCTGCGTTCGGGCGTGGTCGAGATCCGGATGACCGGCTACGACGTACTCAAGCGGGTGCAGATGCCTGCCAAGACGGACACCCGCCCGATGCGGGTCCCGGTCGCACTGCGGGAGGACGGCTCGGTCCACTACCGCGACTACCGTGCCGTCCCGCACGGCCTGACCCTCGGCGCCACGGAGTCCGGCAAGTCCGTCTATCAGCGCAACCTCGTCGCCGGCCTTGCTCCGCAGCACGTCGCCCTCGTCGGCATCGACTGCAAGCAAGGGGTGGAGCTGTTCCCGCTGGCGCGCCGGTTCTCCGCGCTCGCGGACAACCCTGACACCGCGCTGGAGCTCCTGGAGGCGCTGGTGTCCCACATGGGGGACGTGTATCAGCTCATCCGGGCCGAGCAGCGTGTCAGCGTCGCTGTGCCGGATGCGGAGATCGCCGCCGACATATGGGACCTGCCCGAAAACCTGCGGCCGGTGCCGGTCGTCGTCCTGGTCGACGAGGTCGCCGAACTCGCTCTCTTCGCGAGCAAGGAAGAGGAGAAGCGCCGGGACCGGATCATCACCGCCCTGGTCCGCCTCGCCCAGCTCGGCCGTGCGGCCGGCATCTATCTGGAGATCTGCGGGCAGCGCTTCGGCTCCGAACTCGGCAAGGGCATCACGATGCTGCGCGCCCAGCTCACCGGCCGCACCGCCCACCGCGTCAACGACGAAACCTCGGCGAACATGGCCTTCGGCGACATCGCCCCGGATGCTGTCCTGGCCGCCATCCAGATCCCCGCCGAGACTCGCGGGCTCGCCATCGCCGGGGACTCCACCGGCGGTTGGCACCGCATCCGCGCCCCGCACACCTCACTTCGGCAAGCCGTGAACACCTGCAACAAGTACGCCGACCGCACCCCGGATCTTCCCGCCCTGGCGGCCTTCCGGCCCTCGGTCGCCTCCGTGCCCTCGGCGCGTGTGCCGCTGTCCAAGACGGCCCCCGCCACCGCCTGATCTCTCCACATCCCACGGTCGGCGCGACCGTTCTTCGCGCCGTGTCCCTACCACCGCCATGCCTGATCACAGGAGGAGCTGTCATGACCCGCCCCGCCCTCCGCGTGGACGCCGTGCTCGTTCAGGCCGTCATCGCCGGGGCACTGTCCTTCGCCCATCTCCACGACCTCGCCGCCGCCGCTGGGCAGGATGGCTGGAAGGCCTGGGCCTATCCGGTCTCCGTAGACCTGCTCCTCGTCGCCGCCTGGCGTCGGCTGCGCACGGACGGGCCGTCCCGGCTGGCCTGGTGCTGGTTCCTGATCGCCCTGGTCGCCTCGCTCGGCGCCAATGTCGCCACCGCCGGGCTTCTCGACCTGGACGACGTTCCCGCCTGGCTGAGCATCCTGGTCGCCGCCTGGCCTGCCCTGGCCTTCATGGGCGGCACTCTCCTCGCCCACTCGTCCGCGGGCCACACCTCGGCTTCGCCGGGCCCTGCGCCGGTGCCGGACCCCGAACCGGCCTCCGCTGCTGAGCCGGAACCGGCCCCGGTCGACTCCGCCGACGCTGCCCTGTCCCTCCCGCCCGTCCACTCCGCTCCGGCGCCGCCGGCCGTTCCGGTCCCGGCCGCGCTGGTGGACCACGCCCGCAAGGTCGCGGCCGACCACGAGGAGCGGACCGGTGCCCGGATCGACACCGACACCCTGCGCGCCCGCCTCGGCGTCCCGCCGCACCTGGCCGACGCCATCGCCGCCCAACTCGCCTGACCTGAAGGGAGACACCTCGTGCTCGTCGACCCGGCCGACCTGACCGCCGCCGACCACCTCGACGCCGCCCGCGAGATGGCCGCCACCAACAGGCCCTTCCTCGCCCACCTGCTCGCCGAGGAGGCCGCCCGCCTCACCGCCGACCCGGCCACCGCCGCCGGTATCCGCGCTGCCTTCCCCGACCCGAACCTGACCCGAACGGAGACCGACTGATATGCCCGCCCGCGACTTCTTCCACTCCGTGATGCGGATCGGACCGGTGCAGATCGGCACCCACCGCGACCGCCACGGCACCACCAAGCACGCCGCCGTGTGCAGCAACGACGGCTGCGGCTGGTCCGCCGACTACTCCAGCCAGTCCGCCGCCCAGCTCGCCGCCCGCACCCACCGCTGCCGCGTCCGCTAGGAGGCCACCGCCATGGATGTCCCGCTCTGGTTCGCCCTGATCGTCGTCGGCTGGCTCGGCGTCAAGCTCGTCCGCCCGCCGTGGTGGCTGATCGCCGTGCTCCTCATCGGCGGCTTCCTCCTCGCTGACAGCGTGCTTGCCCCGGTCATCGACACCGCCGTCAAGTAAGGAGATCCGCTCATGTTCCGGCCCAAGCTCCCGACCATGCCCCAGCCCACTGGCTCCGTCACCCCGCCCGTCGTCGAGCCGACCACGATCATCCCGCCAACCTCGACCCCGCCGGCTCCCGTCGCCACGGTCCCGGTTCCGTCCCGGCCTACGGTCCAGCTCACCCCCGGCACCGCGCTCGCCCTCGTCGGCGGCGGCACGGCCGTCGTCCTGGTCGTCGGCGCCGTCCTGGTCTCCATGCTCCTGGCCGTCGCCATCACGGGCGCCTCGGTCGCCGTCTGCGCCCTGGTGATCCGCTCGCTCGTCAACGCCGACGCCAAGCGTCGCTGACCGGCCCCCGGGCGGCCTCGATACCGCCAAGCATCCGCCGCCCGGGAGCCGTCCCTGTCCGATCTCTCAACCGGAAGGAAGCACCCAGCATGGCGCATCGCGCCTCACTCGCGCCTGAGCCTCTGCTCGACCCGGTCGTCCTCGGCGATTTGCTGCGGGTGGCCTCGGCCGACGACTACACCCGATGGGAAGAACAGATCCGCCGCACCGGCGGCTGCTCCGACCCCATCCACCTCACCGGCTGGACCCTCCACAAGGACAAGACCACCGGCGAGACCCTGCACCACTACACCACCGCCGATGAACCCGGCGGACGCCTCCGCCTCGCCTGCGGCAACCGCCGCGCCTCCCGCTGCCCGGCCTGCGCCTGGACCTACGCGGGCGACACCTATCACCTCATCCGCGCCGGCCTCGCCGGTGACGACCGCCGCGACATCCCCGCCACCGTCCGCGATCACCCGCGCGTCTTCGCCACGCTCACCGCGCCCTCGTTCGGCCCGGTCCACAACCGGCCCGATCACGGCGTCTGCCGCTGCGGCACCCGCCACGCTTCCGACGCACCCGAACTGGGCACCGCCCTCGACCCGGCGACGTACGACTACGCGGGCGCCGTCCTCTTCAACAACCACGCCGGGCAGCTCTGGCAACGCTTCACCACCCGGCTCCGCCGCGAACTCGCCGCCCGCGGCGGCCTTCCTCGCCGGGAACTCGCCGATCACGTCCGCCTCTCGTACGGCAAGGTCGCCGAATTCCAGAAGCGGGGTGCCCTGCACTTCCATGCGGTGATCCGGCTGGACGGGCCGGAGGGTCCTGGAACACCGCCGCCCGCGTGGGCCACGGTCGGTGTCCTCGCCGACGCGATCGGTGCGGCTGCGGCACACTCCTACACATCGGTCTCCGTCCCGGCCGCCGGGGACCAACCGAACCGGTCCTTCCGCTGGGGCACACAGCTCGACGTCCGGCCGGTGAAGGCGTTCGGGGACGGCTCCGACATCACCGAACAGGCCGTCGCCTCCTACGTCGCCAAGTACTCCACCAAGGCAGCGGAGAACACCGGCACCCTCGACCGCCGCATCGGGGAGATCTCCGAGCTCGACCGCCACGGCGTGCCCGACCACACCCGCCGCCTCATCACCGCCTGCCGAGACCTCGACCCGCTGTATCCGGACCGGCGGCTGTGGGCCTGGGCTCACATGCTCGGCTTCCGCGGCCACTTCTCCTCGAAGTCCCGCCACTACTCCACCACCCTCGGCGCACTCCGCCAGGCACGCGCCGACTACCGCGCCGCACAGGACGCCGGGGCCCTCGGCCTGGACGACCGCGAGCCGGACACCGTCCTCGTCCTGGCGGACTGGCAGTACGCCGGCCACGGCCACACCCCCGGTGAATCCGCCCTCGCCGCCACCATCGCCCGGGACATCCGGCTCAACCGTGAGACCGCCCGCGAAGCACTACGCGACCAAGCCGGGACCGAGGGGGAGTGGTGACCATGGAGCGACTCCTCACCGTGAACCAGGTCGCCGAACGCCTCGGCACGGGCGTCCGCTTCGCGCGGCGGCTCATCGAGGAGCGGCGCATCCGGTACGTGAAGGTCGGCCGACACGTCCGCATCCCCGAGAGCGCCGTTCGCGACTACCTCGCCGCCCACACCGTGGAACCGGTGAGGCTCCGCCGCGCCGGACTGCGGAGGGCCGCCTGATGGCCAACAAGAAGGGCAGGCGCCGGCGCTTCGGTGCGGTGCGGCAGTACCGGTCCGGCCGGTGGACGGCTTCGTACCTCGGGCCCGATGGTGAGCGCATCCGGGCGGACGAGACCTTCGAGACCAAGAAGGACGCCGAGATCTGGCTGTCCCAGGTCGAGGCGGACCTCAGCCGCGGGGACTGGCGCGCTCCCGACGCCGGGTCCGTCAACTTCGGTGTCTACGCCGAGAAGTGGGTCGAGGAACGGGAGCTGGCCGTTCGGACCGAGGACCTGTACCGGCACCTGCTGCGCCTGTACATCCTCCCGGCGTTCGGCGGGCTCGACCTGGACGAGATCACGGCTCCGCGCGTGCGTGAGTGGCGCGCCGAACGGCTCCGCGCCACCCGGGCCAAGACCACCGTCGCCAAGGCGTACCGCCTCCTCAAGGGCATCCTTGAGACAGCCGTCGACGACGACCTGATCACGCGCAACCCGTGCCGGATCAAAGGGGCGGGCAAGGAGTCGGCGGCGGAACGGCGCATCGTCACCGTCGCCCAGGTCGACGCGCTCGCCGACGCTATCGGTATCCGCTGGCGGCTCATGGTCTACCTCGGCGCCTACGGTCCGATGCGGCCGGAGGAGTTGGCCGGCCTCCGCCGTCGGGACGTCGACGTCGACAACCTCGTGATCCGCGTGCGGGTCGCCGAGCCGGAGCGGACCAACGGCAGGCGGGCCCCCGGGCCGACCAAGTCCGATGCGGGTGCTCGCGTGGTCGTCCTCCCGCCCTTCCTCCGTAAGGAGGTGAGGCGGCACCTCGACTGGTTCGCCGAGAAGGGCCCGGACGGGTTGGTCTTCGTGGGGGAGAAGGGAGCGGCTTTCCGGCGTACGACCTTCGGGCGGAAGTGGCGGCGGGCCCGTGAGGTCGCCGGTCTCCCGGACGGCTTCCGCTTCTACGACCTCCGCCACACCGGACACACCCTGTCGACCCGTTCGGGTGCCACCCTCCGGGACACGATGGTGCGCGCCGGCCAGTCCTCCGAGAAGGCGGCGCTGATCTACCAGCACTCCGACGAGGACCGGCAACGGGAGGTCGCCGCCGGGCTCGACGACCTCGTACGCGCCGAGCGTGCGAAGCACCACACCGACGGTCGTGCGCACCACAAGGAGGAGCCACCGGAAAGCTAATGGTGCGGTTGTGGTGCGGCACCCGCTCACCGGTCTGGACAACAAAGAACCCCCGGGTCGATGACCTGGGGGTTTCGCATGGAGCGGGTGACGAGAATCGAACTCGCGCTCTCAGCTTGGGAAGCTGATGTTCTACCATTAAACTACACCCGCGTGATCCGGAGGCCCCGCCCTGAGCGGTGTCCGGATGCTCGGTCACTCTACCCCATGTCGGGCCCCCGGTGTTCAAGGCCGGGGGCCCGATGCTGTTTCAGGGGATGGATGCGGCTGCGGGGGGCAGGAGTTGGGGCGTACGGTGAAGGGGCGGGGTGCCGCCTGGAAGGCCGTTCCTTTGATCCCGTAATGTGGCTTTTGTCGTCAGGGTAGTCGGCCGGACCCGGCCAGACGCGGCCTCTTGGGGAAGGGACTCTTGGACTTGATGGAGCGCACCGTCGTCCGCTGTGCCGATGGGCACGTGTTCACCACCGCCTCGTTTCCGATGCAGAAGGCCGAGCGGCTCGGCCCCGGCCGGCTCCTGCGGTGTCCGCGCTGTGCGCGGCTTCGCAGTGTCGTGCCGGTGAGTCTTCAGAAGCAGTAACACCGGTAACAGCGAGGGCGCGCGGGGCGGCCGATTGTGGCCGTTCCGCGCGCCTTGCGTATCCTCGGGCCCGTGCTTCTCTCTGACAAGGACATCCGGGCCGAGATCGACGCCGGACGGGTGCGTATCGATCCCTACGACGACGCCATGGTGCAGCCGTCCAGCATCGACGTACGCCTCGACCGCTACTTCCGGGTGTTCGAGAACCACCGGTACCCCCACATCGACCCCGCCGTCGAGCAGGCGGACCTGACCCGGCTCGTGGAGCCGGAGGGGGACGAACCGTTCATCCTCCACCCCGGCGAGTTCGTGCTGGCCAGTACGTACGAGGTCATCACGCTGCCGGACGACCTCGCCTCGCGGCTGGAGGGCAAGAGCTCGCTCGGGCGGCTCGGGCTGGTCACCCACTCCACCGCCGGGTTCATCGACCCCGGCTTCTCCGGGCACGTGACCCTCGAACTCAGCAACCTCGCGACGCTCCCGATCAAGCTGTGGCCCGGCATGAAGATCGGGCAGCTGTGCATGTTCCGGCTCAGCTCGCCGGCCGAGCACCCGTACGGGAGCGAGCGGTACGGGTCGCGGTACCAGGGGCAGCGGGGGCCGACGGCCTCACGCTCCTACCTCAACTTCCACCGGACGCAGGTGTGAGCGGCATGCGGGAGAACCTCACCTACGAGCAGTTCGGGGTGGCCGTGCGCGAGCTCGCGCAGGCCGTCGCGGACGACGGGTACGAGCCCGACGTCGTGCTGAGCATCGCGCGCGGCGGGGTCTTCGTCGCCGGCGGGCTCGCGTACGCCCTCGACTGCAAGAACCTTCATCTGGTGAACGTCGAGTTCTACACCGGGGTGGGGACGACCCTCGAGATGCCGGTCATGCTCGCGCCCGTGCCCAACGCCATCGACTTCACCGACAAGAAGGTGCTGATCGCGGACGACGTCGCCGACACCGGCAAGACGCTCAAGCTCGTGCGCGACTTCTGCCTCGACGCCGTCGCCGAGGTGCGCAGCGCCGTGATCTACGAGAAGACGCAGTCGCTGGTGAAGTGCGAGTACGTCTGGAAGCGCACCGACGAGTGGATCAACTTCCCGTGGTCCGTGCTGCCGCCGTGCCGCAAGTCCGGTACGCCGATCACGCCGTCGGCAGAGGCGGGCTGAGGCCGGGCGCCCGCACCCGTGCGACCTGTGCGGCCGGGCGGCAAGGTGTGTTCGCCGATCTTGTCAGCCGGTCTGGGCCCGGCGGGCGCGGTCGGACATCATCGGAGTCAGGGTGTCGAGCGTGAGGGCGTTGTCGACCTTGGATATGACGGTGATCACCGTTCCCGTGCGCGTGATCGTGACGTTGAAGGTCCTGTCCATGTCGACGAGCCCGGTGTTCTGCGGGCGTGTCGTCGAGTACGCCAGGCTTTCGTCGCCGGCTTCGGGCATCGTCAGGGGCTGGGTGTCCGAGCTCTGCGACGGGGTCATCGCCGTATAGGCCTCGTGTGCCTTCGCGACGCTCGGGAACGCGTAGACGAAGAACTTGATTCCGCCTCCATTACCCGGGATGTAGTCGACGCGGCCGGTGAAGTCCGGTGCGCCTCCCCCCTCTTTCGCGGTTGAGCGCTCCACGCTGGGGGCTCGCGTCTGAGTCCACCCCGCCGGCAGACTTGCCCCGTCGGGCAGGACCTGCTCCACGGACGCTGCGTCGGTCAGCGACGCCCATGGGGCCTTCGCCGGATCCTCCGAGGTCTGTCCCGGCCCTCCGCTGTCGGACCCGCCGTCCTTGCCGGCTCCTGGTTTCTGGCGTGCGGTTCCCGGAGAGGCGTCCGGGGAGTCGTCCGGTGTGATCAGCTGGGCCCCGCCGTACACCGCGAGGCCCAGCAGCGCGACCAGCAGGACGCACAGAACCGTCAGTGCCGTGCGTCCGGAGGGGCTGTTGCTGAAAGTCACCGGCCCGAGCGAGATCGTGTTGCGGTTCACTCTGGCGCCGCCGCCGATCACCACACTGCTGGTGACCTGCGTGGGTGCCGTGGCCGGAGGCGGTCCCGCCAGCGCCGACGTGAGGCGGGCCGCGAAGTCCGCATCCGCCGCCACGGCGGTCCGCACCGCGTCATGCAGGCCGGCCACCGCCTGCGGGTCCTGCGGCTGCTCATCCAGGGCCTGCAGTGCCGCCTGCCCCTCGGGCGACGCGCCGATCCGCTCGCGCACGAGGGCGGAGACCGTCCGCCCGACTTCGGCCCCCGTCGCGGTCGCCACTCCCGCCGCGAGGTCCGAGATGATCTGTACGGCTCCTGCGACCATCGAAGACTCCATGAGGTCCCCCACCTCCATCATGCGCACGGCATAACTGACTCTGCATCAGAGTGACTCAGCGCACAATCGAAGTCACGGGTTTTCCCCGGGGCAGTGGGGAGTCGTCGTGCAGCCATGTGGGGTATCGCGAAGGGCTCCCCGTCCGGACCTGGACCGGTCGGGGAGCCCTTTCCTGCGCGGCAGGGATCAGAACGTGCCCAGCTTCACGATCGACAGCAGGGCGACCAGCTGGATCGCCGAGGCGCCCAGGGCCTTCGGCCAGGGGAGGTCGTGGGAGCGGCCGACCATGACCGTGAGCAGGGCGCCGGCCGCGACCCAGGTGGCCCAGCCGAGGATCTGGACGAAGGCGGCGTCGCCGCCGGCGAACATGGCGAAGACCAGGCGGGGCGCGTCCGTGAGGGACATGATCAGCATGGAGAGGCCGACCGTGGGCTGCCAGGCGCCGTCGCCGCCGAGCTGGCGGGCCAGGGTGTGGGTGACCACGCCGAGGACGAAGGAGCTGAGCACCATCGCGACGGCCGTCGTCAGGACGATCGGGATCGCGTTCGACAGCGTGGCGCCGATCGCGTCCTCGCGCGCGGTGTCGAAGCCGAAGACGGCGAGCAGGCCGTAGAGGAAGGTGACGACGAGGGCGGGGCCCCACACCGTGTAGTCGCGCATCTGGAGGAACGTCCGGGCGGGGGACAGGACGATGCCCTTGAGCAGGTCCTTCCAGTGCAGGCGGGGGCCCACCGGGCCGGCGGGCGGGGCCGCGCCCGCCCGGTAGGTGTCGCCCTGGTGGTAGGGGTCCTCGTTGATCGAGAAGGCCTGGGTGTGGCCCGGGTTGTTGGCCGCGTACGGGTCGTGCGGGGCGCCCTGGGCGCCGTGCGGGTACGCGCCGTCGCCGAAGTACTCCGGCTCGCCGTGACCGCCGTGACCGCCGTGGCCACCGGGTCCGCCCGGGCCGCGGTTCGCGTGCGGCCAGGGGCCGGCGCCGCCACCGCCGTACGACGGCTGCTGCGGGTACGGCTGCGGCGCCTGCGGGTAGCCGTACGACGGCCCCTGCGGCGTCTGCTGCCCGTGCGGGGGTTGTTGCGGTCGCGCGTGAGGAGCGCCGTTGTTGTTCCGGCCGCGTCCGATCCTGAATCCAGCCACGTCATCGAACGTACCTGGTCCCGGGCGGTGACGTACCGGACCCCGGCGTTCGGGCCCGGCTTTGCGGCCGAGCTGTGACATCCCCTAAGGGGTCGTCAGCCTTCTCGTCCGTCCTCCGTAGGGGGGCGGGGCGGGGCCGGTCCTACGGAGGACGGAGACGGCGGACGGTGGACGGCGGACGGTGGACGGCGTCAGTCGAGGAAGCCGCCGCCGAACTCGGGCAGCGGGATGGCACGGTCGGTCGTCGGGACCGTGTTCGTGCCGCGCAGCACGATGGCGTTGTCCGCGCCGAGCGCCAGGTCGGCCCGCCCGTCGGCGGTGAGGTCGCGCAGGCGCAGGGAGGCTCCGAAGTAGGCGGACTCGTCGGCGGGGCCGGTCACCGTCTGGGGGATCCAGGAGGCGCGGGCGCCGCTGAGTCCGCCCGAGCCGCCGCGGAAGAAGTGGACGCCGCCCTGGTCGGCCTTTCCGTCGACGTCCTCCTGCGGCACGCCGACCGCCAGGTCCGCGTATCCGTCGCCGTTCGCGTCGGCGGCGGACACGGCGTGGCCGAAGTTGTCGCCGGCCTCGGGGCTGCCGGAGACGCCGGAGGTGGCCTGGGTGAAGGTGCTGGAGCCGCTCGGGCCGGAGGAGGTGCCGCGCCACACGGTCACCGCGCCCTTGGCGTTGCTCTGGTCGGGCAGTCCGACGGCGATGTCGCCGTAACCGTTCTTGTCGAAGTCGCCGATGGTGGCGGACCAGGGTTCGGTGCTGAAGGTCTTGTGGGGGCCGGAGGTCAGGCCGGAGGAGGAGCCCTTGAGGAACCAGACGCGGTGGCGCGGCACGTCGCCGGCCTCGTACTGGGTGCCGAGGACCACGAGGTCGGTCCGTCCGTCGCCGTTGACCTTGCCGGCGACGAGGCTGTGCGCGTACCAACTGCCGCCCGTCTTGTCGATCCTGCTCACGCTGCCGGTGCCGCCGGCCCTGGTGAACGCCCCGCGGTACAGCCAGGTCTTCTCGTTCCCGATCACCGCGAGGTCGGGCGATCCGTCGCCGGTGAAGTCGCCGGTGGCCACGTCGCGGCCGAAGTGGCCGCCGGCGCCGGACTTGGGGGCGAGGTTGGTGCCGCCGGACAGGCCGGACTTCGAGCCCCAGACGATGGTGACGCTCCCGCGGTACTCGGCGCTGCCGACGTGCTCGCTGGGGTTGCCGACGACGAGGTCCGCGTAGCCGTCCTTGTCGAGGTCGGCGCTCGCCAGCGTCTCGCCGAACATGTCGTCCTCCTCGCCGCCTCCCGGTATGCCGGGGCTGTCCTGGTGGATCAGCTGGGGGCGGGTGGTGTCGAGGCCGCCGGCGGTGCCGTACACGACGGTGACGGTGCCGCCGTCGCGGTCGACGTCGTCCAGCCCGCGGTAGGCGAGGTCGCGGTGGCCGTCGCCGTTGAAGTCGTCGTAGTGCTTGGCGACGGCGGCGGAGGCGGGGGTGGTGAGGAGCACGGGGGTCAGGCCCGTCGCCAGGAGGGTGGCGGCCAGGGCGGTGGCGGTGTGTCTGCGCATGTGGTCTCCGTGTGGTTCAGCCGATGGGGGCGTCGAACGTGCGGTGGGTGCGGGACTGCCGGCGGTCACGGTGCGGTCGTCACCGGAGGGCCGGTGGACATGCGGCCGGGCCCGCGGTGGTACGCGGGCCCGGCGCGGGGAGACGCGGCGTCGTTCAGTCGGCGAAGTTGGAGCCGAAGTACGGTGTGCCCGTCGTGGAGACGCCCGAGGTGCTCGGGGAGACGGAGCGGGCGCCGCTCGTGGTGATCTTCGAGCCGGTGGACGGCAGGTAGGTGATCGCGCCGTTGCCGGCGTTCTCGGCGGAGCCGACGATCAGGTCGGCCTTGCCGTCGCCGGTGACGTCGTCGAGCTTGACGTCCAGGCCGAAGCCGTCGTTGTCCTCGTTGGAGCCCGGGACGCCCGCGGTGTCCTGGGAGAAGGACTGGGCACCGGAGGCGGTGTTCAGGCCGTTCGCGGTGCCGTAGAGGACCGTGACGGTGCCGGTGTCGACCTCGGTGTCGATGTTCTCGCCGGCGACACCGACGGCGAGGTCGAGGAAGCCGTCGGCGTTGATGTCGCCGAGGTCGAGCTCGTAGCCGAAGTAGTCGTTGCCCTCGGACGTGCCGGGGACGTTGCCGGTGTTCTGGGTGATGCCGACGGCGGAGTCGGTGAGCGGGCCGGCGTCCGAGCCGTAGGTGACCCAGACCTTGCCGCCGTTGGCGGAGTCGGGGATCGTCGTGCCGTCCTCGATGGTGGAGTTCCAGTAGGCGCCGCTGACGATGTCGCCGAAGCCGTCCTTGTCGATGTCGCCGACGGCGGTGATCACGCCGGGCTTCAGGGACGTGGCCGCGGACGTCTGCAGACCGCTCGAGGAACCGGGGATGAAGTAGTTCCGGTTCCAGCCGTACTCGGAGGAGGTCTCGTAGCCGTCGACGATGAGGTCGGTCGCGCCGCCGTCGACGTCCCCGGCGGTCAGGTTCACCGGGCCGTCCGCCTCGCTGCCCAGGATCGGCGGCTTGATGGTGTAGCGGCCGCCGGACTTGCCCGCGGTGGTGAAGCCGCCCTTGTAGACGTAGAGGGTGGCGTTGTTGCTGCCGACGGCCAGGTCGGCCTTGCCGTCGCCGTCGAAGTCGCCGGCGGCGAGGTTCTTGCCCCACTGGTCGTGGGAGGAGCGGGACGGGTCGGTGACGGTGATGCCCTTGCCGGTGATGCCGGAGGCGGAGCCCCACAGGATGGCGAGGGTGCCGCCGTCCTTGTCGCCGTCGACGTCCTCGTACGGGGAGGAGACGGCGACGTCGTCGTAGCCGTCGCCGTTGAAGTCGGCGTACGCGTGGTCGTAGCCGAAGTTGTCCCCGGCCTCGGCGGTGCCGGGGACTCCG
Source organism: Streptomyces sp. NPDC059454 (assembly GCF_042749965.1). Taxonomy (NCBI): domain Bacteria; kingdom Bacillati; phylum Actinomycetota; class Actinomycetes; order Kitasatosporales; family Streptomycetaceae; genus Streptomyces; species Streptomyces sp. NPDC059454. Next base: position 200,772 of record NZ_JBHYVC010000001.1, on the reverse strand, counting down.
GTGGAGTTCTGGCTGAGGGTGTGGCGCTTGGCGGAGGACACACCGGTGGAGGTGCCGTAGAGGACGACGAACTGGCCGGCCTGGGCCTTGCCGGAGACGTAGGCGCCGTTGGCCGAGGAGGCCACGTCGCCCCGGCCGTCGCCGTTGAAGTCGGCCAGGGCGACGTCGGTGGAGTCGGCGGCCGTCGCGGGTGAGGCGACGAGGGTGAGCAGACCGCCCGTCAGCGCGACGGCGGTGGCCGAGGCGAGAGCGAGTCTCATGGGTCGGTGCATGCGGGTTCTCCTGCGGCATGCGAGGGATGCCTGGCGGGCATCCGGAGTCGATGAGGTGCCGGGACCGTGCGGGTTCGCCGGGAGTTGTCCCGTGGTTCACCGGACGGTCGGCGATCATGAGACCGGCGACGGCATGTGAAGGTTGTACGCGCGTTCGGTGATTCTCGAGGCGGGTGCGACGCCTCGGCCGGCCGGTGCGCCCTTGAAGAACGGGCGTGCGCCCGGGCCCGGTTCGCCGGGGGTGGGCAGGGCCGAGCCCGTGCCGGCCGGGCCGGAGGCGGCGGCGGGCAGCAGGTGGAGACGTCCGGCCCCTCGTCGGCGGTGGCGGCCGGTTCGGCGCGGGCCGGAGGCGGTACGTGGACATGCCGAAGGGGCCGCCCTGTCGGACGGCCCCTTCGTGGCGTGTCGCGTTACTTCACCGGCTCGGGTTCCGGAGCGCTCTCGCTCTCCTCGTCGCCCGCCGGGTCGGCCGGGGTCTTGACGGACTCCAGCAGCAGCTGGGCGACGTCGACGACCTGGACGGACTCCTTGGCCTTGCCTTCGTTCTTCTTGCCGTTCACCGAGTCGGTCAGCATGACCAGGCAGAACGGGCAGGCGGTGGAGATGATGTCCGGGCTGAGCGAAAGGGCTTCGTCGACGCGCTCGTTGTTGATGCGCTTGCCGATCCGCTCCTCCATCCACATCCGGGCGCCGCCCGCGCCGCAGCAGAAGCCGCGCTCCTTGTGGCGGTGCATCTCCTCGTTGCGCAGGCCCGGGACCTTGCCGATGATCTCGCGCGGAGGCGTGTAGATCTTGTTGTGGCGGCCCAGGTAGCACGGGTCGTGGTAGGTGATGAGGCCCTCGACCGGGGTGACCGGGATCAGCTTGCCCTCGTCGACCAGGTGCTGGAGCAGCTGGGTGTGGTGGATGACCTCGTAGTCGCCGCCGAGCTGCGGGTACTCGTTGCCGAGGGTGTTGAGGCAGTGCGGGCAGGTGGCGACGATCTTCTTCGCCGACTTGGGCTTCCTCGACTCCTCCGTGACGTTGCCCTCGTCGTCCGTCTCCTCGCCGAACGCCATGTTCAGCGCGGAGACGTTCTCCATGCCCAGCTCCTGGAACAGCGGCTCGTTGCCCAGGCGCCGCGCGGAGTCACCGGTGCACTTCTCGTCGCCGCCCATGATCGCGAACTTGACGCCCGCGATGTGGAGGAGTTCCGCGAAGGCCTTGGTGGTCTTCTTCGCGCGGTCCTCCAGGGCGCCGGCGCAGCCGACCCAGTACAGGTACTCGACCTCGGACAGGTCCTCGATGTCCTTGCCGACGACCGGGACCTCGAAGTCGACCTCCTTGGTCCACTCCAGGCGCTGCTTCTTGGCCAGGCCCCAGGGGTTGCCCTTCTTCTCCAGGTTCTTGAGCATCGTGCCCGCCTCGGACGGGAACGCGGACTCGATCATCACCTGGTAGCGGCGCATGTCGACGATGTGGTCGACGTGCTCGATGTCGACGGGGCACTGCTCGACGCAGGCGCCGCAGGTGGTGCAGGACCACAGGACGTCGGGGTCGATGACGCCGTTCTCCTCCGCGGTCCCGATCAGCGGGCGCTCGGCCTCGGCGAGAGCGGCGGCGGGCACGCCCGCGAGCTGCTCCTCGGACGCCTTCTCCTCGCCCTCCATGGTCTTGCCGCCGCCGGCCAGCAGGTAGGGGGCCTTGGCGTGCGCGTGGTCGCGCAGGGACATGATCAGGAGCTTGGGGGAGAGGGGCTTGCCGGTGTTCCAGGCGGGGCACTGCGACTGGCAGCGGCCGCACTCGGTGCAGGTGGAGAAGTCCAGCAGGCCCTTCCAGGAGAACTGCTCGACCTGGGAGACGCCGAAGACGTCGTCGTCACCGGGGTCGGTGAAGTCGATCGGCTTGCCGCCGGAGGTCATCGGCTGGAGCGCGCCCAGGGCGGTCCCGCCGGCGGCCTCGCGCTTGAACCAGATGTTCGGGAAGGCCAGGAAACGGTGCCAGGCCACGCCCATGTTGGTGTTGAGCGAGACCACGATCATCCAGACGAACGAGGTCCCGATCTTGATCATGGCGACCAGGTAGACCAGGTTCTGCAGCGTCTCGACCGACAGGCCGTCGAACGCGAGGACCAGCGGGTACGAGGCGAAGTACGCCGCCTCGTAGTGGTCCACGTGGTGCAGCGCGCCCTCCAGGCCGCGCAGCACGTAGATCGCCAGGCCGATGGTGAGGATGACGTACTCGACGAAGTACGCCTGGCCCGCCTTGGAGCCCGCGAAGCGGGACTTGCGGCCCGGCCGCGACGGCAGGCTCAGCAGGCGGACGACGATGAGCACGGCGATGCCGAGCACGGTCATCACGCCGATGAACTCGATGTACAGCTCGAACGGCAGGAAGCCGCCGATGACCGGCAGCACCCAGTCGGCCTGGAAGAGCTGGCCGAAGGCCTGGGCGAGGGTCGGCGGCAGGGTCAGGAAACCGACGGCGACGAACCAGTGGGCGATGCCGACGACGCCCCACCGGTTCATGCGGGTGTGGCCGAGGAACTCCCGCACCAGGGTCACACTGCGCTGGTAGGGGTTGTCGGTCCGGACGCCGGCCGGGACCGGCTGGCCCAGCTTGAAGTACCGGACGAACTGGCCGATCGCGCGTGCGAGCAGCGCGACGCCGACCACGGTCAGGACCAGCGACACGATGATCGCGGCGAGTTGCATGGGGGCTCCTCGGGCCTGCGAGGGGTTTGACGAGGGATTTTCGGAACGTCGACGGGGGCTCCACTAAGGCTTCCCCGAGATTACTAAGCGGTAACTTATGCAGTCCGTTCGAGATTACCCCCATCTCCGGTCGCACTGTAGCCGGGCGCGGGGTGATCTGAATCGCTGAGGGTTGCCTATGGCGGCACCCTCGCGGGCGTCCCGGATGGCGTCCGGGATCCGATCGTGTTATTCACGCTAAATCGGTCCATATGCCCCTAACTTATATCCGTGCTCTACGGGATCGTCGCCGCCGCCACCGCCCTGCTGCTCTCCGCCCTCCTCGCGGAACTGCTGCGGGTCCCCGCCCTGCGCCTGGGAATCCTGGACCGCAGACGCCGCCTGGCGGTGCCGCTGTCCGGGGGAACGGCCGTCGTGCTCGCGACCGGGCTGGTGGCGGGGCTCGGCGACCGGGCCGGACTCGCCCCGCTCGGCACCGGGATCGGGCGGCTGCTGGCCGCCGGGGTCTGGCTCGGCGTCCTCGGGCTGGCCGTCGACGTGTGGCGGCTGCGGTGGTGGATCCCGCTCGCCGGTACGGCCGTGGCGGCGGCGCTCGTCGTGCCGTACGCGGAGACCGGGGTGGTGTGGGGGGTGCTCGCCGTGGGGTGGGTCGTGGCGGTCACCGCCGCGTTCCGGGGGCTCGACCACGCGGACGGACTGGCCGGCACCGTGGGGGCGGTGGCCGCGTTCGGGGTGGCGGCCTGCGCGACGGCCGGGCTGATGGACGGGATCGCGGTACTGCTGAGCGTGCTGGCCGCCGCGCTCGCCGGGTTCCTGCTGCACAACTGGCATCCCGCGCGGGTGGGCCTCGGGGCGGGCGGCTCGCTGTTCGCGGGGTTCGTGGTGGCCTCGGCGGCGGTGTTCGTGCGGGCCGGACAGGGAATCGGGACCGGCGCCGGGGTGTTGTTCGCCCTGACGGCCGTGGTGTGCGCCGACGCCGTGCTGGTGGTCCTCGCGCGGCGGCTGGCCCGGTGGCCGCTGGCCCGCGGCCGGCCGGATCACCTCGGGCACCGGCTGCGGCGGCTCGGACTCGCCCCCCGCGCGGTGACCGTACTGCTCGGCGCGGGAGCGCTGGGCGGGGTGGTCGTGGGGGTGGCCGTCCACCTCGGGCGGGTCTCCGGGGGCGCGGTGGTGTGGGTGGCGGCGGTGGCCGTGGTGGTCGTCCTCGCGCTCGTACGCCTTCCCATCACCCCCGTTTTTCGTCCCCGTCAACGATCTGCCGAGGCATCGCCGCAGGTCACGGAGCAGTTGCGTGTAAGGAGCGGATAAGAGTTGAGTCTGCTCGACTCAGCTCTGTTGACCCCGCGCCGCGTGTCATGCATGCTTGAGTCCGTTCCACTCAAGTCAGCTGGAGGAATCGAAATGGCACGTGCGGTCGGCATCGACCTGGGCACGACTAACTCCGTCGTCAGCGTTCTGGAGGGCGGCGAGCCCACCGTCATCACCAACGCCGAGGGCGCCAGGACCACGCCGTCCGTCGTCGCCTTCGCCAAGAACGGTGAGGTGCTGGTCGGCGAGGTGGCCAAGCGTCAGGCGGTCACGAACGTCGACAGGACCATCCGGTCGGTCAAGCGCCACATGGGCACCGACTGGAAGATCGAGCTCGACGGGAAGCCCTTCAACCCGCAGCAGATCAGCGCCTTCGTGCTGCAGAAGCTGAAGCGCGACGCCGAGTCGTACCTGGGCGAGAAGGTCACGGACGCGGTCATCACCGTCCCGGCGTACTTCAACGACGCCGAGCGCCAGGCGACGAAGGAGGCCGGCGAGATCGCCGGTCTGAACGTGCTGCGCATCGTCAACGAGCCGACGGCCGCCGCCCTGGCGTACGGCCTCGACAAGGACGACCAGACGATCCTCGTCTTCGACCTCGGTGGCGGTACCTTCGACGTCTCCCTGCTGGAGATCGGCGACGGTGTCGTCGAGGTGAAGGCCACCAACGGTGACAACAACCTCGGTGGTGACGACTGGGACCAGCGCGTCGTCGACTACCTGGTCAAGCAGTTCCAGTCCGGCCACGGCGTGGACCTCGGCAAGGACAAGATGGCCCTCCAGCGCCTGCGCGAGGCCGCCGAGAAGGCCAAGATCGAGCTGTCCTCGTCCACCGAGACCTCGATCAACCTCCCCTACATCACCGCCTCCGCCGAGGGTCCCCTGCACCTCGACGAGAAGCTGACCCGCGCCCAGTTCCAGCAGCTGACCGCGGACCTGCTCGAGCGCTGCAAGACGCCGTTCCACAACGTCATCAAGGACGCCGGCATCCAGCTCAGCGAGATCGACCACGTCGTTCTCGTCGGTGGCTCCACCCGCATGCCTGCCGTCGCCGAGCTCGTCAAGGAGATGACCGGCGGCAAGGAGGCCAACAAGGGCGTCAACCCGGACGAGGTCGTCTCGATCGGTGCCGCGCTCCAGGCCGGTGTGCTCAAGGGCGAGGTCAAGGACGTCCTGCTGCTCGACGTCACCCCGCTGTCCCTCGGCATCGAGACCAAGGGCGGCATCATGACCAAGCTGATCGAGCGCAACACCACGATCCCGACGAAGCGCTCCGAGATCTTCACCACGGCCGAGGACAACCAGCCGTCGGTGCAGATCCAGGTCTACCAGGGCGAGCGCGAGATCGCGGCGTACAACAAGAAGCTCGGCATGTTCGAGCTGACCGGTCTGCCCCCGGCGCCGCGCGGCGTCCCGCAGATCGAGGTCTCCTTCGACATCGACGCCAACGGCATCATGCACGTGACCGCGAAGGACCTGGGCACGGGCAAGGAGCAGAAGATGACCGTCACCGGCGGCTCCTCGCTGCCGAAGGACGAGGTCGACCGGATGCGCCAGGAGGCCGAGAAGTACGCGGAGGAGGACCACGCCCGCCGCGAGGCCGCCGAGTCCCGCAACCAGGGCGAGCAGCTCGTCTACCAGACCGAGAAGTTCCTCAGCGACAACGCGGACAAGGTCCCCGGTGACGTCAAGACCGAGGTCGAGACCGCCGTCGCCGAGCTGAAGGAGAAGCTCAAGGGCGAGGACTCCGCCGAGATCCGCACCGCCACGGAGAAGGTCGCGGCCGTCTCCCAGAAGCTGGGCCAGGCCATGTACGCCGACGCCGGGGCCGGCCAGGCGGCCGGCGGCGCGTCCGCGGGTGCCGGTGAGGGCAAGGCCGACGACGACGTCGTCGACGCGGAGATCGTCGACGAGGACCGCAAGGACGGTGCGGCGTGACCGAGGAGACCCCGGGCTTCGACGAGCAGTCGCAGCAGCCCGACGTCCCCTCCGAGGAAGCCGAGCCGAAGGCCGCCGCCCAGCCCTCCGCGGAGGAGGCGGCGGCCCCGGCCGGGGACACGGGCCAGGAAGCGGCACTGGTGGCCCAGCTGGACCAGGCGCGCACGGCGCTCAGCGAGCGCACGGCGGACCTCCAGCGCCTCCAGGCCGAGTTCCAGAACTACCGGCGCCGGGTCGAGCGCGACCGGATCGCGGTGAAGGAGATCGCCGTCGCGAACCTCCTGAGCGAGCTGCTTCCCGTGCTCGACGACGTCGGCCGCGCGCGGGAACACGGCGAACTGGTCGGCGGCTTCAAGTCCGTCGCGGAGTCGCTGGAGACGATCATCGCCAAGATGGGCCTCCAGCAGTTCGGCAAGGAGGGCGAGCCCTTCGACCCGACGATCCACGAGGCACTGATGCACAGCTACGCGCCGGACGTCACCGAGACGACGTGCGTGGCGATCCTGCAGCCGGGGTACCGCATCGGCGAGCGCACCATCCGCCCCGCGCGGGTGGCCGTCGCCGAGCCGCAGCCCGGCGCGCAGACGGCTTCGCCGGCCGAGGAGAGCACCGAGGCGCAGGCCGACTCGGAGAACAAGGAGAGCGGTGGCCCGGACGAGGGCTGACGCGGGAGTCGACGCAGGGAAGGAGGGACGTCGGGGATGAGCACCAAGGACTTCATCGAGAAGGACTTCTACAAGGTCCTCGGCGTCCCCAAGGACGCCACCGAGGCCGAGATCAAGAAGGCGTACCGGAAGCTCGCCCGCGAGTTCCACCCGGACGCCAACAAGGGCAACGCCAAGGCGGAGGAGCGGTTCAAGGAGATCTCCGAGGCGAACGACGTCCTCGGCGACCCCAAGAAGCGCAAGGAGTACGACGAGGCGCGCGCGCTCTTCGGCAACGGCGGTTTCCGTCCGGGGCCGGGCGCGGGCGGCGGCTCCTTCAACTTCGACCTGGGTGACCTCTTCGGGGGTCAGGCCGGCGGTCAGCAGTCGGGCGGCGGCTTCGGCGGCGGCGGCCTCGGTGACGTCTTCGGGGGCCTGTTCAACCGCGGCGGCGCGGGGACCACGCGTACCCAGCCGCGGCGCGGCCAGGACATCGAGTCCGAGGTGACGCTCAGCTTCACCGAGGCGATCGAGGGCGCGACCGTCCCGCTGCGGATGTCGTCGCAGGCGCCCTGCAAGGCCTGTTCGGGCACCGGCGACAAGAACGGCACACCGCGCGTGTGCACGACCTGCGTCGGCACCGGCCAGGTGGCGCGGGGCTCGGGCGGCGGCTTCTCGCTCACCGACCCCTGCCCCGACTGCAAGGGCCGCGGTCTGATCGCGGAGGAGGCCTGCGAGATCTGCAAGGGCAGCGGCCGGGCCAAGTCCTCACGGACCATGCAGGTGCGCATCCCCGCGGGCGTCAGCGACGGCCAGCGGATCCGGCTGCGCGGCAAGGGCGCGCCGGGCGAGCGCGGCGGCCCCGCCGGCGATCTGTACGTCGTCGTGCACGTCGGCGCCCACCCGGTGTTCGGCCGCAAGGACGACAACCTCACCGTCACGGTCCCGGTGACGTATCCCGAGGCCGTGCTCGGCGGCGAGGTCCGGGTCCCGACGCTGGGCGGTCCGCCGGTCACGCTGAAGCTGCCGCCGGGCACGCCCAACGGGCTCACCATGCGGGCCCGGGGCAAGGGCGCGGTCCGCAAGGACGGCACCCGCGGTGATCTGCTGGTCACCGTGGAGGTGAGTGTTCCCAAGGACGTGTCGGGGAAGGCTCGTGACGCGCTGGAGGCGTATCGCGAGGCGACCGCGGACGAGGATCCGCGGGCGGAGCTGTTCCAGGCCGCGAAGGGAGCTTGATCTGGATGGACGGCCGTCGACGCAATCCGTACGAACTGACCCAGGAGACCCCGGTCTACGTCATTTCGGTGGCGGCCCAGCTCTCCGGTCTGCACCCGCAGACGCTGCGCCAGTACGACCGGCTGGGTCTCGTGTCGCCGGACCGCACGGCCGGCCGGGGCCGCCGTTACTCGGCCCGTGACATCGAACTGCTCCGTCAGGTGCAGCAGCTGTCGCAGGACGAGGGCATCAACCTGGCCGGAATCAAGCGCATCATCGAACTGGAGAACCAGGTCGCCGCTCTCCAGGCCCGCGTGGCCGAACTGGAGGGTGCCCTCGACGGGGCGGCCGCGGCGATGCGTCAGCGCGAGGCCGCGGTGCACGCCTCGTACCGCCGTGACCTGGTGCCGTACCAGGAAGTGCAGCAGACCAGCGCGCTGGTGGTGTGGCGGCCCAAGCGGCAGCAGTCGGACTGAGGCGCGGGTGTGAAGCGCCGCGGGAGGCCCGGAGGTCGAGTGAACCTCCGGGCCTCCCGGCGTATGTACGGACACGTGTGTGATTATGGTATGGCTGCGTGTCCAGATGATCCTCGCCGGATGTCCGCAGGTCTCTCACGAGTTCAGCGCACCGCGCTGTGTCCATCTCGTTAAGCGGCCGGCCTTGACGCCGGCGGGGGCTGAAGCGTTGGCTTTTCAGTCACATGGGCCGCACAGCTGTGCCCACGTCCGAAACGCACCTGAAGTGAGCCCTCGCATGCGTCGTATCGCCATATCCGTGGCCGCCACCTCCATGTCCGTCATGCTCGCCGGATGCGGCGTGCTCAACGCGACGGGGAGCAGCGACGACGCGAGCCCGAGCAAGGGCGACGACATCACCATCGGGCTGCTGCTCCCGGAGAAGGCCAACACCCGGTACGAGCAGTTCGACTACCCCATCTTCAAGACGAAGGTGGAGTCGCTCACCAACAAGAAGGGCACCGTCGAGTACGCCAACGCCGAGGCGGACGCCGACAAGCAGGCGAGCCAGATGCAGGAGATGGTCGACGACCAGGTCGACGCCATCGTGCTGGACGCGGTCGACGCGCACGCCATCGCGGACAGCGTGCAGAAGGCCAAGGACGCGGGCATCCCCGTCATCGCCTACGACCGTCTCGCCGAGGGCCCGATCGACGCGTACATCTCCTTCGACAACGCGCTGGTCGGCGAGGTGCAGGGCCGCTCCCTGCTGGAGTCCCTCGGGGACGACCTCGCCATCACCGACAAGATCGTGATGATGAACGGCTCGTCGACCGACCCCAACGCCAAGCAGTTCAAGGCGGGCGCGCTCTCCGAGCTCAAGGGCAAGGTGACGATCTCCAAGTCCTATGACACCAAGGACTGGAAGCCGGAGAACGCCCAGGCCAACATGGTCGAGGCGATCAACGCGATCGGCGCGGACAACATCGAGGCGGTCTACTCCGCCAACGACGGCATGGCGGGCGGCATCGTCAAGGCGCTGAAGGCCGCCGGCGTGACCGAGATGCCCCCGATCACCGGCCAGGACGCCGAACTCGCGGCGGTGCAGCGGATCCTCGCCGACGAGCAGTACATGAGCGTGTACAAGTCCTACCCGGACGAGGCCGAGAACGCCGCGGAGATGGCCGTGGCGAAGGTCCAGGGCAAGGACATCCAGTTCGACGCGCTGACCCGCGACCGGGTGGACAGCCCCACGGCCAAGGACATCCCGGCGCAGCTCGTGCCCGTGATCGCGCTGACGAAGGACAACATCGAGGACACCGTGGTCGCCGACGGGATCTACGACGTCTCGGACATCTGCACCGCGGAGTTCGCGGCGGCCTGCGAGGCGGTCAAGCTGAAGTAGCCGCCCGTCGGTATTCGGCCACCCGCCGGTCCTCCGACCGGCGCCGGGCCCTGACCGTGTTGCACAGCCGGTTTTGGCCGCGCATAGTTGCGCTGCGGAAAGTGGCTGAACCGGGGGTGGGATGGGCGATGGCCGGGCACGGGGCGGACGGGCATCCACACGGTGCTGACCGACTGTGCGAGGCCGGGGATCGCGTGTATTCCCGGGCCGTACGGCGCGGACGGCTGCCGCGCCGGGACGCGGAGCCGGTGCCCTGCCTGCTGGAACTGGCCCTGCTGCACCCCGATCCCGACGACATGGACTGGCTCGTCCCCACCGCCCCGCAGGAGGTCATGACCCGGCTGCTGCGCGGGATGTACGACGAGGTGAGCGCGAGCCAGCGCCGGGTCGGCTCGGCCGTCGAGGCCTTCGAGCGGTACGCCGGCCTGGGCCGCCAGGTGCCCGCCGCGCCGTCGGCGGCGGAGGGCCCGGCGATCCGGGTGCTGGACGGGCTGGCCCGCATCCAGGCCGCGATGGACGAGGCGACACAGGCGTGCACCACCGAGGTGCTCACCGTCCAGCCGGGCGGCATCCGGCGCGAGGCGGAGCTGTCGGAGGGCCTGCACCGGGCGACGACGCTGCGCGGCCGGGGCGTGCGCATGCGGGACCTGTACACGCACGTCGCCCGGCACGGGCACGGGCTGCTCAGCTATCTGGAGCTGATGGGCGACGCGGTGGAGGCGCGCACGCTGGACGAGGTGATCGAGCGGCTGATCCTCTTCGACCGCACGGTCGCCTTCATCCCCGCCAACGCCGAGCGCACCATGGCGCTGGAGCTGCGCCACCCGGCGCTCGTGGAGTACCTGGGCACGGTCTTCGACCGGCTGTGGCGGCTCGCCATCCCGCTCACCGCCCCGCTGCCCGACACCGGCATCGAGGGCATCTCGCACCGGGAGCAGTCCATCGCGGCCCTGCTCTCGGAGGGCCACCAGGACGCGGTGATCGCGGAACGCCTGGGCATCAGCGTCCGGACCTGCCGGGCCCACATCGCCCGCCTGTCGGAGACGCTGGGCGCTGCCAGCCGTACGCAGCTGGGCGTCCGGATCGCCCAGGCCGGCCTGGACGGGGCCCGGGGGCCGGCGGTCATTCGGCCCGGTCGAGAATCCCGGACCGTCCGATGAGATAGCCCAGCTGCGCCCGGCTCTGACTGCCCAGCATCGCGGCGAGTTTGGCGATGTGGACGCGTGCGGTGCGGATGTTCATGCCGAGGCAGTCGGCTATGACGGCGTCGGTGTGGCCTTCGACGAGGAAGCGGGCGATGGCGCGCTGACGGGCGGTGACGCCGTTGAGGGACGCCGGCTGGACGGCCCGGGGGTGCATGGGGGTGGCCAGTCGCCAGAAGCGGTCGAACACGTTGACCAGGTAGGTGATGACGGCCGGGTGGCGGATCTCCAGCGCGACGCTGCGCTGTCCGTCCGCGTCACCGGGAATGTAGGCGACGGCCCGGCCGATGACGATCAGACGGCCGGGGACCTCGTCCAGGGTGCGTGCCTCGGCGTCGCCGTTCAATTGCTCGTAACGGGCGACGACCAGAGGTATGTGGCGCTGGGTGTGCGGGTAGAGGACGCGGATCCGGCCGCCGCGGTCGAGGAAATCCTGGTCGCGGACCAGGGCGGCGGCCTGAGCCGCTCGCGCGCCCTCGGAGGTGTGGTAGTTGCTGTGAGGCTGCATGCAGAGGAGCTCCCCCGTCCCTTCCGCCAGTGCCTCGACGATGGCGCCGTTGATCCGCTCCGAGCCGTTGAGGACCCGGAACGTCGGGGTGTGCGTCTCCACGGGAGGTTCACCCGTCCGCATGAGCGACTGGAAGGCCTCGGCCAGCCGTACTTCGCGCCGCCGCTCCGCCGCGATGCGTTCGCCGGAGAATCGCAGCAGCCGGTGCAGGGCGACCGCCGGCGCGACGGGCACCAGCCGTCCGGGGTGGTCGAGGGAAGGGTGGAGCAGCCCGGAGTCGAGCACACAGGGGGTCTCGTGGGCCTCCTTGGCGGGCACGAGGCCTTCACGCAGTGCCCGGGCGTACAGCTCGGCACCCGCGTCGCACAGGTCCTCGGTTTCGTGGTGGTGCGCACATGCGGTCACGCGGGGCTCGTACCTCCTCGGCTTCACAGTTCCTGCTTGAGGATTCCCGACTGCGCGATCAGATAGCCGAGCTGGGCGCGGCTGCCGCTTCCGAGGGCGGAGGCGAGCTTGGCTATGTGGGCGCGGCAGGTGCGTACGTTCATCCCCAGACGCCGGGCGATGGCTTCGTCCACGTGGCCCTCGACGAGCAGTTTGGCGATGGAGTGCTGGATGTCGGTGAGGCCGTCGGGGGCCGGTTCGTACGGGGCGCCCGCGTTCAGCGAGACCGCGCGGGTCCACATGAACTCGAAGACTTTGATCAGGTAGCGGACGAGACCCGGGTGGCGCAGCTCGAGGGCGACCTGCCGGTCGTCGCGGGTGGGGATGAAGGCGACGGTCTCGTCGCAGATGATGAGCCGCTCCACCAGTTCGTCGATGGTGCGGTACTCCACCTTGGCGGTGTCGAACCGGGCCACGTACGCCAGCGTCTCGGGACTGTGCCGGGCGGTGTGCTGGTAGAGGGTCCGGATGCGCACCCCCCGCTCGGTCATCTGCCGGTCGCGCTCCAGCGCCTGGGTGAGGGTGTGCTCCAGACGACGGCCGCCCGGCTGGACGGAGAGCATCTCGGACCGGCACTGGGAGGTGGCCAGATCGAGGGCGGCGTTGATCTGGTCGAAACCCTCCAGCACCGTCATCGAGTGGGTGCTCATCGTGGCCTGGGCGCTGAGGGTCATGAACGGCTCGAAGGCGTCGGCGAGTTCGATCGACACCCGCCGACGCTCGGTGATCTCCCGTTCCAGCGGGTTGAGCCGCTGGGCCAGTGCCACCGCCGGGGCGACCGGGCGCAGCCAGGTGGGGTCGTCCGGATCGGGGTGCAGCAGGGCGAGTTCCATCAGGCAGGGGGCGGACTCCGCGTCCGCGCGGGGGATGCGGCCTGCCCGCAGCGCGTCGGCGTAGAGGTGGCTGCCGGCCTCGCACAGTTCGGTCACCGCATGGGGATGTGCCTCATTGGTCCGATTCATAATAAAATCTCCACCCCCCAGGGTCCTGAACATGCAGGAACATGATGCACCGATTGTGTGGCCATGACGTGCCCGAATGAGCCATCGTCGTACTTGACGGGGGAAGGGTGACTTTCGAGTGAGGACGAAGCCGACTATGCGCAAGAGAACGCTTCGCTCGGTACTTGTCGCCGCCTTCTCTGCCGTCATGGCCTTCGGAGCGCTGAGTGGCCTGGCCGGCACGAAGGGCGACGTCCGGGCTGACAGCAGCTGGGGGCCGGTGGTGGTATCCAAGTCCGGGCCCCCGGACAGCAGTTGGGGCTCGCCGTCGCCTCAGCTCGCAGATGACAGCAGTTGGGGCTGAGTGATGACCACACCACCCGACGACCGCTCCTTCCGCAGGGAGATGGCGACCGCCTACCGGTCCGGATGGCACTTCATCGACCTGGTCACCGCGATCCCCCACAGCGGCGACTCGTTGATGGTGACCGTCTTCGGTGAGCCGGTCGTCGTCACCCGCGACGAGGACGGGGACGTACGGGCGTACCGGTGCCTGCGGCGGCCCAGGGGGGCGCCGAAGCCCGTACGGTGTGCCATCCGGTACGGAATGATCTTTGTGAACCTGGACCAGCGGGACCATCGGCAGGTGGAGTCCGACTCCCCTGTCTCCCGGACCATCTCTGCCACCCCCCGCAGTGCCTGACGCGATTCCCCCGTCGTAAAAGATCGCGCAGGTGCTTCCCCCCGCAGCGGGGGGGGGGGGGGGTGGATGACGTTGGCCGCGGGGGGGGGTGGCGGGGAGTTTGGGAGAGTGGGCGCGGCGGGGTGGGGGGGGCCGGCGGCTCCGGGCCGGAGGCGGCAGGCGCGCCGCGAGGCCCCCC
>NZ_JBHYVC010000001.1:37912-186853 GCF_042749965.1 Streptomyces sp. NPDC059454 | reverse complement strand
GCCCCCCGACTAAAACCATCGCGCTGGTGCGCCCCCCCCCCCCGGCTCCCCCGTGACCTGAACACGGTGACGCCGCTGCAGTTTTCCGGGACATTTCCAGGTATCGGCCCGGTCGTGCGATGGCCGGAAGCCATCGCTCGGCGTACGAACCGCACGGCCGGCCTCACCCGCGCCCCATCGCGCGCGTGAGCGCGATCTCGATGACCACCCGTGACGGATTCGGCCGCGGTGTCCGCCCGTAGCGCTCCGCGTACCGCCGCTCCGCCTCCGCGACGTGCTCCCGTTCGGTGCGGACCACGGCCCGCCCTTCCAGTGTGGCCCACCGCCGGCCGTCCACCTGGCACACCGCGACGGCCGCGCCCCGGGCCCCCGCCGCCCGCACATGACGCGCCTTCGCGCTCGTCCCGTTGGTGATCACCCGGGCGAGCCGCGCCCCGGGGTCGTACGTCACCCCGACGGGTACCAGATGCGGGGTGCCGTCCGGACGGAGGGTGGTCAGCGTGCACAGGTGCTTCTCGCGCCAGAAACCGAGATACGACGCGTCCGGATCGCCCGGATCTACCGAGTACGTGGTGGTCATGGACCGGAACTTAGTCCCCGCCGCACTCCCGCCCGCCACCTTGAGTGGAATAGACTCAAGTTTGTGTACGTTGACCGAGTCAGCCACGAAGGCCGCTCAAGGGTCACCGCAAGGAGGAGAACGGAAACGTGGACGCCGAGCTGACCAACAGGAGCCGGGAAGCGATCCAGACCGCGGGCAACCGGGCCGTGACCGAGGGGCACCCCGACCTCACCCCGGCCCACCTGCTGCTCTCCCTGCTCGCCGGGCAGGAGAACGAGAACATCACGGACCTGCTCGCCGCGGTCGACGCCGACCAGGCCGCCGTACGCTCCGGGGCCGAGCGCATCCTCGCCGGCCTGCCGAGCGTCACCGGTTCCACCGTGGCGCCGCCCCAGCCCAACCGCGAGCTGCTCGCCGTCATCGCGGACGCCCAGTCCCGAGCCCGTGACCTCGGCGACGAGTACCTCTCCACCGAACACCTCGTCATCGGCATCGCCGCCAAGGGCGGAGCCGCCGGCGAGGTCCTCGCCCGGCAGGGCGCCACCGCGAAGAAGCTCCAGGACGCCTTCCAGAAGGCCCGCGGAGCCCGCCGGGTGACCACCGCCGACCCCGAGGGCCAGTACAAGGCCCTGGAGAAGTTCGGCACCGACCTCACCGCCGCCGCCCGCGAGGGCAGGCTCGACCCCGTCATCGGACGCGACCAGGAGATCCGGCGCGTGGTGCAGGTCCTCTCCCGCCGCACCAAGAACAACCCGGTGCTGATCGGCGAGCCCGGCGTCGGCAAGACCGCCGTCGTCGAGGGCCTCGCCCAGCGCATCGTCAAGGGCGACGTCCCCGAGTCGCTGAAGAACAAGCGGCTGGTCGCCCTCGACCTCGGCGCCATGGTCGCCGGCGCCAAGTACCGCGGCGAGTTCGAGGAACGCCTCAAGACCGTCCTCGCCGAGATCAAGGACTCCGACGGCCGGATCATCACCTTCATCGACGAGCTCCACACCGTCGTCGGCGCCGGCGCGGGCGGCGACTCCGCCATGGACGCCGGCAACATGCTCAAGCCCATGCTCGCCCGCGGCGAACTCCGCATGGTCGGCGCCACCACCCTCGACGAGTACCGCGAACGCATCGAGAAGGACCCGGCCCTCGAACGCCGCTTCCAGCAGGTCCTCGTCGCCGAGCCGACCGTCGAGGACTCCATCGCCATCCTCCGCGGCCTCAAGGGCCGCTACGAGGCCCACCACAAGGTCCAGATCGCCGACAGCGCCCTCGTCGCCGCCGCCACCCTCTCCGACCGCTACATCACCTCCCGCTTCCTCCCCGACAAGGCCATCGACCTCGTCGACGAGGCCGCCTCCCGCCTCCGCATGGAGATCGACTCCTCGCCCGTCGAGATCGACGAACTCCAGCGCGCCGTCGACCGGCTGAGGATGGAGGAAATGGCGATCGGCAAGGAGACCGACGCCGCCTCCCGCGAACGCCTGGACAAACTGCGCCGCGACCTCGCCGACAAGGAGGAGGAACTGCGCGGCCTCAACGCCCGCTGGGAGAAGGAGAAGCAGTCCCTCAACCGGGTCGGCGAACTGAAGGAGAAGCTCGACGAACTGCGCGGCCAGGCCGAACGCGCCCAGCGCGACGGCGACTTCGACACCGCCTCCAAACTCCTCTACGGCGAGATCCCCGGCCTGGAACGCGACCTGGAGGCCGCCTCCGAGGCCGAGGAGGAGGTCGCCGGGAACACCATGGTCAAGGAGGAGGTCGGCGCCGACGACATCGCCGACGTCGTCGCCTCCTGGACCGGCATCCCGGCCGGCCGCCTCATGGAGGGCGAGACCCAGAAGCTGCTCCGCATGGAGGACGAACTCGGCAAGCGCCTCATCGGCCAGACCGAGGCCGTACGCGCCGTCTCCGACGCCGTACGACGCTCCCGGGCCGGCATCGCCGACCCCGACCGCCCCACCGGCTCCTTCCTCTTCCTCGGCCCGACGGGCGTCGGCAAGACCGAGCTGGCGAAGGCCCTCGCCGACTTCCTCTTCGACGACGAGCGGGCGATGGTCCGCATCGACATGTCGGAGTACAGCGAGAAGCACTCCGTCGCCCGCCTCGTCGGCGCGCCCCCCGGCTACGTCGGCTACGAGGAGGGCGGCCAGCTCACCGAGGCCGTCCGCCGCCGCCCCTACAGCGTCGTCCTCCTCGACGAGGTCGAGAAGGCCCACCCCGAGGTCTTCGACATCCTGCTCCAGGTACTCGACGACGGCCGCCTCACCGACGGCCAGGGCCGCACGGTGGACTTCCGCAACACGATCCTCGTCCTGACGTCCAACCTGGGCAGCCAGTACCTGGTCGACCCGCTCACCACCGAGGCGGAGAAGAAGGAGCAGGTCCTGGAGGTGGTCCGGGCCTCCTTCAAGCCCGAGTTCCTCAACCGCCTGGACGACCTGGTCGTCTTCTCGGCGCTCACCAAGCCCGAACTGGCACGCATCGCGAAGCTCCAGCTGGAGTCCCTCTCCCGCCGCCTCGCCGAACGCCGCCTCGCCCTGGACGTCACCCCCGACGCCCTGGCCTGGCTGGCCGAGGAGGGCATGGACCCCGCCTACGGCGCCCGCCCCCTGCGCCGCCTCGTCCAGACCGCCATCGGCGACCGCCTCGCCCGGGAGATCCTGTCCGGCGAGATCAAGGACGGCGACACGGTCCGCGTGGACCGCTTCGAGGACGGCCTGCTGGTGGGCCCGGCCACCGGTAAGTCGCTCTGAGTGACGGTTCCGTTTTCGGGCCCGATGTTCCCCCGGGAACGTTGGGCCCGACCCCTGTCGGGTACTCCGGCATTGACCGGATCGAGTCAGCCCACGGCTGACAGGCCCGTCGGGGCTTGCCACCCCCCTCCCCGCATGGGGGAGGATGGCGGAATCCGTACGAAGGGAAATTCACGGTGACCATCGACCCGTCCTCGATTCCGAATTTCGGGGGCCAGCCCGAGCCGCAGCCGCAAGGACCGGCGGGCCCCGTCGTCCCGGATCAGGACCTCGTGAAGCAGCTCCTCGACCAGATGGAGCTCAAGTACGTCGTCGACGACGAGGGTGACCTCGCGGCGCCGTGGGAGCAGTTCCGCACCTACTTCATGTTCCGTGGGGAGGACGACCAGCAGATCTTCTCCGTCCGGACGTTCTACGACCGGCCGCACCAGATCGACGAGAAGCCGCAGCTGCTCGAGTCCGTCGACGACTGGAACCGGCGCACCCTGTGGCCCAAGGTCTACACCCACACCCACGACGACGGCACGGTCCGCCTCATCGGTGAGGCCCAGATGCTGATCGGCATGGGCGTCAGCCTGGAGCACTTCGTCTCGTCGACGGTCAGCTGGGTGCGGGCCGCGATCGAGTTCGACAAGTGGCTCGTCGAGCAGCTCGGCCTGGAGCAGGAGATCAACGAGACGGACGACAAGCCCGAGGACGACGAGTAGTCCGTCCCCGAGCACGGCGTTTCGGCGGTACGGGGACGTACGCGCCGTTCGCGGGGAGAGCCCGTCCCGGACACCGGATCGCACCGCGACCGGTCCCCGGGGCCGGGCTCTTCGTGCGTGGCGGCTCCGCGCCCTTTTCCGTCCGGGGCCTTGATCGGAGCGAACCTCCCGGCAGAGCGACACGCCGTCTGCGCGTCGCGCTGCCGGGAGATTCGCTCCCATCGACGTTCTGCGACGATTCGCCGACGGGTTCGCGTGCGTGTTTCTACAGGTGGGTGGGTGCCTTCGTGGCCACCTCCGCCCACACCGTCTTGCCCACGGGCCGACGGGGCGCCGATCCCCAGCGCACGGCCAGGGCTTCCACCAGGAGCAGCCCCCGACCGGACTCGCCTCCGGGACACGACGGGGGAGCGGATGCGGGTGGTCGCTTCGCGGCCGCGGCATCCGCGACCTCGACCCGCACCAGGCCCGCCGGCTCGTCGAGGGTGAGCCGGAGGCCGAAGCCGTGGCCGGGGACCCGGCCGTGCCGCACGGCGTTCGCCGCGAGTTCCCCGACGACGAGGGCGACCGTGCACGACACGTCCGACGCCGGCGGGTGGCCCCACTCCTCCATCCACCGCACGGCGTGACGCCGGGCGAGCCGCGCGCCCCGCGGTGAGGAGACGAACTGTTCGCGCGCCTCCGCGGCCACGGGGGCGGGGCCTGGTCGCGGCTCGTCTTCGTGGGTGGTCGTTCCTGTCAGCACGGCTTTCCGTCCTTGCGTATCGGGCACCAAGATCTCGCGGTGTATATAGGTCGTCACATTCCGTGCCCAAGAATCGTCTGATCGCTCTACGCTCAACAGGTGGCGCGGCATTACCTTTCAGGGCATAAGGAACGGAAGTGACGCTATGGCCAACGCAATTGACTCCAGCGCGTCGATGGCGGCACTGTTCGGCGCGCGGGTGCGCAGGCTCCGTACGGCGGCCGGACTGACCCAGGCCGAGCTCGGCGCCAGGACGCACGTGGTGAGCACCCGGATCACACAGATCGAGCGGGCGTCGGGGGCGAAGCCGACGCTGGAACTGGCACGTGCGCTGGACGCCGCCCTCGGGGCGGACGATCTGCTCGTCGAGCTGTGGCCGTACGTGTACCGGGAGGCGTTTCCGGACTGGTCGCGGAAGTTCATCGCCTGTGCGGAGCGCGCGGTGTCCGTCCGGGAGTACGCGGCGCATGTGGTCCCTGGCTTGTTGCAGACCGAGGCATACGCGCGGGCTGTGCTGAAAGTCGGTCGAACGCTCGGCAGTGAGGAGCAGTTGGAAGAGCGGGTCGGTGTCCGGATGGGACGGCAGAAGCGCCTCGGCAGGCCCGGTCGGCCCGAGCTGTGGGTGGTTCTCGACGAGGCGGTGCTCAGGCGCCCTGTCGGCGGTAAGCCGGTGATGCATGAGCAGTTGGCGCGGCTGCTCGGGACCGCGTCGGAACCTCACATCACCGTGCAGGTACTGCCGTTCGACCAGGGCGAGCACGAAGTCATGGGGGGCTCGCTCACGGTCCTCGGCATGCCAGATGGTTCGGAGGTCGCTTACACGGAAGGCGCGCACTTCGGGCAACTCGTCGAGGATCCGGACGAGGTCAGGAGTTTCGCGCTGACCTACGATCGGCTGCGGGCGGCAGCTCTGCCCCCACTCATGTCGCTCGACATGATCCGATCCGTGATGGAGGGCTACAACCGTGCAGCGAAAGTCCCATCCCGATCTGAACGCCGCCGTGTGGCGCAGGAGCAGTCACAGCAACCAGGAAGGTGGCAACTGCGTGGAGGTCGCCGACGGGTTCCGGGCCGTCGTCCCCGTCCGTGACAGCAAGGCCCCGCACGGTCCGGCGCTGCGCTTCGAGGCCGCCTCCTGGGCCGCCTTCATAGGCGAGTTGAAGGCCGGTCGTCACCGCGTCTGAGTCAACGGGGCACCGGCCGGGAGCCCTTGTGCGGGTCCGCCGGTGCCCCGTCCGCGAGGGTCCGGTGGGCCACTGACCTCCTGAAAGAACCGGGAGAAAGAACTACCCGCCCACCCACCCTCCCCGTCGGAAGGCCCGCGTCACCTGTCCGAGTGACCAGCTTGCAGGTGCGGGACGCGGGCGGTTACGTTCGCCGCGACAACCACAAACGAATACGGCCCCCGCCCAGGATTGCCGTCCCGGAACGAGGGCCTGACCGACCAGGAAGAAAGCCCCTTCCCGATGGCTGACTCGCAGTCTAACGCGCGCCTGCGCGCCGACGCCGGAGCTCCGACCTCCGGCGTGATCCACGTACGCACCCGCCTCACCGCCGACTTCACCGTGATCTCCAACGCCCTCGCCCAACGGCGCGGCAGCGCGGTCACCATCGGCGTCGCGGCCTACATCGCCTCGCTCCCCGACGGCGCTCCCGTGAGCATCGCCGCCCTGTGCGCGCACTTCACCGAGGGCGAGATCCTGATCTCCCGGGCCCTGCGGGAGCTGGAAGCCGCCGGTTACCTGGAACGCCGCCGCGAACGCCTGCCCACCGGCCGGATCCGCACCCGGACCTGCTTCTACGACGTACCGGACGGCGAAGACCCGGACCCGGACGGGCCACCTGAACCACCTGCCCCGCGAGGCCCCCGGAAGCGGCCCGCCACCGCACCGGCCGCGGCCGTGCCGGAGATGCCACAGCCCGCCGACACGGAGCCGGAGTCGCCGCTGTCGCTCGCCGACGCCGACCCCCGGGCCGTCGCCGTACTCACCGCACTGCACCGGGTCGATTCCCGGCTGCTCCTGTCCGTACAGGAGGCCGCACGGCTGGCACCGGCCGTCTCCCGGTGGCTCGCGGCGGGTCTGGGAACGGTGCAGATCGTCAAGCTGCTGACCGAAGGCCTCCCCGATCACTTCCTGACCCGTCCGGCGGGCATCCTCGCCTACCGCCTGCGCGGGACACCACTGCCCGTCCCGCCACTCTCGCCGGCGCACCGTGACGAACGCCCCGTCGTCCTCCCCTTCCAGACCTGCGACGGCTGCGACAAGGTATTCCGCGCACCGGAACCCGGACAGTGCCGAAGCTGCCGGTCGGGGAGCCGTCTCCCTGCCGCCGGCTGAGCCGACGGGCGGGTGTGCGATCGGCTCCCGGGCGGGAAACTCGATGTGCGACGATGCGAAATCGGGCAGCGGATTCGACAGGCGCAGGAGGTGGGGCATGACCGACCGGTTCAGGGACGGACTTCTGACTCCCACGGAAACAGCTTCCTACCTGGAGATTCCTCAGACGACGCTCACCTCGTGGCTGAAGGGCAGGGCCGCCGGGGCGCCGCTGGTCCACCAGGTGGAACCACTGCGCAAGGGCCAGCCCTCGGTGCCGTTCATCGCGGTGGCCGAGGCGCACGTTCTCCGCTCCCTCCGCACCCTGGGGCTGCGGATGAGCGAGATCAGGGAAGCGGCCACCGCCGTCAGGGACGCCTTCGACACCCCCTACGGCCTTGTCTCGAAGCGGATCGCGACGGACGGCGTGGACATCTTCGTCGAGCACGGGCTGGGAGACCTCCGCAGGGCCCGGGACGGTCAGGCGCCCATCCACGAGGTGGTCTCCGACTACCTCCGCTACCTGAACTGGGAGCCCGACGACGACTTCCCCTCCAGTCTGCGGCTCAGGCAGTACCCGGAGTCCGTCCCTGTGGTGATCGACCCGAGGTTCGGGCACGGGCGGCCCGTCGTGGCCGCCAACCGTGTCGCGGTCAAGGCCATCACCGACCTCTGGGAGGCCGGGGAGAGCGTCGAGGACATCGCGTACGACTTCGACATGACACCCGAGCAGGTGGACGCGCTGTGCAGGGCAGTGGTGCGCCTTGCCGCCTGAGTTCTTCCTCGACCGCAACCTCGGACGTCGCGTCGCGGAAGGGCTGAGGGCGTGCGGCTGGACTGTTCACCGCATGGGGGACGTCTTTCCCGACGACGCACAGGACATCGCCGACGAGGAGTGGATCACTCACGGCCTCGACCAGTCATGGGTGCCGATTTCCAAGGACGGCCGGATCAAGAGCCGGGATCTGGAGATCCAACCGGTGCTGGAACGGGAAGCGGTGCTCTTCTACCTCGACAACCAACAACTACCCAGCGCTGAGATGGTCGGGCGATTCGACGCACACCGCGAGGCCATCCACCGTGCGGTGGCCAGGGGCGGTCCCGCGGCCTACGCGGTACGACGGGACCGCATCGAGCGCACCTGGCCGTGAGAACGGAGACGGTTCTTGCTCAGCGGGCTCCAGCGGCCTTGAGGCGTCGGGCAGCCTCCTCCAGTACGGACTTCTTCTTGCAGAACGCGAAGCGGACGAAGGGGGCGCCCATGTCGCGGTGGTCGTAGAAGACGGCCGTGGGGATGGCGACGACGCCCGCGCGTTCCGGGAGGGCGCGGCAGAAGGCGATGCCGTCGCTCTCGCCCAGGGGGCGGATGTCGGCGGTGATGAAGTAGGTGCCGGACGGGCGGTGGACCGTCAGGCCCGCTTCCTCCAGCCCGGCCGCCAGAAGGTTCCGCTTGGTGAGCATGTCGGCGCGGAAGTCGGTGAAGTAGGAGTCGGGGAGGGCGAGGGCCTCGGCGACCGCGTACTGGAAGGGGCCCGCGGAGACGTAGGTGAGGTACTGCTTGGCCGAGCGGACCGCCGTGACCAGTTCCGGGGATGCCGTGATCCAGCCGACCTTCCAGCCGGTGAAGGAGAAGGTCTTGCCCGCGCTGGAGATGGTCACCGTGCGGTCGCGCATGCCGGGGAGGGTGGCCAGGGGGATGTGTTCGGCGTCGTCGAAGACCAGGTGTTCGTAGACCTCGTCGGTCACGACGAGCAGGTCGCGTTCCACCGCCAGCTCGGCGATCGCGGTCAGTTCCCCGCGGGTGAGGACCGTGCCGGTCGGGTTGTGCGGGGTGTTGATCAGGAGCAGGCGGGTGCGGTCGGTGACGGCGTCGCGCAGTTCGTCGAGGTCGAGGCGGAAGCGGCCCTCGCGGGGGCGGAGCGTGACGGGGACGCGGGTGCCGCCCGCCATGGCGATGCAGGCCGCGTAGGAGTCGTAGTACGGCTCGAGGGCGATCACCTCGTCGCCGGGTTCCACCAGGGCGAGCAGTGCGGCGGCGATCGCCTCGGTGGCGCCGGCGGTGACCAGGACCTCGGTGTCGGGGTCGACGGTGAGGCCGTAGCGGCGTCGCTGGTGCGCGGCGACGGCGGTGCGCAGTTCGGGGACGCCGGGGCCCGGCGGGTACTGGTTGCCGCGGCCGTCCCGCAGGGCCCGTACGGCGGCCTCCCTGACCTCCTCGGGGCCGTCGGTGTCGGGGAAGCCCTGGCCGAGGTTGATGGATCCGGTCCGCAGGGCCAGGGCGGACATCTCGGCGAAGATCGTCGTCCCGAACTCGGCGAGCCGGCGGTTCAGGAGGGGGCGCGCGCTGGAGGTCATGGCGGTCATCCTGCGCCGAAGCTCTGGAGTTCCTCAACTCTGCTTTGGGCCGCGCGGGCGGAGGGCATCTCCCGGTCACACACGTGAGCGAGGCGCCCACGGGGGGCCGCTTCGGGGGATCACGGGGGAACGAGAGGAGGGTGACGCCATGGTCATCGGCATCATCCTGGTTGTGCTCTGCGCGGTGCTGGTCGCGGTCGTGAGCGCGGCGCGCCGGCCCGCGCGGCGGGTGGGCGCCGGCCGTCGCGGCAGGGGTCGTGACAGCTGGTGGGCGGGCGGCGGAGGCAGCGGCGGGTCCTGCTCGTCGTCGAGTTCCGGCGGGGGATCGTCCTGCGGTGGCGGCTCGTCCTGCGGAGGCGGGTCGTCCTGCGGGGGCGGGGGCGGCGGCGGATGCGGTGGGGGAGGCGGCTGACACGGGGCAGCTCGCCTCCACTGCGGGGGACGACGCATCCGCGACAGCGGGGTCCGCACCTGGGCGGGCCCCGCTGTGTCGTTCCGGGACGTGGTGCACCGGCGTACGCCGTCACCTCGGGGCGTGCGCGGTGGTTGAACAGTTGAGCTGAGGAGCCCCCCAGGGGATGGAAAGCCCACGAAGTTGGGTAAAAACGCTGTGGTGGCACCACAGTTCATGATTGCCTATAAATCACCGACGCAGCCCTCGGGCTCCCCGCGGACCCTTCTTCCGGCCGGGTGACCGGGCTGACGGGCCGAGTTCCCCGGTGCGGCCGGGGTGCGCGGACCCCTTGTCTCCCTTTCCTTGTGTGCTTGCGGAGCCGATCCATGCTCACGACCCTGAACACCGCCTACTCCGATACGCGCGCGGCCGACCTCGCCTGGGACCTGGGGCGCGAGCCGCTTCCCGCGCTGGCCACACTCGATCTCGAACTGGCGGGGATAAACCTTCAGTTGAGGCTGCTCGGTGCGTCCCACCAGGTGCTGCTGGAGGAGGAACGGGGTCTCTGTTCGGAGACGGTGGCGTGCATCCCGGGCAGCAGTACGCCGCTTCCGCTGGGCGTGGCCAAGCGGGTGGACGACTGGGAGTACGAGTTCGCCGCCCGGGTGGAGATGCTCTCCCCGGGGTCCTTCGCGGGCCGTGCGCAGGAGCTGCTGGCCCTGGTCTCCGACCATCCGCAGGGTCTCGCCGGGGTCTTCCCCGGCAGTCCGCACGCGTTCACGGCGATGCTCGCCCAGCATCATGAGGGCCAGGTGCACTGGCGGACCTGGCACGCCTACCCGCAGGAGGGGCAGTTGGTGGCGACGCGGACGAGGGTGGGGGTGCGGGTGAGGTCGGCGGTGTGAGGCCGGTTGAGGGCTGGAGGCTGAGGGCCGGGGCCGGGGGAGTCATTGCTCGTACCGATATCGGGCAGGTGTAAACAAAGACCACACGTGTGGGTGACGTAATGCGGTGGAGGCGTAACGTAACGTCACTTGGGTGATCGAACCGCAGGCCCCCGCGCCGCCCGGCTCCGCGCAGTCCTGGGACGGGCCGGGTGGTCCCGTCGGTGAGGCGGGGAGTGCGCTGCGGCTGCCGGTGCGGCAGGGGACCGGGCGGTTCCTGGTCCTCGCGGGTGTGTTCGTCTGTGCGGCCTGCGGACTCGTGTACGAGCTGGAACTGGTCGCGCTGGCCACGTACTTGATGGGCGACTCGGTCACCCAGGCGTCGGTCGTGCTGTCCGTGATGGTCTTCGCGATGGGCATCGGGTCCCTGGCCGCGAAACGGCTGCGGCGGTACGCGGCGGCCGGTTTCGGCACCGTCGAGGCGGTCCTCGCCCTCGTCGGCGGGTGCAGCGCGATGGCGCTGTACGCCGTGTTCGCCTGGACGGGTGACTGGGGCGGCGTGTGGGCGAGCGGCCCGCGCGTGCTGCTGGTCGCCTTCTCCCTCGCCACCGGGCTGCTGATCGGGGCCGAGGTGCCGCTGCTGATGGAGCTGATCCAGCGGATCCGCCGGCAGGACGCGGGGGGCGCGGTGGCCGACCTGTCCGCCGCGGACTACGTCGGCGCGCTCGTCGGCGGGCTCGCCTTTCCCTTCCTCCTCCTGCCGCTGCTCGGCCAGTTGACCGGCGCGCTGATCACCGGCGCGGTCAACGCGGTCGTCGGCGGGGCGCTGGTGCTCGGGCTGTTCCGGCAGGACCTCACGCGGCGCGCCCGCCGGCTGCTGACGGCCGCCAACGTGTGCGTGCTCGTGGTCCTCGCCTCGGCCGCCGTCCTCGTCGACGACTTCGAGCGGGCCGCCCGGCACGCCATGTACGGCTCCGACGTACGCGTGACCCTGCAGACCGACGTCCAGGAGGTGCTGCTCACCGGCGGGCGGGACGGGCGGCCCCTGAACCTGTTCCTCGACGGACGGCTGCGGGTCAGCGGCCGGGACGAACTCCGGTACCACGAGGCGCTGGTGCACCCCGCGATGCACGGGCCGCACACCCGCGTGCTCGTCCTCGGCGGCGGTGACGGGCTGGCCGTCCGCGAGGTGCTGCGCCACACCGGCGTCCACCGGGTCGACGTCGTCGAGATCGACGCGGGCGTGGTGCGGCTGGCCCGCCGTGATCCGGCGCTGTCCGCGCTGAACGCGCACGCCCTCGCCGACCCGCGCGTGCGCGTGATGACCGGGGACGCCTTCGACTGGCTGCGCGGGGCGCCTCCGGCGGGGTACGACGTCGTCGTCTCGGATCTGCCGCATCCCGGGATCGCCGCGAGCACCAAGCTGTACGCGCAGGAGTTCTACGGGCTGACCCGGCGGGTGCTGGCGCCCGGCGGGCGGCTCGTGGTGCACGGGGGCGCCGTGTCCTCCCGCCCCCGCGACTTCTGGACGGTGGACTCGACGCTCCGCGCGGCGGGGCTGCGTACCGCCGCGTACCGGGTGAGCGGCCGGCGGACCGGTTTCGCCGCCGGCCCCGACCGGGGTGCCACGGCCACCGCCCACGCCCACCGCGACTGGGGGTTCGTCCTGGCCGCCCGCAGCCTGCCCGAGCCACGCCTCGACCCCGCCGGACCGCGTCCGCGCACGCTCACCGACGCCTCCCTCGCGGCGGACGTCCGGGCGGCCGAGCGCACCCGGGTCACCGGTCTGCCGCCGTCCACACTGGTGCACCCCCGGTACACCGACTGAGCCCCCTACCGTGTTCCGCGCCGACGCGCCGCGACTTCCCGCCGACGGGGGTGCGGCCCGGCGTTGCGTGGGTAGGCTCCGCACTCATGGAGCACGAGGTGTTCGTTCCCATCGAGGCGGAGCGGCTCAGGGAGGTGCTGGACGACCCCGCGCGGGTCGCCCGGGCGGTGCCCGGGCTCCAGCACGACGCGGGTGCGGATCCCGTCGCCGGCCGGCTGAAGGTCCGCGTGGGCAGCCACTCCGTCACCTATCGGGGTGCCGTACGGGTGTCCGCGCGGGACGACGGTTCCTACGCCGTCGAGGGTGACGCGGCGGAGGCCCGCGGCAGCGGCTCGGTGAGGCTCGCGCTGCAGCTGCGCCTGCGGGACACGGAGGGCGGCACCACCCTCACGGTCGAGGGCACGGCGACGGCCGACGGCCGGGTCACGGAACTCCCGCCGGACGCGGTGGCCTCGGCGGTGTCCCGCCTGCTGAACCGCTTCGCGGAGAACCTGGGCGCCGACGCGGCGGAGCGGGCCTCAGGTCCGGAGTCGCCCGAGCTGTTGTCGGCGGGGGACTTCGAACCGCGGGCCACCACCGACTTCGACACCACGCCGGACGCGGATGACGCGCCGCCGCCGCCGGCTCCGGACGCGGATGACGCTCCGCTGTCGGCTCCGGACGCGGATGACGTCCCGCCGCCCGCTCCGGACGTGGAGGACGTCCCGCCGCCCGTCTTCGATGCGGAGGTTCCGCCGTCCTCCCTCGGAGAGGAGGACTCCGTGGCCGAAGCGGCGCACGCCCGGCGGACGATGATCGGGCGTAGCGCGGAGGAAGTGGACCATGCTCCGCCGCGTGGCCGCTACGCGCCCGTTCCCGCCCCGCAGACCGTCGCGTCCACCACGCCTCTGCGCTGGGCCGCGCCGGCGGCGGCGCTGGTGGTCGCCTCGGCGGTCGTCGCGATCAGGGCGCTCCGTAGGCACCGCTGACCCCTGCCGCTTTGTGGGCCGGGGGGTGGTCGCGCTGCCCGGCGCTTGCGGGGTGCTGTCGCGCCCACCCGTGCCGCCCTGCGGCACGACTGCCCGCGGCTGGGCGGCAGTGGTTGCCCGCGGCCCTGCGGCACGACTGCCCGCGGTTGGGCGGTAGTGGTTGCCCGCGGCCCTGCGGCACGACTGCCCGCGGTTGGGCGGTAGCGGTTGCCCGCGGCCCTGCGGCACGACTGCCCGCGGTTGGGCGGTAGTGGTTGCCCGCGGCCCTGCGGCACGACTGCCCGAGGCTGGGCGGTAGCGGCTGCCTGCGGCTGGGCGGCACGACTGCCTGCGGCTGGGCGGTAGTGGTTGCCTGCGGTTGGGCGGTAGCGGTTGCCCGTGGGGACGGCGGGGAGTCGGTGTGGCGACGCCCTCTCGATCACCCCAGTAGGGTCGTCGCGTGAGTAACGGAGACATCACGCTGACCGCGGGTGACGCGGAGGCGACCGTGCTGCCGGGGAACGGCGGGCGGGTCGGAGGGCTGCGGGTCGGGGGCGTCGAGCTGCTGCGGCAGGGGGAGCGGTTCGGGTGCTTCCCGATGGTGCCCTGGTGCGGACGGATCCGTGACGGGCTGTTCCGGGACGGCGCGACCGTGCGGCAGATGCCGCTCAACGCCCCGCCGAACGCCATCCACGGCACCGCCCGCGACGCCGCCTGGCGCACCGCGCGCAAGGGCACCGACGAGGCCGTGCTCACGTACGACCTCGTCGAGCCGTGGCCGTACCCCGGGCGCGTCACCCAGCGGATCGCGCTGACCGGGGACTCGCTGACGCTGACGATGGGCGTGGAGACGTACGAGTCGTCCTTCCCGGCGCAGATCGGCTGGCACCCGTGGTTCAACCGCGACCTCGGCGGCGAGGACGTGGCGATCGGCTTCGCGCCCGCCTGGCAGGAGGAGCGGGGGGACGACCACCTGCCGACGGGCCGTCGGATCGAGCCGAAGCCCGGACCGTGGGACGACTGCTTCGGGATGCCCGGCGGCGTCGACGTCACCCTCACCTGGCCGGGGCAGCTGGAGCTGAAGGTGACCAGCCGCGAGGAGTGGGTCGTGGTCTACGACGAGCAGCGCGAGGCCGTGTGCGTGGAACCGCAGACCGGGCCGCCGAACGGGCTGAACACCCACCCGCGCCTGGTCACCCCGCTGGAGCCGCTGGAGGCCTCGACGACCTGGACCTGGACCCGCCTCTAAGCTGGCCGTCATGAGCGAAGTACGCGGCGCGCTGCTGCAGCAGATCAAGGACAAGGCCGTGGTGCACGGCAAGGTGACCCTCTCCTCCGGTCTGGAGGCCGACTACTACGTCGACCTGCGCCGCATCACCCTCGACGGCGAGGCCGCCCCGCTGGTCGGGCAGGTGCTGCTGGACCTGACCGACGGGCTGGAGTTCGACGCGGTCGGCGGGCTCACCATGGGCGCCGACCCGGTGGCGGCGAGCATGCTGCACGCCGCCGCCGCGCGCGGCCGGAAGCTGGACGCCTTCGTCGTGCGCAAGGCCGCCAAGGCGCACGGGCTGCAGCGGCGCGTCGAGGGCCCGGACATCGCGGGCCGCCGCGTCCTGGTCGTCGAGGACACCTCCACCACCGGCGGCTCCCCGCTCACCGCCGTCGAGGCCGTGCGCGAGGCCGGCGCCGAGGTCGTGGCCGTCGCGACGATCGTCGACCGGGCGACCGGCGCCGCCGAGAAGATCCGGGAGGGCGCCGGGGTGCCGTACCTGTTCGCCTACGCCAAGGACGAGCTCGGCCTCGACTGAGACCGCAGGGCGCCCCGACACCTCCCCGGCACCCCCGACATCCTCCGCATAACGACTTGACCTGCGCCGCCGACCGGACGGGCAAGTCTGGGAAGATGGCCCCGACAATGACGTCGCATCCAAGGTTCCAGGTCAGGGCCGACCGTACGCAGTACGCCACACCGCACGTCTAAGGAGCGGACAGATGCCCATCGCAACTCCCGAGGTCTACAACGAGATGCTGGACCGGGCGAAGGCGGAGAAGTTCGCCTACCCGGCCATCAACGTCACCTCGTCCCAGACCCTGCACGCGGCACTGCGCGGCTTCGCCGAGGCGGAGAGCGACGGCATCGTCCAGATCTCGACGGGCGGCGCCGAGTTCCTGGGCGGCCAGCACAAGAAGGAGATGGTGACCGGCGCGGTCGCGCTCGCCGAGTTCGCGCACATCGTCGCCGAGAAGTACGACGTCAACATCGCCCTGCACACGGACCACTGCCCGAAGGACAAGCTCGACGGGTACGTCCGTCCGCTGCTCGCGGTGTCCGAGGAGCGCGTCAAGGCCGGCCGCAACCCGCTGTTCCAGTCCCACATGTGGGACGGCTCCGCGGAGACCCTCGCCGACAACCTGTCCATCGCCCAGGAGCTCCTCGAGCGCACCCGCGCCGCGAAGATCATCCTGGAGGTCGAGATCACCCCGACCGGCGGTGAGGAGGACGGCGTCACCCACGAGATCAACGACTCCCTCTACACCACGGTCGACGACGCGGTCCGCACCGCGGAGGCCCTCGGCCTCGGCGACAAGGGCCGCTACCTGCTCGCCGCGTCCTTCGGCAACGTGCACGGCGTGTACAAGCCGGGCAACGTCGTCCTCCGTCCCGAGCTGCTGAAGGAGCTCAACGAGGGCGTCGCCGCCAAGTACGGCAAGCCGGCCGGCTCCCAGCCGTTCGACTTCGTCTTCCACGGCGGCTCCGGCTCCTCCCCGGAGGAGATCCTCACCGCGCTGGAGAACGGCGTCGTGAAGATGAACATCGACACCGACACCCAGTACGCGTTCACGCGTCCGGTCGCCGACCACATGTTCCGCAACTACGACGGCGTCCTGAAGGTCGACGGCGAGGTCGGCGACAAGAAGACCTACGACCCGCGCACCTGGGGCAAGCTGGCCGAGGCGTCCATGTCGGCCCGCGTCCTGGAGGCCTGTCAGAACCTGCGCTCGACGGGCACCCGGATCAAGTAACCCGCCCGCACCACGGAAGCCCGGTACCGCTCGCGGTGCCGGGTTCTTCCGTATGCTCGCCGCATGCCCGACGTCCGGCTGTCCTCACCGCAGGGCAAGTGGATCCTCCTCACCACGGTGCTCGGCTCCAGCATGGCCCTGCTCGACTCCACCGTGGTCAACGTCGCCCTCCCGCGCATCGGCCGCGACCTCGACGCCGACCTCGCCGCGCTGCAGTGGACCGTCAACGCCTACATGGTCACGCTGGCCGGGCTGATCCTGCTCGGCGGTGCGCTGGGCGACCGGTTCGGGCGGCGCAAGGTGTTCGTCATCGGGGTGCTGTGGTTCGCCGTGGCGTCCCTGCTGTGCGGGCTCGCCCCGAACGCCGGCGTCCTCATCGCCGCCCGCGCCCTCCAGGGCGTCGGCGGGGCGCTGCTCACCCCCGGCTCGCTCGCCCTCATCCAGGCGTCCTTCCACCCCGACGACCGGGGCCGCGCGGTGGGGCTGTGGTCCGGCTTCGGCGGCATCGGCGCGGCGGTCGGCCCGTTCGTCGGCGGCTGGCTGGTGGACGGCCCCGGCTGGCGCTGGGTGTTCCTCCTCAACGTGCCGCTCGCCCTGCTGTGCGCCCCCGTCGCGGTACGCCACGTGCCGGAGTCGGTGGGCGGCAAGGCGGAGGGCCGGTTCGACGTCCTCGGCGCCGCCCTCGGCGCGATCGCCCTCGCGCTGGTGACGTACGCGCTGATCGAGGCCGACGAGGGTTCCCCGCTCGTCGCGGTCACCGCGGTCGCCGGGCTGGCCGCCGCGGTCGCCTTCGTCCTCGTCGAGAAGCGCCGCCCGCACCCGATGATGCCGCTCGACATCTTCGCGTCCCGCCAGTTCTCGGCGGTCAACGTGGTCACGTTGTGCGTGTACGCGGCCTTCGGCGGCTTCTTCTTCCTCGCCGCGCTCCAGCTCCAGGTCGTCGTCGGCTGGTCCGCGCTCGCCGCCGGCACGGCGCTGCTGCCCACGACCGCCCTGATGCTGCTGCTCTCCGCCCGCTCCGGCGAACTCGGCGACCGGATCGGCCCGCGCGTCCCGCTCACCGTCGGCCCGCTGCTGTGCGCCGCCGGGATGCTGCTGATGCTGCGGGTCGGCCCGGACGCCTCCTACGCCGCCGAGGTGCTGCCCGCGCTGCTGGTGCTCGGCCTCGGCATGGTCACCCTGGTCGCACCGCTCACCGCGACCGTCCTCGCCTCCGTGGACACCGCGCGGGCGGGCCTGGCCAGCGGCATCAACAACGCCGCCGCCCGCGCGGCCGGCCTGGTCGCGGTGGCCGCGCTGCCGCTGCTCGCCGGGATGGGCCCGGAGGCGTACCGCCTCCCCGACGCCTTCGACGAGGCGTTCCGGCGGGCGATGGTCCTGTGCGCGGGCGTCCTGGTGGTCGGCTCGGCGATCGCCTGGGCGACCGTACGCCGCCCGGCACCGGACTGCCGGCACCCCGAGTGCCACACCCACGGCAGCGTGGCGGTGCCGCCGCTGGAAGCGGGGGAGGGGGACGGGAGCCGGCCTCGCTGATGTACGAGACTGGACCCATGTCCATTCACGAGAACCTCCTCGGGGGCCCGCCCCCGACCCACCTCCCCGACGACCCGGGCCCGCGCGAGCTGCTCGCGTCGGGCACCACGCCCGCCGACGTCGCGGCCCAGTACCCCACCTCGTCGCTGGCCTGGGCCCGGCTGGCCGACGAGGCCTTCGAGCGGGGCAGCGTCGTGGAGTCGTACGCGTACGCCCGTACGGGCTACCACCGCGGACTGGACGCGCTGCGCCGCAACGGTTGGAAGGGCCACGGCCCCGTGCCGTGGGAGCACGATCCCAACCGCGGCTTCCTGCGCGCCCTGCACGCCCTCGCCCGCGCCGCGCAGGCGATCGGCGAGCAGGAGGAGTACGAGCGCTGCGCGCAGTTCCTGAAGGACTCCTCGCCGACGGCGGCCCAGGTCCTGGGCTGACCGGCCGACCTGTGATGTCTCCGGGGCCCGCCCGTGAGCGGGCGGGCCTTGCGGTGGTGGGGGACGATTGCGCAGGATGCACCGTGGGGACCGGGGCCCCCGTGCCGGTAACGGCAGGGGCGGACCGCTACCCGGAGTACATGTACAGGAGACAGCGATGTCCCACGAGGCTCACGAGCAGCCCGAGACCCCGCATCTCGACTTCGAGGGAACGACCCCTTACGAGGACTACGTCAAGGCCGACGTCCTCACCCACCTCCAGCACACCCTCTCCGACGATCCCGGCGAGATGGTCTTCCTGGTCACCACCCAGGTCATGGAGCTGTGGTTCACCGTCATCGTCCACGAGTGGGAGACCGCGGCGAAGGCGCTGCGCGAGGACGACGTCCCGACCGCGGTCGACGCGCTGAAGCGGTCCCGGCGGGAGCTGGAGGCGCTGAACGCCTCCTGGAAGCCGCTGATCGGACTCACCCCGGCACAGTTCAACTCCTACCGGGGCGCCCTCGGCGAGGGCTCCGGTTTCCAGTCGGCGATGTACCGGCGCATGGAGTTCCTGCTCGGCGACAAGTCCGCGTCCATGCTGGTCCCGCACCGGGGCGCGCCGCGGGTGCACGCCGAGCTGGAGAAGGCGCTGCACGAGCCGAGCCTGTACGACGAGGCGCTGCGGCTGCTCGCCCGGCGCGGGCACGCGATCCCGGACGACGTCCTGCGGCGCGACGTGTCGCGGAAGTACGAGCCCTCGGCGGAGGTGGAGGCCGTCTGGACGGCCGTCTACGCGGGCGACGAACGGGACGAGGTCGCCCGTCTCGGCGAGGTGCTCACCGATGTCGCCGAACTGGTGTGGCGCTGGCGCAACGACCACCTGGTCGCCACCCGGCGCGCGATGGGCGCGAAGACCGGCACCGGCGGTTCCGCCGGGGTGGCCTGGCTGGAGAAGCGGGCGCAGAAGAGCGTGTTCCCCGAGCTGTGGACGGCGCGGTCCCATGTCTGAGCCGGGGGTGCGGGCGGAGAAGCTCGACGGGGCCGACGCACTGGCCGCCAAGCGGGGCGAGTTCGTCCTCGACGACGTCGTCTACCTCGACGGCAACTCGCTGGGCGCGCTGCCGGCCGCCGTCCCCGGCCGGGTCGAGGACGTGGTGCGCCGGCAGTGGGGCGAGCTGCGGATCCGGTCCTGGACCGAGGGCGGCTGGTGGACGGCGCCGGAACGGATCGGCGACCGGATCGCGCCGCTGGTCGGCGCGGCGGCCGGACAGGTCGTGGTCGGCGACTCGACCAGTGTCAACGTGTTCAAGGCGCTGGTGGGCGCGGTGCGGCTGGCACGGCTGACGGACGGCGGGGGGCCCGGGCGGGACGAGATCGTGGTCGACGCGACCACGTTCCCCACGGACGGCTACATCGCCGGGTCGGCGGCCCGGATGACCGGCTGCACGCTGCGCCCGGTGACACCGTCCGAGGTGCCGGCCGCGCTCGGTGACCGTACGGCCGCCGTACTGCTCAACCACGTCGACTACCGCACCGGCCGGCTGCACGACCTGCCGTCGCTGACGGCCGCCGTGCACGCGGCGGGGGCGTACGTCGTCTGGGACCTGTGCCACAGCGCGGGCGCGCTGCCGGTGGGCCTGGACGAACACGGCGTGGACCTGGCGGTCGGCTGCACCTACAAGTACCTGAACGGCGGTCCCGGTTCACCGGCGTTCCTGTACGTGCGCGGGGACCTGCAGGACCGCTTCGACTCGCCGCTGCCGGGGTGGAACTCGCACGCCGAGCCCTTCGGGATGAGCCCCGCGTACGAGCCGGCGGCGGGCGCGGTGCGCGGGCGGGTCGGCACCCCGGACATCCTCTCCATGCTCGCCCTGGAGGCGGCCCTCGAGGTCTGGGACGGGGTGACGGTCGACGCGGTGCGGGCCAAGTCCCTCGCGCTGACCGACTTCTTCCTGGAGTGCGTCGAGGAGTACGTCCCCGAGGGCAGGGTCGAGTGCGTGACGCCGCGTGCGCACGGTGAGCGGGGCAGCCAGATCGCCCTGCGCTGTCCGGACGCCGGGGACGTGATGGAGCGGCTGATCGAGCGGGGCGTGGTCGGCGACTTCCGCCACCCGGACGTGCTCCGCTTCGGCTTCACCCCGCTGTACGTCGGATTCGCGGACGTGGAGCGGGCGGCGCGGGTGCTGGCGGAGGTACTGGCGTAGGCGGGGGCCGGGGGGTGACGTCGTACGGTGTCACCCCCCGGACCCGCTGACCGAGCGTGACATCCCCATGTCGGCGCACGTGGGCGTGCTGATACCGTCCCGGCCAAACGGCCGCGTTCCCGCATGGTCCGTCACTTACTTTGCACCGCTGAGAGGTTGAGGCATGACGGACGACGTCGCAGCCGCCCGGGCCGCCGCCGAGGAGGAGTCGGCCTTCTCCCACCCGTCCGTGGACCCCGACGCCACGGTGGCTTACGGCGACGACCCGGACCAGTTGGTCGACTTCTACGTGCCGCGTGGGGAGGGCGGGCCCGCGCCGGTGGTGGTCGTGCTGCACGGCGGCGCCTGGCGCGCGCCGTACAACCGGCGTCACATCAGCCCTTTCGCGGCGTTCCTGACCGGGCGGGGCTTCGCCGTGGCCAGTGTCGAATACCGGCGCGGGACGGGGGAGCCGGGCGGTGGTGATCCGGTCGCGGGGCGGTGGCCCGACACCTTCGACGACGTCGCCGCCGCGATGGACGCGCTGCCGGGGCTGGTGCGGGAGCGGGTGCCGCAGGCCGACCCGCGGCGGATCGTGCTCACCGGTCACTCGGCCGGTGGTCACCTGGCGTTGTGGGCCGCCGCACGGCACGTCCTGCCGGCGGGCTCTCCCTGGCGCACGGACGGGCCCGCACCGCTGCGCGGTGTCGTCGCCCTCGCCCCGATCGCGGACTTCGAGGTCGCCGACAAGCTGGACGTGTGCGGGGGCGCGGCGCGGCAACTGCTGGGCGGGGACGATCACTTCGCCGAGCGCCGGCCGCATGCCGATCCCGGACTGCTGCTGCCCACCGGGATCGCCACGGCCCTGGTGCAGGGGCGTACCGACACCGTGGTTCCGCAGGCGGTCGCCGAGGCGTACGCGGAGGCGGCGGCGAAGGCCGGTGAGGTGGTGGGGCTGACGTTGCTGGAGGACGTCGGGCACTTCCCGCTGATCGATCCGGCGGCGGACGCGTGTGCGGTGGTGGCGGAGGAGATCGCCCAGCTCGCCTGGTGAGCCCTCCCGTGGCTCCGCCCGGTCATACCCGTAGTACCTGAGAGCTACCGCTCAGGTGAGTCCCCCGGCGGGACGCGGGTTACCCGGACGGCTCCGTAACTTCCCTTTCCAGTAAGCCCGATGGCCGGGCGGACGGGGAGGTACGACCACCATGGTGCGCGAGCGTGAGGGGTACCCCGCGTTGGAGGGGGCCGGGGGTGGGTCGCGCGGCCCGGCGCCGGCGGGGTGCCTCCCCCACTCTCGGCTTCGCTCGAGCGGGGGGACCCCCATCGCCCACCCGTGCCGCCCCAGCGGCACGACTGCCCGCGGGAGCGGTGGTGCGGTTGCCCGGGGGAGTGGTGGCACGGTTGCCCGGGGGAGCGGGGATGCGGCTGCTCGCGGGAGTGGTGGCACGGCTGCCCGCGGACGGCGGAAGCGGTCGGTGCGGTGGCGGCGTGGTGCTCTCGCGGTGCTTGTCGCCTGTGCGGTCGCCGTGCCGCTTGCCGGGGCGGACCGGCCGCGGGTGCCCGCGCCGGGGCCTGCCGCGCTCGCGACGCCTTCCGCGGCGACCCTCGGGGCGGTCTACGCCGCCAACCGGGCCAACGCCGAGGAAGCGGCCCGGATGGCCGACGAGTACGGGGACCGGGGACGGGCCGCCGCCGACCGGGCGTTGGCCGGGCGGCAGTTGCTGTACTTCGACGGGCGCGGGTCCGGGCTGGTCACCGAGGTGCTCGGGGACCTCGCGCACGCCGACCGCGTCGCCGTTCTCGTCCCCGGTTCCGACACCGGCATCGACACCTACGGCCGGTTCCGCGCCACCGCCCTCGCGCTGCACGAGCGGCTCGGTACGCGTGCCGCGGTCGTGGCCTGGCTCGGCTACGAGACCCCCGGCACCGTCAGCACCACCGTCGCCACCACCGGCCGGGCGGACGAAGCCGCACCCGAACTCCGGGACCTGGTACGTGACGTGCGTGCCGTCGCCGGGCAGCGGGCCGGTGTCTCCCTCCTCTGCCACTCCTACGGCTCCGTCGTCTGCGCCCGGGCCGCCGACGGTCTCGACGTCGACGACATCGCCCTCCTCGGCAGCCCCGGCACCGGTGCCGACACCGCCGCCGCCCTGCGCACCCGGGCCCGCATCTGGGCCGCCCGGGGCGCCGACGACTGGGTCGGGAACGTCCCGCACCTCAGCGCCGACCTCTTCGGCACCACCGTCGGCTTCGGCACCGACCCCGTCTCCCCGGCCTTCGGCGCCCGGGTTTTCGCGGCCGGCGACGGCGGCCACAGCGACTACTTCGCCCCCGGCTCCACCTCCCTGGCCAACCTCACCCGGATCGTCCTCGGCGAGACCCCGGCGGTGACCTCATGAGCCGCCTCGCAGCCGCGATACGCGGCGCCGCCGAGCGCGTCGACGCGGCCACCCCGGACCACCGCGACCGTGCCGTGGACGCCCTGCGCGCCGGTGCCGTCCTCGGCGTCGTCCTCGGCCACTGGCTGGTCACCGCCCTCGTCGCGGACGGCCGCACCCTGCGCACGGCCAGCCCGCTCCAGCACCTGCCGTGGCTGGCACCCGTCTCCTGGACGTTCCAGACCCTCGCCGTGTTCTTCCTGGTCGGCGGCCACGTGGCGACGCGCGGGTACGCCTCGTCCCGCGCCCGCGGCGTCCCGTACCGCCGCTGGCTGCACGGCCGGCTGGCCCGGCTGTTCAAGCCGGTCGCCGCCGTCCTCCTGCTGTGGACGGCCGTCACCGCCGTCCTGCTGCTCTCCGGGGCCGAGTACGCGACCGTCCGCACGCTGGTGAAACTGGCCCTGTCACCCCTGTGGTTCCTGCTGGTCTTCGCCGCGCTCACCGCCGCGACCCCGCTGCTGGCCCGGCTCCACCCGTTGTGGCCGCTCGCCGTCGTCCTCCACGTCGACCTGCTCCGCTTCGGCTTCGGCGCCCCCGCCTGGCTCGGCTGGCTGAACCTGGCGGCAGGCTGGCTGGTGCCGTACACCCTGGGCGCGGCCTGGACGCGCGGCGGGCTGGAACGCCGCAGGTCCGGCTGGATCCTCCTGCTCTCCGGCACGGCCGCCACGGCCGCGCTCGTCGCCTGGGCCGGCTACCCGGCGTCGATGGTCGGCGTCCCGGGCGCCGAGGTCTCCAACCTCAACCCGCCGACGCTGGCCGCCGTCACCTTCGGCCTCGCCCAGTGCGGGCTCGCGCTGCTGCTGCGGGACCGGCTGCGCGGCGCGATGCGGCGTCCCGTCGCGTGGGCGGCGGTGGCGCTGGTCAACCTCTCCGCGATGACGATCTTCCTCTGGCACCAGTCCGCCCTGATGGCGACCACCGCCACCGGTCTCCTGGCCGGCCGCCTCCCCGGCCTGCACACCGTCCCCGACGACCTGGGCTGGGTCGCCGCCCGGCTGGTGTGGCTGCCCGTGTTCGTCGTCGCGCTCGCGGTCTGCCGGTCCGCGTTCCGGTCGTGGGAACAGGGCGGGGGAGGACGGCGGCGCGGACGGTCCCGGGTGGTCCGCGTCCACCGGCCGACGACGAAGGACGTGCGGCATGTCTAGGCTGAACGGCGTGACGGACAAGGGGGCGGGGCACGTGCGGCGGTGGCCGGGCGTGCTGCGGGACGACCTGTGGACCGCACGGGCCGACCCGTTGCCGCCCTCGACGTGGCTGCGCTGGCTGCCGCACGGCGTCGTGTGCCTGGCTGCCTTCGGCGTGCTGCTGGGTGACGCGGCCCAGCTGAACGACAACGGCGGGGTCGACCCCGGGTTCGCCTTCCTGATCGCCCTGGCCCAGGCCGGCGCGATGGTGTGCGCGCTGTGGCGGCCGATCCCGGCGTGGTGGATGTCGACGGCGGCCATGCTGGTGGGGGCGTTCGCCGTGCGGGCGGTGATGGCCGCGGACGGCGACAAGTTCACCTGGCCCTGGTCGGCCGCGGGGATCATCGCGCACCTGCTCGTCCTGCTGCTGCTCGCCCTGCGGGCCCGTACCCGAGTGGCGGTGGAGGCGCTGGCACTGACCGCGCTCGCCACCTACGCCGTGCAGGGCCTGGTGGGCGCCACGAACTACCAGCCGACCGGTCAGCTCGCCGTCATCCTGTTCACGGTCGCCGTCGTCCTCGGCAGCGCCCTGCGCGGCCGCCGCGAGGCCCGCGCCGAACTGGGGCGGCAGACCACGCTCACCGCGGAGGAACGCGCCCGGCGCACCCTCCTGGAGGAACGCAGCCGTATCGCCCGGGAGTTGCACGACGTCGTCGCCCACCACATGTCGGTGATCTCCATCCAGGCCCAGGTCGCCCCGCACCTGGTGCAGGACCCGCCGGACGAGCTGAAGGAGAACCTCGCCGGCATCCGGCAGAACGCGGTCGAGGCGCTCACCGAACTGCGCCGCGTCCTGGACGTGCTGCGCTCCGAGCACCCCGCCCCCGGCGAGCGCGCGGACGCCCCGCAGCCCACCCTCGACCGGCTGGAGGCGCTGGTGAGGAACACCCGCGCCGCCGGACTGACCGTGACCACCGAGATCACCGGCGAGCGGCGCCCGCTGCCGTCCGGCGTGGAGCTGTCGGCGTACCGGATCGTGCAGGAGGCGCTGAGCAACGTGCTGCGGCACGCGCCCGGCGCGACCGCCCAGGTCACCCTGGCCTACGATCCGCGAGGGCTGCGGGTGACGGTCGTCAACACCGGCCCGGACCGGGAGGCACCGCCGTCCGCAGGCGCCGGGCACGGACTGCTCGGCATGCGGGAACGGGCCGTGATGCTGGGCGGCAGGCTGACGGCCGGCCCCTGGGCCGGCCGGGGCTACAAGGTCGACGCCTACCTCCCGGTCTCCGCCCCGCCCGCCACCGACCCCCTTTCCCGGCTTCCCCAGGACGGCACCGCATGATCCGCGTACTGATCGCCGACGACCAGCAGATGGTCCGGCAGGGCTTCACCGTGCTGCTGAACACGCAGCCCGACATCGAGGTCGTCGGCCAGGCGGTGAACGGGGTGGACGCGGTCG
Source organism: Streptomyces sp. NPDC059454 (assembly GCF_042749965.1). Classification (NCBI taxonomy): domain Bacteria; kingdom Bacillati; phylum Actinomycetota; class Actinomycetes; order Kitasatosporales; family Streptomycetaceae; genus Streptomyces; species Streptomyces sp. NPDC059454. The sequence goes on along the minus strand of NZ_JBHYVC010000001.1, from coordinate 161,195 downwards.
CACAGGTCGCCGAACTCGCCCCGGACGTCGTCCTGATGGACATCCGCATGCCCGAACTCGGCGGCATCGAGGCCACCGCCCTCATCACCACCGCCACCCCGCACATCAGGGTCCTCGTCCTGACCACCTTCGACCTCGACGAGTACGTGTACGAGGCGCTGCGCGCCGGCGCCTCCGGCTTCCTGCTGAAGGACGCGTCCGCCGATCAGCTCGCAGAGGCCATACGGGTGGTGGCGGCCGGGGACGCCCTCCTCGCGCCCGGTGTCACCCGCCGGCTGATCGCCGAGTTCTCCCGGCTGGACGACCGCCCCCGCGCCCCGCTCAGACAACGCGTCGGGGAGCTGACCGAACGGGAGACGGAGGTGCTCGCGCTGATCGCGCAGGGCCTGTCCAACGCGGAGATAGCGGTACGTCTCGTGGTGGCCGAGCAGACCGTGAAGACGCACGTCGGCCGCATCCTGGTGAAACTGGGCCTGCGCGACCGCACCCAGGCGGCGGTGTTCGCGTACGAGTCGGGGCTGGTCCGCCCCTCGGGGTACTGAGGAGCCCTCGCCGTGACCCGCGTAGTACCTGAGACGGACACCCGGGAACCCCTCTCGGCGGGGACGACCGCGCTCACCCGGTCGGCCTACCGTGTGAGCGTGACCGAGACGACTCAGCAGCAGCACGGGACCCGCAGCCCGGAGTACCAGGCGGCCCGGAACTCCCTGCGCGGGCTGCGCCAGGACCTGTTCCACGACCCCTTCGCCTACCGCCCGCTGCCGCCCCGGCGCACGGACGGCCCGTTCGTGCGCCGGCTGCCCGCCCGGCTGCGGTCGGCCGCGCAGCACCTCCCGCACGCGGTGGTGGGGGTGCTGGCGCTGATCGCCCTGTGCGCGGGCGCGGTGGGCGGTGACCTGCCCGGCGGCGACGTACCGGCCCTGCTCACCGGCGTGCTGTGCGCGCTCCCGGTGCTCGCCACCCTCGTCCGGCCGGTCGGCGCGTTCTGGCTGTCCCTCGCCGCGACCCCGGTGGTCGCGATCATCAACGGCGGCGGATGGGACTGGCCGTGGATGCCTGGCGCGTTCATCTGCCACCTGGCCGTGCTGGTCGTCGTGGCGCTGCGCACCCGGCCCCGCACCGCCGCCTGGATGTGGGTCCTGACCGCCGCGTACGCCTTCCTCTCGGACGTCTTCTTCGGCGGATCGTACTACTACACCAACAGCGGGCCCATGATGGTGACGTCCGCGTTCGCCCTGCTCGTGGTCTGTCTCTGGCACGTCCGCCGCACCGCCCAGCAGGAGGTGACCGCCCAGCAGACCGTCACCGCGCACGAACGCTCCCGGCGCACGCTGCTGGAGGAGCGCACCACCATCGCCCGCGAGCTGCACGACGTGGTCGCCCACCACATGTCGGTGGTCGCCATCCAGGCCGAGGCCGCGCCCTACCGGGTGGAGAACCCGCCGCCGGAGCTGGAGCGGGCCTTCGCCACCATCCGCGAGAACGCGGTGGCCGCCCTCACCGAGCTGCGCCGCATCCTCGGCGTGGTCCGCGCCGAGGACTACGAGGTCCCGGACGCCCCGCAGCCCACCCTCGCCGACCTGGACGCCCTGCTGGTCAACGTGCGCGACGCGGGGTTGCAGGTGGAGAAGGTGGTGACCGGCGCGGTGCGGGAGCTGCCGCAGGGCGTGGAGCTGTCGGCGTACCGGATCGTGCAGGAGGCGCTGAGCAACAGCCTGCGGCACGCTCCCGGCGCGAGCGCCCGCGTCGAGATCGGGTACGTCCTCGGCGGACTCGGCGTGCGCGTCGTCAACGGCCCGGCTCCCGAGCCGAACCTGATCAAGCCCTCGCCCGGAGCCGGTCACGGCATCACCGGCATGCGGGAGCGGGTCACCATGCTGAACGGCGAGATGACGGCCGGCCCGACGGACGACGGCGGCTACGAGGTCGCCGTGTTCCTGCCGGTCGCCACGGTGAACGAAGGTGACGCATGACCATCCGTGTCCTGATCGCGGACGACCAGATGATGGTGCGCGAGGGCTTCTCGGTCCTGCTGGGCGCGATGCCCGGCATCGAGGTCGTCGGCGAGGCCGTCAACGGCCGGGAAGCGGTCGAACGGGTCCGCGAACTCGCCCCCGACGTCGTCCTCATGGACATCCGCATGCCCGAGCTGAACGGCATCGAGGCGACCCGGGAGATCGTCGCCGCCGACGGCGCGGCGAAGGTGCTGGTGCTGACCACCTTCGACCTCGACGAGTACGTCTACCAGGCGCTGCGCGCGGGCGCCTCCGGCTTCCTCCTCAAGGACGCCTCCGCCCGCCAGCTCGCCGACGGGGTACGGATCGTCGCGTCCGGAGAGGCCCTGCTCGCCCCCACGGTGACCAAACGGCTGATCACCGAGTTCTCCAAGCTGTCCGAGGCGCCCCGCCTGATGCCGTCCGCGCAGGCGGCGTACGGCGACCTCACCGACCGGGAGACGGAGGTGCTGGTGCTGATCGCGCAGGGCCTGTCGAACGCGGAGATCGCCGGACGGCTGGTGGTCGCCGAGTCCACGATCAAGACGCACGTCAGCCGCATCCTGGTGAAGCTGGGCCTGCGCGACCGCACCCAGGCGGCGGTGTTCGCGTACGAGGCACGGCTGGTCACCCCCGGCTGACCCTGGTCAGGGGGCGGGGCACCGGGCTACCGTCCGTCCATGGCAGCCCTTGACGACCTCGCGTTCGACCCGTGGGACCCCGCGTTCGTCGCCGACCCCTACCCCGCCTACGCCGAACTGCGCGGACGCGGACGGGTGCACTACTTCGAGCCGACGGACCAGTGGCTGGTCGCGCACCACGCGGACGTCTCGGCGCTGCTGCGCGACCGGCGCCTGGGACGGACCTACCGGCACCGCTTCACCCACGAGGAGTTCGGCCGCACCGCCCCGCCGCCGGAGCACGAGCCGTTCCACACCCTCAACGACCACGGCATGCTCGACCTCGAACCGCCGGACCACACCCGTATCCGCCGCCTGGTGTCGAAGGCGTTCACCCCGCGCACGGTGGAGCGCCTCAAGCCGTACGTCCGAGGGCTCGCGGAGGACCTGGTGTCCGCGCTGGCCGAGGCGGGCGGCGGCGACCTGCTCAAGGACGTCGCCGAACCCCTCCCGGTCGCGGTGATCGCCGAGATGCTGGGCATCCCGGAGTCCGACCGGGCGCCGCTGCGCCCCTGGTCGGCGGAGATCTGCGGGATGTACGAGCTGAACCCGCCCGAGGAGACGGCGGCGAAGGCGGTCCGGGCGTCGGCCGAGTTCTCGGACTACCTGCGCGGCCTGATCGCCGAGCGCCGCGAGAACCCCGGCGACGACCTGGTCTCGGGCCTGATCGCCGCCCACGACGAGGACGACGACCGGCTCACCGAGCAGGAGATGATCTCCACCTGCGTCCTGCTGCTGAACGCGGGCCACGAGGCCACCGTGAACTCCACGGTCAACGGCTGGTGGGCCCTGTTCCGCAACCCCGGCCAGCTCGCCGCCCTGCGCGCCGACCACTCGCTCGTCCCCTCCGCCGTGGAGGAGCTGATGCGCTACGACACCCCGCTCCAGCTCTTCGAGCGCTGGGTCCTCGACGAGATCGAGATCGACGGCACAGTGATCCCGAGGGGCGCGGAGATCGCGATGCTCTTCGGCTCCGCCAACCACGACCCGGCGGTCTTCGCCGACCCGTCCCGCCTGGACCTGACCCGCCGCGACAACCCGCACATCTCCTTCAGCGCCGGCATCCACTACTGCATCGGCGCCCCGCTGGCCCGCATCGAGCTGGCGGCCTCGATGACGGCCCTGCTGGAGAAGGCGCCGACGCTGCGGCTCGCGGCGGAGCCGCAGCGGAAGCCGAACTTCGTGATCAGAGGGCTGGAGGGGCTGGCCGTGGAGGTGGGGTGATCACCCGTTCGGATGATCACCGGCCGACTTCCGGCGAGGGACATGGAGGGCTCGTCAAGCTGGTGTCCGCCTGCGGAGGGAGGCACCATGACGGTTATGGCAGAACGCGCGTCATCCCGGTTGTCGGTGGACATGTTCGAGCGGATCGCCGAGTTCGCCGAGCGTGAGGACGAGACCGTCAGGTTCGAGTTCATCAACGGACGGATCGGGCTCAGGAAAGTGACCAACGGCAATCACGGCGCGATCATCATGTGGCTGGTCCGTCAGTGCATGCAGGCCAGGCCCGAACTCGATCTCAGTCCGGTGCAAGGGCTGAAGGTGGAGTCCTACCGCAAGGGCCGGGCCCTTCCGGACGCGGTACTCGCCCCCGTCGCCCACTTCGCCGGACAGGGGGACTGGGCGGACATCGAGGGCGTGCTGATGACCGTGGAGGTCACGTCCTTCGACTCGGACACGCACGCTCGCGACCGGGTGGAGAAGCCCCAGGCCTACGCCGAAGCCGGGATCCCCGTCTATTTGCTGATCGACCGCGACCGTCGCTCGATTCTTGTGCACAGCGACCCGCACCCAGTGGCCGGCTACCGGAACATCCGGAAGCGCCAGCTGGGCGACAGGGTCGTGCTTCCCGAGCCCGTCGGTATCGAATTCGATGCCGAGGAGCTCAAGCCGTACATGGACTGACGACCCCGGTCACGCTGTCATGTCCCTCCGCCGCAACCCAGCCAGCCCCGCCGCCACCAGCCCCGCCGCGAGCACCGTGAGGACCAGCACCGGCGCCCACGCCATCTCCCCGCCCGGCAACTTCGGCAGATGACCGAAGGGCGACAGGTCCAGCACCGCCCGCGGCACGTCCAGCGCCGGACCGACCCAGCCGATCAGCAGCACCGCACCGGCCACGCCCCACGCCGCCGTCGCCGCCCGGGGCGCCAGCCCGTACAGCAGGACCGCGACCCCGCCGATCACCCACACCGCCGGAACCTGCACCAGACACGCCCCCAGGACCGGGCCCGCCTGCTCACCGTGGCCGAGGGCGAGACCCGCCCCCGCGAGCAGCATCAGCCCCACCGTCCCGCCGAACGCCACCACCAGGTGCCCGGCCGCCCACCGCAGCCGTCCGACGGACCCCGCGAGGACCGGTTCGGCCCGCCCCGAGGTCTCCTCGCCGTGCAGCCGCAGCACCGACGCGACGATGTACAGGGCGGCCACCAGCCCCAGCATCCCGGCCATCACCGCGAGGAAGGCGTCCGTCAGCCCGGACTGCCCGCCCATCCGCCGGAAGATCTCCCGGGCGCCCTCGTTGTCACCGACCAGCTCGGCCGCCCCCTCCGCCATCCCGCCGTACACCAGCCCCGCCAGCAGGAACCCGGTGCTCCAGCCGAGCACACCGCCCCGCTGCAACCGCCAGGCCAGCGCCCCCGCACTCCCCAGCCTCCCGGCGGCCGGTCCCGGTCGGCTCGGCAGGAAGCTCATGCCGAGGTCCCGGCGCCCGGCGAGCGCGTACGCCACCGCCCCCTGCACCAGCACCGCCCCCGCGAACAGCCCAAGCACCCACCACCGTTCACCGGTGAACGCCCGCAGGTTCGTCAGCCAGCCGAGCGGTGACGCCCACGTCAGCGGCGACGAACCTCCCCCAGTGCCGAAAGCCTGGGAGGTGCCCCCATCGGTCGCGGAGTCACCGGCCGCCCGCAGCACGAACGCCGCCCCGAGCACCGCCGCCGTCAGCCCCCGCGCGAGCCGTGCGCTCTCCGTCAGCTGGGCCACGATCGCCGCCATGGTCGCGAAGACCATGCCCACGCCCGCGAGCCCGAGCCCGAACGCGAGCGCGCCCGCCGCGCCCTGCCCGGCCAGTCCCGCCGTCACCAGCAGCGCCAGCACCCCGTTGGCGACGGCCGCCGCGAGCAGCGCCGCCGTCAGCGAGGCCCTGCGTCCGACCATTCCGGACGCCACCATCTCCTGACGTCCGCTCTCCTCCTCGTCCCTGGTGTGCCGTACGACGACCAGCAGACCGACCACGGCGGCCAGCGCCCCCGCGTACACCCCGACCCGCCAGGCGGTCAGCGCGCCGAGGGAGTCTCCGAAGACGGGGCCGACCATGGCGCGCAGGGAGGAGTTGCCGGCCATCTGGGCGACCAGGTCGGCGCGTTCGGCGGGAGTGCCGTACAGCCCCTTGAGCGTGTTCGGCATGGACAGCACCATGAGGGCGTTCACCGCGACCCAGACCGGGATCATCACCCGGTCCCGGCGCAGCGCGAAGCGCAACAGAATTCCGGTGCCCGCGAGTTGACGGGAGCTCGCCGGCCGTACGGCGAAGGCGGCGGCGCTCATCGGGCGGCCACCTCGTCCTGGTAGTGCCGCAGGAAGAGTTCCTCCAGCGTCGGCGGGGTGGACGTCAGCGACCGCACGCCCGACTCGCTCAGCGAGCGCAGCACCGCGTCCAGCTTGTCGGTGTCCACCTGGAGCCGTACGCGCCGCCCCTGTATGTCGAGGTCGTGCACGCCGGGCAGTGCGGCGAGCCCGTTCGGCGGGCCGGCGAGTTCGGCGCTCACGCTCGTGCGGGTCAGGTGCCGCAGCTCGGCGAGCGAACCGCTCTCCACGGTCCGACCCCTGCGGATGATGCTGACCCGGTCGCACAGCTCCTCCACCTCGCTGAGGATGTGCGAGGACAGCAGCACGGTCCGCCCGCGCTCCCGCTCCTCGGTGACGCAGCGCTGGAAGACCTCCTCCATCAGCGGGTCCAGGCCGGACGTCGGCTCGTCCAGGATCAGCAGGTCGACGTCGGAGGCGAACGCGGCGACCAGGGCGACCTTCTGCCGGTTGCCCTTGGAGTAGGTGCGGCCCTTCTTCGTCGGGTCCAGCTCGAACCGCTCGACCAGTTCGGCGCGGCGGTGCGGGTCCAGGCCCCCGCGCAGCCTCCCGTACAGGTCGATGACCTCGCCCCCGGAGAGGTTGCGCCACAGCGTCACGTCACCGGGGACGTAGGCGATACGGCGGTGGATCTCCACGGCGTCCGTCCACGGGTCCCGGCCGAGCACCTGGGCGGCACCGGAGTCGGCGCGCAGCAGGCCGAGCAGGACGCGGAGGGTGGTGGACTTCCCGGAGCCGTTGGGGCCGAGGAAGCCGTGGACCTCGCCGGTCCCGACGCTGAGGTCGAGACCGTCCAGTGCGTGGGTCCGGCCGAACGACTTGTGCAGTCCGGACACGGTGATGGCCTTCGTCATGCTTCGGAACGTACGCTTCTTTCAGAAATTTGTGAAGTTAAGGAAGCGTATGAACGATGGCTAGACTGATCCGTGGCGTCTGAGCAGGGGAGATGATCGGATCATGGCGAAACCGAGCGGGACGGCCCGGGACCCGGAGGCGGTCTCCCGGTTCGTGGAGCACTTCGCCGCGCAACTGGTGGAAGCCGGGATGACGCGCATGCCCGCCCGTGTCTTCGCGGCCCTGCTCGCCTCCGACACCGGTGTCCTGACCTCCGCCGAGTTGGGCGAACAGCTGAAGATCTCGCCGGCGGCGGTCTCCGGCGCGGTGCGCTACCTGTCCCAGGTGCGCATGGTGTCGCGCGAACGCGAGCCCGGCTCACGCCGAGAGCGGTACCGGGTCCACGGCGATCAGTGGTACGAGGCCCTGACCAACCGCGAGGCCGTCCTCAAGCGCTGGGAGGACGCCCTCCGGGAGGGCGTCACCAGCCTGGGCGCGGAGACGCCGGCGGGGCGGCGGCTGGCGGAGACGCTGGCCTTCTTCGAGTTCGTCGACCGGGAGGTCGTCGCGATGATGGAGCGCTGGCGGGCGCACCGGGAGGAGCGGTTCGGGCGGGGGTAGTCGGTCGGCTACGCCGAGTGGTGGCTGGTCCGTCTCAAGGGGAGGGCGCATCATGACAGTCATGGCAGAGCGACCGACGATAAACGGCACCGGGCTCGGCGACTTCGAGGAGATGCTGGACCTTCTCGACGAGCTGCGACTGCGCGATGGCTTCAAAGCCGAGATCATCAGGGGGAACATCGTCGTGTCGCCGTGGTCGAAAGCGTTCTACCTCGACGTCATGGAGCTGGTGTGTGAGCAGCTCCGGCCGTACCTCTCTGAGGAGCATCGGATCAGTTACGGTCCTTTCCTGTACGTGTTTCCAGGTGTGGAGCGCGCGTACGGTCCCGACATCCATGTCGCGCATCGGAGCGTCAGCCGAAGCACCAGCAACCACTTGGACGGCGAAGCCCTCTCCTTCGTCGCCGAACTGACCTCCTCCTCCACCCGCGACGACGACCTGACCGACAAGGTCGAGACCTACGGAAAGGCGGGCGTCCCCGTCTACCTGCTCCTCGACATGCAGGAGGAACAGGCCACGGTCTTCTCGATGCCCTCTGCCAAGGGTTACGAGTCCCGCGACACCAAGCCCTTCGGCGAGAAGCTGCCGATCCCCGCCCCGTTCGACTGCGTACTGGACACGACCGGCTTCAAGGCGCCCTGACTCATACGGGCACCACGAGCCCCCAGGCCCCCTCCCGCACCACCCACGTCCGCGTCCGCACCGGCCCCGACACCGCTCCGTCCGCCCGGCACCGGAAGTGCGCGCCCGACACGGTCACCGTGCGGGCCTCCGCCAGCAGCGGAGCCGCCTCCGCCCCCACCGACACCGGACGCACCTCCACCCGGGCCGTTCCGGAGGCGTCGGGGGTGACCGAGACGGACTCCACCGGCTGGTGCAGGTCGACGAGCGTCGACCCGTCCACCTCCACCCGCAGCCGCGTCGGCCCCGGCTCGGGGACGGAGACGGCACCGGACGGCCTGGCCGGCACCAGAGTCCGTACCAGGGACCGGCACGTCCGCAGCCACGGACGCCCCGCCCCGCCGGCCCCCTCCCGCACCCGCGTCACACCCCCGACCGGCGGGATCCGCAGCGCGCCGAGCACCACCCCGTCGCTGTCGTCCACCAGCAGGTCCATCCGCCGCTCCGCCCCGTCCAGCACGGCCCGCGCCGCCGCCACCGCCCCCGTGGGCACCCCGAGCGACCGCGCGAGGGAGACCGCACCTCCCACCGGAACCAGCGACAGCGCGCAGTCGGCCAGCTCCCGCCGCCGGTGCAGCAGCGTCACCGCCCGCACCAGGGCGCGGTCGTCGCCGATCACCACCGGCCGCCGCGACCCGCGCCGCGCCAGCACCCGGGCGAACTCCTCCGGCCCGTCCGGCAGGCACACCTTGGCGTCCGCCGCACCCGCGCCGATCACGTCCTTCGCGATCCGGACGGACTCGCCGTCCGCCCTCCGGGCGACCGGATCGATGACCACCAGGAGCTGATCGGACGCCGCGGGGAAGATCCTGGAAGTCGCCACCTCGGCCATGCCTCACTTCCTCGGGTAGCATCTTTGTGCAAGAGCCCCTTGCGCTATTGCGCCAGGGGCTTCGTCTATTCCGGGGCATCCGGTCCGACGGTTGGCGGCCAACGGTGGTCGCGGTGCACGCGGCGGTGATCCTCCGTGTGCGCCCTCGACCTTGGACATGCCCCGCCCGGAAGGGGTGTACGCGCGTGCCCGCACTTGTGCTGCTCGGTGCTCAGTGGGGTGACGAAGGCAAGGGAAAGGCGACGGACCTGCTCGGTGGTTCCGTCGACTATGTGGTGCGCTACCAGGGCGGCAACAACGCCGGCCACACGGTAGTCGTGGGTGATCAGAAGTACGCCCTCCACCTGCTCCCTTCCGGGATCCTGTCCCCCGGCTGCACGCCGGTCATCGGCAACGGAGTCGTCGTCGACCCGTCGGTCCTGCTCTCCGAGCTGAGCGGTCTGAACGAGCGAGGCGTCGACACGTCCAAGCTCCTGATCAGTGGAAACGCGCACATCATCACGCCGTACAACGTGACGGTGGACAAGGTGACCGAGCGGTTCCTCGGCAAGCGCAAGATCGGGACCACGGGCCGGGGCATCGGCCCGACCTACGCCGACAAGATCAACCGCGTCGGTATCCGCGTCCAGGACCTGTACGACGAGTCGATCCTCACCCAGAAGGTCGAAGCGGCCCTCGACGCCAAGAACCAGATGCTCACCAAGCTCTACAACCGGCGCGCGATCGCCGTGGAGCAGGTGGTCGAGGAGCTGCTGGGCTACGCGGACAAGCTCGCCCCGTACGTCGCCGACACGGTGCTGGTGCTGAACGAGGCGCTGGAGCAGGACAAGGTGGTCCTCTTCGAGGGCGGCCAGGGCACACTGCTCGACATCGACCACGGCACGTACCCCTTCGTCACCTCGTCCAACCCGACCGCGGGCGGCGCCTGCACGGGCGCGGGCGTGGGTCCGACGAAGATCAGCCGGGTCATCGGCATCCTGAAGGCGTACACGACCCGCGTCGGCGCAGGACCGTTCCCGACGGAGCTGTTCGACGAGGACGGCGAGGCGCTGCGCCGCATCGGCGGCGAGCGGGGTGTCACCACCGGCCGTGACCGCCGCTGCGGCTGGTTCGACGCGGTGATCGCCCGCTACGCCACCCGCGTCAACGGCCTCACCGACTTCTTCCTCACCAAGCTCGACGTCCTCACCGGCTGGGAGCAGATCCCGGTCTGCGTGGCGTACGAGATCGACGGCAGGCGCGTCGAGGAACTGCCGTACTCGCAGACCGACTTCCACCACGCGAAGCCGGTCTACGAGATGCTCCCCGGCTGGAGCGAGGACATCAGCAAGGCGAAGTCCTTCTCCGACCTGCCGAAGAACGCCCAGGACTACGTCAAGGCCCTGGAGGAGATGTCCGGCGCCCCGATCTCCGCGATCGGCGTGGGCCCGGGCCGTACCGAGACGATCGAGATCAACTCGTTCCTCTAGGTTCTCCTTCCCGGAGACCCGGGGACCCGGGGACCCGATGGGACGGCCGGTGCGGTGACCCCGCCCGGCCGTCCCGCTCGGGCGGGACGCCCCCGTGTCCGTCGTGAGGGAAGCGGGGTGCTGCTGAGGTTCCGGGCGGCCACCGTCCGGTGACGCCCTGCTCCGGCCTCTGATGCCTCCGGACCGGAAGTGCCCGATGACCTGATCGTCCGGTCGAGCCGGAGGCTAGGGAGCGTGCTGGTCCTTCCGGAAGCCGGACGGGACCATCACGCCGCGACCGTCGACGGCCCGCCGCGTGCTCCCACCGGCATCCGCGGCGGCGGTGGACGAGGCGCCCCCTCGATGGACGACGACGACCGCCGCGAGGCCCAGGGCCAGGCCGAGGGCGGTCTGCGGACCGAACGGTTCGCTGAACATGAGGGCTCCCCAGACCGCCGTGACCGGGGCCATGAGGAACATGAGCGTGTTGACCTCGGTGACCCCGGAGCGCCGCAGGATGAGCCAGTACAGCCCGTACCCGCCGAAGGTCGGCAGGACCACGAGCCAGGTGATCGAGGCCCAGAAGGAGAGTTCGGCGGGCGGCGCGGCGGCCCCGGCGCCCACGGCGAGTGCCGTGAAGACGACGGCGCTGGTGGCGCAGTGGACGGTCAGCGACACCATGGGCGCCACTCGCACGCGGGAGCGGCTCTCCAGGAACGTGGCCACCACCAGCGAGATCATCCCGAGGAAGGGGATGAGGTAGGCCCACCAGGCCGCACCGGTGCCGGCCGCGGCGTCGGCCAGGGTGACGAGGGCGACGCCGCCCACCCCCAGGCACAGGCCGAGCCACTGCCGCCGCGAGACGTACTGGTGCAGCAGCGGTCCGGCGAGCGCTCCGGCGACGAGGGGCTGGACGCCGTCGATCAGGGCCGTGGTGCCGCTGGAGACCCCGAGCTGGATCGCGTAGTAGACGGTGAACAGGTAGCCGCTCTGCGACAGCGCGCCGATCACGGTCTGCCGGGCCATGTCCCGCGCCGCAAGGCCCCGCCACGACGCCCTGGAGACGACGGAGGCGATGATCAGGACGACGGCCAGCGGCAGGAACCGCCACATCAGGATCGTGACCGCGGACGCGCTGTCCGCGCCGAGCCTGGCCCCGATGAACCCGGAACTCCAGCAGAGCACGAAGGCGGTCGAGAGCAGGAGATTCATGCCGTTCCCTCTGGTCGTCTCCCCCTGAATAAACAGATCGGTATACCTACTGCCCGCTATACAGATCGGTATACTCCGGAGGTATGGGCACTGCCGGGAAACCGCGACGGATCACGCTGACGCCTGCCGCACGGCGCGTCGTGGAGGCCGCCGAAAGGCTGTTCTACGAGCGTGGCATCCATGCCGTCGGGGTGGACCTGATCGCCGCCGAGGCCGGGGTGACGAAGAAGACCCTCTACGACCGGTTCAGCTCCAAGGAGCAGATCGTCGTGGAGTACCTCGCGGCCCGTGACGAGCGCTGGCGGGCCTTCCTCGCCCTGTATCTCGACGCCGCGGGGCCGAAGCCGACGGCGCGCGTCCTGGCCGTCTTCGACGCCTCACGCGCGTGGGCGGCGGAGCACGGTTCCAAGGGGTGCGGCATGGTCAACGCCCACGCCGAGATCGGCGGTCCGGCCCACCCGGCGCACCCGGCCCGCTCGGTCGTCAACGGTCAGAAGCAGTGGATGCTCGCCCTGTTCACCGACCTCGCGGGGGGCGTCGCCCCAAAGGGGGCCGGCCGGCTGGGCGAAACGCTCATGCTGCTGCACGAGGGGGCACTCGTCGCCCACGGCCTGGACATGTTCGCGGATCCCATCGGCCGGGCCCGAGAGGAGGCGCGCGCCCTCCTCGCCGCCGCCGAGGGCTCCGCGACGCGGCGGTGAGCCCGGGGCCGAGGGGTTCGGCGCCCCGATCTCCGCGATCGGCGTGGGCCCGGCCGTGCCGGGACGGTCGAGATCAACTCGTTCCTGCGGGAGCACCCGTTCCGGCCGGCCGCCGGCGTCCCCCGACGAGGGGCGCCGGTGGTTTCGTCGGCACGGGCATATCCTGACATTCAGTGCGTGCATCGAACGGAAGAGGGTGAGTGCGATGCGCGTGATGCTCAAGGCGACGCTGGACACCGAGAAGTCGAACGAGCTGCTGCGCAGCGGGAAGATGCCCGAGCAGATCAAGGGGATCCTCGACCGGCTGCAGCCGGAGGCGGCCTACTTCGGTCCGCTGGGCGGGCGGCGGACGATGGTGCTGGTCCTCCACATGCAGGACAGCTCGGAGGTGCCCCCGGTGGGCGAACCGTTCTTCACCCACATGAACGCCGAGGTCGAGATGTGCCCCGTCATGAACGCGGAGGACCTTCAGAAGGGACTCGCGCAGCTGGGCTGACCCCCTGCCGTCAGCTGAAGACGATCATCGACCCCTGTGCCAGGCTCCGTGTCGCCGCCGCGTGCAGGCCCAGCCAGACGTGGCGTTCGCGGGCGAAGGGGCTGGGGTCGTAGGGGGCGGGGCCGGCCGGCTCCTCCAGCTCGGTCGGACCGCGCGGGGGCTCGGGTGCGGCCGGGGGGTTCGCCGGGTCGATGCCGATGGACGCGGCGACCAGCTCCAGCTCCCGCAGCAGCACGTGGGAGGAGCCCAAGGGGCCGCCGCCCGCGAGGAGTTCGTCGTTGGCGAGGGGGTGCGGGAAGTCGACGGGGACGTACGCGCCCGCGTGGTCGTAGTGCCAGACCAGGTGGGACTGCTGGGCCGTCGTCTCGAACATCTCCAGCAACTGCTCGTAGTCACCGCCCAGTTCGTCCACCGGCGTGACCGGCAGTCCGCACACCTGGAGCAGGTACACCCGCCGCAGGAAGTGCAGCGCGTCGTAGTCGAAACCCGCGACCGGGGCCACCTCGCCGGACAGTCCCGGCATGTACTGGTACACCGGCACCGGTGGCAGGCCGGCCCCGGCGAGCACCGCGTTGTACTGCGCGAGTTCCTCGGCGAACGGATTGTCGGGCGTGTGGCACAACACGTCGACGAGCGGTACCAGCCACAGGTCACAGGCCAAAAGAGGGCTCCTCGCACAGCGCGGTGGTCAAGGTGGTCGGGGTGTTCGTCGTGGTCAGGGAAGCGTAGCGGCGCCCGGCGCGGGCGGCTCCTCCCGTGCGGACCCCGGTACGGGTCACTTACCCATCCCGTCGGCCGTCAGCCCCTCGATGAGGGAGAGCGCGTGCGTGTTGTACGACTCGACGATCGCGTGGGCCGAATCGGTGTCCCGGCGTGACAGGGCGTCGACCAGATCGGTGTGTTCGGCCCACAGCCGCCCGCGCAGATCGGGCAGCCGCCGCAGATGCTGCACCACACACACCCAGGTCTGGACGCGCAGCCGGTGCAGGAAGTCGGTGAGGTACGGGTTGCCGAACACGGACCCGAGTTCGCGCCAGAAGCGCAGGTCGTAGCCGATCAGCACGGTGACCTCCCCGGCGAGGGCCGCGCGCTGCGCCTCCTCGCCGCGCCTGCGCACTCCGGCGAGGGCGGCGGCGACCCGGGGTTCGTCCGGCCGGAGATGGGCCATGTGGCCGTCGGTCAGCGCGCGGAACATCCCGTCGACCACCAGGGTGCGGGCCTCGATCATGCCCCGGAAGTCGTCGACGGAGTACTCGTGCACCCGGAAACCCCGGTGCTGGTCGGCGTCGAGGAGCCCCTGCGCCGACAGGTCGACCAGCGCCTCCCGGACGGGGGTCGCGGACACCCCGTACTGATCGGCGATCTCCTTGACGGTGAACTCCTGCCCCGGCTGGAGCCGCCCGGCCAGCACCTCGTCACGGAGCGCGTCCGCGATCTGCTGCCGCAGGGTGCTGCGGGTCACGGTGCCGCTGCCGCTGAAGCCGGGCATGGTCGGGCGTCTCCCTCGTCGCGTTCGAGTGACGTGCGCGCGGATGTCTACGAACACGCCACCTTACGCGTTCGAACGGGCCCCGGGGTGTTCGAAAGGGTGCGAGGGGGAGACCGCCTCGCACCCGCTCACGTCGGCCTCCCGGCGCGATCACCCCACGTAGTCGTCCGCCACCGACAGGGCCGCGTCCAGCGCCGCCAGCCCCTCCTTCAGCTCCGCCTCGCTCGCGTTGCACGGCGGCACCACGTGGGTCCGGTTCATGTTCACGAAGGGCCAGACGCCGGCCTCCTTCGCGGCGGCGGCGAAGGCCGCCATCGGGGCGTTCGCCTCACCGGCCGCGTTGTACGGCACCAGCGGCTCCCGGGTCTCCCGGTCGCGCACCAGCTCCAGCGCCCAGAACATGCCGGTCCCGCGGACCTCGCCCACGCTCGGGTGCCGCTCCGCCAGCTCCCGCAGTCCGGGCCCGACGACGGACGCGCCGAGGGCCGCCGCGTTCTCGACGACGCCCTCCTCCTCCATCACACCGATCGTCGCGACGGCGGCGGCGCAGGCCAGCGGATGCCCCGAGTACGTCAGACCGCCCGGGTACGGCCGCTTTCCGAACGTGTCGGCGATCGTCCCGGAGATCGCGACGCCGCCCAGCGGCACATACCCGGAGTTCACGCCCTTCGCGAAGGTCATCAGGTCCGGGACGACGTCGTACAGGTCCGCCGCGAACCACTTCCCGGTCCGCCCGAACCCGGCCATGACCTCGTCGAGGACGAAGACGATGCCGTGCTTGTCGCAGATCTCGCGCACGCCCGCGAGGTAACCGGCGGGCGGCAGCATGATGCCCGCCGTTCCCGGGACGGTCTCCAGGACGACCGCCGCGACGGTCGAAGGACCCTCGAAGGCGATCGTCGTCTCCAGGTGCTCGAGCGCCCGCGCGCACTCCTGCTCCTCGGTCTGAGCGTAGAAGCGGGAGCGGTACAGGAACGGCGCCCAGAAGTGCACGACCCCGGCCGTGCCGCTGTCGGAGGCCCAGCGGCGCGGGTCACCGGTGACGTTGACCGCCTGCTGGGTGCCGCCGTGGTACGAGCGGTAGGCGGAGAGCACCTTGGGGCGGCCGGTGTGCAGCCGCGCCATGCGCAGGGCGTGCTCCACGGCGTCGGCGCCGCCGTTGGTGAAGAAGATCCTGTCCAGGTCCCCCGGGGTCCGCTCGGCGATCAGCCGCGCCGCCTCCGACCGTGCCTCGACGGCGAACGCGGGCGCGAACGTCGTCATCCGCGCCGCCTGCTCCTGGATCGCGGCGACGACCTTCGGGTGCTGGTAGCCGATGTTGGTGTAGACGAGCCCGCTGGTGAAGTCGAGGTAGCGCCGGCCGTCGTAGTCCCAGAAGTACGACCCCTCCGCCCCGGCGACGGCGAGCGGGTCGATGAGTTCCTGAGCGGACCAGGAGTGGAACACGTGCGCACGGTCGGCGGCCTTGACGGCGGCCCCGAGCTCGGGGTTCGGCTGAGGGGTCATACGGCCGAGGGTAGGCCGGGGCCGCGGGGCCGCGACATCGGCGGCCTGTCTGCGGTGGGGGAGTTTCCGCGACAGGTTGTCGACGACATCGATGGACAGCAAGCTGTCTTAATGACAAGATACTGTCATCTGCTGGCGTACCCACAAGGGAGCGGTCATGACCCGCAAGCCCGTGCATCTCGCCCTCTACGACACCTTCGCCGACTGGGAGACCGGTCACGCCACCGCGCATCTGGCGCGCGCCGGCTACGAGGTGCGTACGGTCACCCCGGCCGGGGAGCCCGTCACCGGCATCGGCGGACTCCGCGTCCTGTCCGACCTCGCGCTCGACGGGCTGCGGCCCGAGGACAGCGCGCTGCTGATCCTTCCCGGCGCCGACCGCTGGGACGAGGGCGACGACCTCGCCCCCTTCGCCCGCACCGCCCGCGCCTTCCTCGACGCCGGTGTGCCCGTCGCCGCGATCTGCGGCGCCACCGCCGGGCTCGCCCGCGAAGGGCTGCTCGACGAACGGGCGCACACCGGTGCCGCCGCTCCCTACCTCGCCGCGACCGGGTACGCGGGCGCCGCGCGGTACGTCGAGGCCGACGCGGTCACCGACGGCGGTCTCGTCACCGCCGGTCCGACCGAGCCCGTCGCCTTCGCCCGCGAGATCTTCCGGCTGCTCGGGGTCTACGACGAGGAGGTGGCCGACGCCTGGTACCGGCTGTTCCACGACTCGGACCCCGAGGCGTACGCCGCGTACGCGAAGGCCCTGGCCCGGTGAGCCGGGAGCGTCAGGACCTGCTCAGCCGGGGCGCGATCGGCGCCTTCCGGCTGAACGGCCGGTTCCTCGCGGTCGCCGAGGAACTGGCCCGGCCCGCCGGGCTCACCGCGGCCTGGTGGCAGGTGCTCGGCGCGGTCCTCGGCGAGCCGCTGCCGGTCTCCGGGATCGCCAGGGCCATGGGCATCACCCGGCAGAGCGTGCAGCGCGTCGCCGATCTGCTGGTGGAGCGCGGGCTCGCCGAGTACCGGCCCAACCCGGCCCACCGCCGCGCCAAACTCCTCGCCCCGACCGAGGAGGGACGCGCGGCGGTCAGCCGCGTCGACCCCGGCCACGCGGCCTTCGCGGAGCGGCTGGCGGAGGCGTACGAAGCGGCGTACGGGGAGGCGGAACTCGCCCGGGCGGTGGAGGCGCTGGAACGCCTGTCCACGGTGCTGGACGCACTCGGACCGCCTGTTACGGAACCGTAGACGTCGCCCGGCCCACCGGGTACCGGCCCCGCACTATCCTCGGGATGTTGCTCATCGGGGGAAGGCGGCGCGGCGATGGACAAGCTCGGGCCCGGGGATCCACAGCGCATCGGGGCGTACCGGCTGCTCGCGCGGCTCGGAGCCGGCGGCATGGGGCAGGTCTACCTCGCCCGCTCCGACCGGGGACGTACCGTCGCCGTGAAACTGGTCCGCGAGGAGCTGGCCCAGCGGGAGGAGTTCCGGGCGCGCTTCCGCCAGGAGGTGCGGGCCGCGCGACAGGTCGGCGGCGACTGGACGGCGCCGGTCCTCGACGCGGACACGGAGGCGCCCGTGCCGTGGGTCGCCACCGGGTATGTCGCCGGGCCCAGCCTCCAGCAGGTGGTCGGGCGCGACCACGGGGCGCTGCCCGAGCGTTCGGTACGCATCCTCGCCGCCGGTCTCGCGCACGCGCTGAAGGACATCCACGCCGCCGGGATCATCCACCGGGACCTCAAGCCGTCCAACGTGCTCGTCACCATCGACGGTCCGCGCGTCATCGACTTCGGGATCGCGCGGGCGCTGGAGACGGTGACCGACGGCGGGCTCACCCGCACCGGCGCACTCGTCGGCTCGCCCGGCTTCATGGCGCCCGAGCAGGTGCGCGGCGACCGCATCACACCGGCCTGCGACGTGTTCTGTCTCGGCGCGGTACTCGCCCACGCCGCCACCGGCACGTTCCCGTTCGGCACCGCCGACAGCGGTGTGCACGCGCTGATGTTCCGCATCGCCCAGGAGGAACCCGACCTGGAGCGGGTGCCCGAGGGTCTCGCCGATCTCGTACGCGACTGCCTGCGCAAGGACCCGGCGGCGCGGCCCACGCTGGACCAGGTCCTGCGACGCACCGGTGCGGACGACACCGTCGCCGGCGGCCGCTCCCGCGACCCCTGGCTGCCGGGTGCCCTGGTGGCCCAGCTCGGCCGCCACGCGGTCCGCCTCCTGGACGCGGAGGACCCGGAGACCCCGGTGCCCCCCACACCGGCGGGCGCGCCTCAGACCGCCTGGCCACCGGTACCGCCGGTCAACCCCGCCCCCGCTCCGGCAGCCGGGCAGGGCGGTCCCGCGGGGTATCCCGGTGTGCCCGGAGCCGGGCAGCCGGGTGGTGCCCCCGCTCGGGCGGCCGGGCAGGAGCTGCCGCCCGGGGCGGCGTACCCCGGCGCGCCCGCTGCCGCACAGGACGGTTCCGCCGGAACGGACGCGCCGGCGGCCGGGCAGGCGGTGTCGCGCGGGGCGTACCCCGGCGCGCCCGCCGACGGGCGCCAGGTGCCGTCAGGACCGGCGCATCCCGGCGCGCCCGTCGGGTCATCGGTACCGCCCGGGGCGGGCCACCGCGCCGGTACCCCCGAGCACGCCCGTGCCGCCGACGACTCCGCCGTGCCGCCCGCGGCCGGCCCGGCCTCCCCGCCCTCGCCCGGGCAGCCGGGGATGAATCATCTGCCCACCCTCGTGGCGGGTCAGAACACCCCGGCCCCGGCGCCGGGGCCGTACGGGCACCCCCAGCAGCCCGCGTACGGCTACCCCTACAACGGGTACGCCGCCGGCCCGACTCCGCCCTACGGGTCACCGCCGTTCGGGCCGGCGTCCGAGCCGCGGCGGGACGGCCGTTCCACCGTGCTGCTCGTGGTGATCGCGCTGGTCGTCGCGCTCGCCGCCGGCGGCACCGTGTACGCGTTGATGAGCGGCAAGGACGCCGACAACCGGGCCGGCGGCGACCCCACCACACCCCCGTCGCCCAGCAGCGCGCCCCGGAGCACCGCCCCCGCCACCCCGGACGGCACACAGCCGACCGACACACAGCGGCCCAGCACCTCCGCGCCCGCGGACGGGACCGTTCCCGCCGACTACCTGGGCAGTTGGTCCACCACCATCGACAACGCGAGCGGCGAACACACCCGCGTGCTCACCCTCCAGCAGGGCGAGGTCGGTGACACGGTGATGTCCCTCGTCGCCGACGGGCCCACCGGCAGCGGCACCTACCACTGCGTCTTCGAGGCCCGGCTCACCGGCAGCTCCGGCGGCCGGCTGGAGCTCGGCCCGTCCTCCGTGACGGTCGGGCAGCCGCGCAGCGCCTGCACCCCGGGCTCCGCCAGCGAGATCACCCTCCTCTCCGACGGCTCGCTCCAGCGCGTGAACACGGGCGACGGCGAACAGCTCACCTACACGCGGGACTGACGCACCGCACCGACTCCGCGTTCTTTCAACGGGGTTGAACGTTCGGCGAACTCCTGCGGACGGACATCGCCGACCGCTCCGCACGACCGTACGGTGACTGCCCGGTCGGACGTGCGGGCAGTGGCGGGGGCGGCACGATGCAGTGGCTGAGCGCGGAAAATCTGGTGGCCGTGGCGACGGCGATCCTCGGTGTCGTCGCCTCCGCCGTCATGGTCTGGTACGAGCGGCGGGTACCCCGCCGCAAACGCATCGGGTACCGCGTGCAGTTGGATGTCCCGATCGGTGACGGCCAGCGGTCGAGCCGCACCAGCCGGCGGGAGGGCTGGTTCGACACGGCGGCGGGGATGACGCACGCCAGCATGGTGCTGCTGCGCATCGAGAACGACGGCTCGCAGACCATCGTCCGCGACGACTACCAGAGCCCGGGAAGCCAAGGTCTGACCGTGGAGTTCAGGGAGCGCACCATCCTCGGCGTCTCGGTCACCCAGCCGTCGGAGACCAGCCACCTCCTCGAGCACTTCACCCAGGAGGGCGGCTTCGGCTATCAGGACGGCATCCTGCGCCTCCCGTGCGTCCCACTGAACCGGGGTGCCTACTACAAGCTGCTGGTGCTGCTCTCCGGTGGCCGCGTGGGTGACGAGATCCAGTTGAGCGGCGACCTCAGCGAGGGCGACGTGCACCGCAACCGCAGTGCCACCCCGGACGACAAGGCCCCGCTGTTCAGCCGTGCGGCGCGGCTGATCACCATCACGCTCACGCTGTGCGTGGTGGCCCTGGCGGTGATCGTCGTGGCCCAGGACGACAGCCCGCCCCCCATCGGCTGCAGGAGCGGCACCCTGACCCTCGCCGGCTCGACGGCGTTCGCACCGGTGCTGCGGGAGGTCGCGGAGAAGTACGAGCGGGACTGCGCGGACGAGGACCCACGCATCGAGGTGGACCCGCACGGGTCGACGGCCGGGATACGGGACCTGGCGGCGGCCGGGGCGGAGGCGGAGAACGGCTCGCCGCCACTGGTGGCCCTGTCGGACGGACCCAAGCCGAGCGGGCTGTCCGAACTGCGCGAGAACCAGGTGGCGGTGTCGGTGTTCGCGCTGGTGGTGAACGAGGACGTGCGGCTGCGGAACCTGTCGACGACGGACGTACGACGGCTGTACCGGGGCGAGATCGCGAACTGGAGCGAGCTCGGCGGCCCGGACCTGGCGGTCCACCTGGTCAGCCGGGACGCCAACTCGGGCACGAGACAGGTCTTCCAGCGCCGCGTGCTGGACCGGGGCGAGATCGCCCACTCCTCCGTCGACTGCGTGCACAAGGACGATCCGACCGCCCCCGTCATCCGCTGTGAACTCGACTCCACCGACCAGGTGCTGGAAACCGTCGCCGACATCCCCGGCGCGATCGGCTACAGCGAACACGCCCGCGCCTCCCGGGTGAAAGGGCTGCACCGGCTGAACCTCGACGGGGAGGTCCCGTCCGTCGACGCCATCGAGCGCGGCACGAGCTCCTACCCGTACCGGGAGATCGAGTACGCCTACACCTACGGGCAGCCGCCGGCGAACTCGCTGGCGTCGGGTTTCCTGACGTACCTCACGCGCGGCATCGGCCAGGAGGTGATCCGCACCCACGGCCACCTGCCGTGCTGGACACCGGCGGGGATGGAGCTCTGCGAGCGGCCCGCACCGTGACGAACCGGCTCAGCGCGGCTCGGGCGGACGCTGCCGCGGCATGTTGGGGCGGGCCGGTCCCTGCGGGGACGGGAAACGGCCGGGCGGGAGGGACCCCTCCGGGCGTCCGGCACCCGACACCGCCGTCTGGATGCCCAGCGGCGCGCCACCCGTGCGGAACTCCACCATCCAGTCGGCCGTCTCGACCCGCACCAGCTCGGTGACGTCCTCCGAGAACCGCCGCAGCACCGACAGGCACCGCTCGGCCGCCTCGCTCGCCGTGCCGTCCGCCGGGCCGAGCACCTCGCGCACGCACTCCGACGCCCAGTCGAACTGGAACGCCTGCAGCCGCCGCTGCACGGCCTGCGCGGTCGCCACGTCCCGCATCCAGCCGGACGTCATCCCGAAGAACCGGTCCCCGGCCACACAGGCCACCCCGAGCAGCAGCGCCAGATAACCCCAGGGCGCGGACCCGTCGGCCATCCCGGTCAGATCGAGCAGCGGCAGCGCGGCCCCGGTCAGCGCGCCCACGGCCGTCCCGGCCCGCAGCGCCCACGCGCACCGCCGCTTCCACACCCGGTCCGCGAGGTACCAGGCGGCCGTGTCCAGCGCGCCGCGCTCCACCCACCGGTACAGCTCGTCCAGCCGGGCCGCCGGCTCACCCCAGTCCCCGAGCGGGAACTCCCGCCCCTCCAGGTCGCCCGGCCGCAGCCCGGCCTCCCCTTCGCCCCACCCGTCCTGAGGCCGACCCTCGGGCTGCATCTCCGGCTGACCCACCCGGTATCTCCCTACTGACCCCTGCTGACTCCGCGTACTTTCCGTCCATGAAGTGTGACGCCAGGTGCTCACGCGCCTGACCCTTCCTACCGCCCAACGGGTGGCGGCGCCGGGGGTTCGGGCTCTTCGTCGCCCGGAAGATGGCCGTGATCAGGTATAGGGCCCCACCGTGACTCACTCGAAAGAGTGCCGGGGCAACGGCCTCCGTGACCACGTAGGCTCGTGCCGAACGGTAAAACCCTTACCGACGGACCGACCAAGGAGCTGAATCGTGATCCCCGGTGGTGGCCAGCCGAACATGCAACAGCTGCTCCAGCAGGCCCAGAAGATGCAGCAGGACCTGGCCAGGGCCCAGGAGGAGCTGGCGAGGACCGAGGTCGACGGGCAGTCGGGAGGCGGCCTGGTGAAGGCCACCGTCACCGGCTCCGGCGAGCTGCGCGGCCTCGTGATCGACCCGAAGGCGGTGGACCCGGAGGACACCGAGACCCTCGCCGACCTGATCGTCGCGGCGGTCCAGGCGGCCAACGAGAACGCGCAGGCCCTCCAGCAGCAGAAGCTCGGCCCGCTGGCCCAGGGGCTGGGCGGCGGCGGTCTCCCAGGTCTCCCCTTCTGACCCCTCGAACCTTTCGAAGACGGCCCGCGGGCCTCTACCGTACGTACTGAAGGAACACCAGGAAGGGACGGCAGTCCGTTGTACGAAGGCGTGGTCCAGGACCTCATCGACGAACTGGGGCGGCTGCCCGGCGTCGGTCCCAAGAGCGCGCAGCGGATCGCCTTCCACATCCTCCAGGCGGAACCGACGGACGTACGGCGTCTGGCGCACGCGCTGATGGAGGTCAAGGCGAAGGTCCGCTTCTGCGCGACCTGTGGGAACGTCGCGCAGGAGGAGCAGTGCAACATCTGCCGCGACACCCGCCGCGACCCGGCCGTCATCTGCGTCGTGGAGGAACCGAAGGACGTCGTGGCGATCGAGCGCACCCGTGAGTTCCGGGGCCGCTACCACGTCCTCGGCGGCGCGATCAGCCCGATCGACGGGGTCGGGCCCGACGACCTGCGTATACGAGAACTTCTCGCGCGGTTGGCCGACGGTACGGTCACGGAGCTGATCCTGGCCACGGACCCGAATCTGGAAGGCGAGGCCACGGCGACGTACCTCGCCCGCATGATCAAGCCCATGGGCCTGAAGGTCACCCGCCTGGCCAGCGGCCTCCCGGTGGGTGGCGACCTGGAATACGCGGACGAGGTCACCCTCGGCCGCGCCTTCGAGGGGAGACGACTCCTAGATGTCTGATGCCACGCTGCACGCGACCGACCGGAACCCGGACGACTTCGCGGTCCAGATCGCGGACCAGATCGAGAGCTTCCTGGTCGCCGTCACAGAGGTCGCGAAGGGCGACGAGCCGGACTCGGCGGTCCCCTTCCTCCTCCTGGAGGTCTCCCAGCTCCTCCTGGCCGGCGGCCGTCTGGGCGCGCACGAGGACATCGTCCCCGACGAGCGCTACGAGCCCGACCCCGGACCCGAGGCCGACGTGGACGAACTCCGCGAGAACCTCGCCCGGATGCTCGACCCGATCGACGTCTACTCCGAGGTCTTCGACCCCTACGAGCCCCGCAAGGCCCCGGTCCCGGCCCGCATCTCCGACGACCTCACCGACGTCATCTCCGACCTCCGCCACGGCATGGTCCACTACAAGGCCGGCCGCACCACGGAGGCCCTGTGGTGGTGGCAGTTCTCCTACTTCTCCAACTGGGGGTCCACGGCGTCCGCGGCCCTGCGCGCCCTCCAGTCCGTGGTCGCCCACGTCCGCCTGAACCAGCCCCTCGCCGAACTCGACGGCCTCGACACCGACCAGGGCATGGGCGACGACACCCTGGAGTTCGAGGCGGGCCAGGTCATGGCGGAGGAGATCGGGGAGCCGCTGGGCGTCCGCCCGGTCACGTGACGAAAAAAGCGTGAGCATATAGCAGGCAAGTGTCCATTGGGTGCTCAAATGAGTGCTTGATGGACAGTGTCGGCCGATGTGCTCACGCTTTTTGGATGGGTGTGCCCCTGCCGGCGTCCGCCGCGTGAACGACCGTGTGTACGTGGGCGACGCGGTCAAGGCCGCGGCGCCGGACCGGGGCCGGCTCCTCCCTGTCGAGCGGAAGCCGCCGGTGGGCTTCCGCTTCGTCGTCCACGAGGCGGCGTTGCACAGCCCACAGGCGGACGTGGACCAGTTGCGTCATCTGCTTGAGGTGTCTCGGCTCCGGAACGTCGTGCTTCAGGTGCTCCCGTTCGACAGGGCCGTCCCCGTTGCGCTGATGGGACCGATGGTCCTGCTGGAGACTCGTGACCACGAACGATTCGTTGTCGCCGAAGGTCCGTTGGTGAGCGGACTTTCGGCCGATCCAGGGGTTGTCGGCCTTGCGACGGAGCGGCTTGGCGTGATCCGCACGCAGGCGCTCAGCCCTGCCGAGTCGGCCCGTTCCGTCGAGC
The DNA here is from genome assembly GCF_042749965.1 of Streptomyces sp. NPDC059454. NCBI lineage: Bacteria > Bacillati > Actinomycetota > Actinomycetes > Kitasatosporales > Streptomycetaceae > Streptomyces > Streptomyces sp. NPDC059454. The sequence continues at coordinate 136,760 of NZ_JBHYVC010000001.1, read as the reverse complement.
GGATGGTGGATCGCCATGAATGACCAGCCGACGTGGTTCAAGTCGAGCTACCGCGACTCGGAGGGCGGCAACTGCGTCGAGGTCGCCGTGACCGACGCCGTCCACATCCGCGACTCCAAGAACCCCACGGGCCCCGGACTCCACGTCACCGCACCCGCCTGGTCGGCGTTCGTCGCCGCTGCTCGGCCGAGCTGACCGGTGCGTCGAACCGAACCTTCGATGGATCAGGCGCCCGTCGCCCGGTCCGAGCGGAGCCGGGTGCGCAGGGCCGGCAGCCGGGCGTGGTCCCCGGAGTCGGCCAGGCCCTCGTCCAGGGCCAGGAGCGAGAGGAGCCGCACCGGGCGGCCGGCGGTGGCCGCGGCCTCCAGTTCGTGGTGGCCGTCGAGGAGGAAGTGGGTCAGGCCCCAGTGCCGGTAGTGGTCGGCCGACAGGTCGAGAGCGGGTTCGCACACGTCCGGCGTCGAGACCGCCACGGCCGTCGGGACCGTTCCCCGGGCCATGAGTTCGACGTACTCCTGGACGCGCTCCCGCGTGTTCCATGTCGGGGGGACCATGGGCACGATGAACTCGTAGAGGTGGGCGGACGCGTCGACCGTGGTCTCGAAGGTCCGGTAGTACGGCGTGTGCGGGTACTCCGGGAGGCCCCAGAACTGGTCGAGCCCCCACGTGGCCACCTGCTCGCCGCTGAAGCAGTCGCCCTCCCGGCCGGGGACGACCGGCCGGGGCTCCACCTGGAGCAGCACCGGAAGGTACTCGCCCTCCGGCAGCAACGCACCGAACGCCTCGACGACGCCGCCGTCGTCCGGACCGGCCAGTGTGCCGGTGAGCCGCTCCCGCACGCGCTCCAGTGACAGCGTCTGCCGGGCGGTCTCCAGTCGGCGGAACAGGAACGGGCACGTTCCGCACCAGGGGCTGAGTTCGAAGGCGGGCTCCCCGTCGACCACGAGCAGCCTGCGGCCCGGTCCGCTCCCGCTCTCCCGCCGTTCCGCCTCGAAGCGCAACCGCGCCCCGGACTCCGGTACGCCGAGCCTGCGCGGCTCGCCCGATTCGATCAACACGTGCCCGACCGTACGGGACGCCGCAGCCAGGCCGTCCGAAAGGCAGCGGCCCGTGTGTGACGCGGGGCACTTTTCCGAGTGGTCCGTGTCGGGATGGGCATGAGCCCCCTGCACGGGCGCCGGGGAGTCTCACCATGCGATATCGCGGAGGCGATTTTCGGGCGCTCGATAGACTGAGCCGACCGCAGCGCACACATATGTGTGCGGGCTGCGGAAAACGACGGACTGAGCGAGGAGCGCACGTGGGCCTTGTCGTGCAGAAGTACGGAGGCTCCTCCGTAGCCGATGCCGAGGGCATCAAGCGCGTCGCCAAGCGGATCGTGGAAGCCAAGAAGAACGGCCACCAGGTGGTCGCCGTGGTTTCCGCGATGGGCGACACGACGGACGAGCTGATCGATCTCGCCGAGCAGGTTTCCCCGATCCCTGCCGGGCGCGAGCTCGACATGCTGCTGACCGCCGGAGAGCGGATCTCCATGGCCCTGCTGGCCATGGCGATCAAAAACCTGGGCCACAACGCCCAGAGCTTCACCGGCAGCCAGGCAGGTGTCATCACCGACTCGGTCCACAACAAAGCCCGCATCATCGATGTCACGCCGGGCCGGATCAAGGCCTCGGTGGACGAGGGCAACATCGCCATCGTCGCCGGTTTCCAGGGCGTCAGCCAGGACACCAAGGACATCACCACGCTCGGCCGCGGCGGCTCCGACACCACCGCCGTCGCCCTCGCCGCCGCGCTCGACGCCGAGGTGTGCGAGATCTACACGGACGTGGACGGTGTGTTCACCGCCGACCCGCGCGTGGTGAGCAAGGCCCGGAAGATCGACTGGATCGCGTTCGAGGACATGCTCGAACTGGCGGCCTCCGGGTCCAAGGTGCTGCTCCACCGCTGTGTGGAGTACGCCCGCCGGTACAACATCCCGATCCACGTCCGCTCGTCCTTCAGCGGACTGCAGGGCACGTGGGTCAGCAGCGAGCCGATGAAGCAAGGGGACAAGCAGGTGGAGCAGGCTCTCATCTCCGGTGTCGCGCACGACACCTCCGAGGCCAAGGTCACGGTCGTCGGTGTGCCGGACAAGCCCGGCGAGGCCGCCTCGATCTTCCGTACGATCGCCGATGCCGAGATCAACATCGACATGGTCGTGCAGAACGTGTCCGCCGCGTCCACGGGCCTGACGGACATCTCCTTCACCCTGCCGAAGACCGAGGGCCGCAAGGCCATCGACGCCCTGGAGAAGAACAAGGGCGCCATCGGCTTCGACTCCCTGCGCTATGACGACCAGATCGGCAAGATCTCCCTGGTCGGCGCCGGTATGAAGACCAACCCGGGGGTCACCGCCGACTTCTTCACGGCGCTCAGCGACGCCGGGGTGAACATCGAGCTGATCTCGACCTCCGAGATCCGTATCTCGGTCGTCACCCGCAAGGACGACGTGCCGGAGGCCGTGCGCGCCGTGCACTCGGCGTTCGGCCTCGACTCGGACAGCGACGAGGCCGTGGTCTACGGAGGCACCGGCCGCTGATGGCCGAGTCCGTACGGCCCGGACGTTCCGGGCGGCCGACGCTCGCGGTCGTGGGGGCGACCGGGGCCGTCGGTACCGTGATGCTCCAGATCCTGTCCCAGCGGGCGGACGTCTGGGGCGAGATCCGACTGATCGCCTCCCCGCGCTCGGCCGGCCGCAAGCTGGCCGTGCGCGGCGAGGAGACCGAGGTCGTGGCGCTCACCGAGGAGGCCTTCGACGGGGTCGACGTCGCGATGTTCGACGTACCCGACGAGGTCTCCGAGCGGTGGGCGCCCGTCGCCGCCGCGCGGGGCGCGGTGGTGGTCGACAACTCGGGCGCGTTCCGCATGGACCCGGACGTGCCGCTCGTCGTCCCCGAGGTCAACCCGCACGCGGTGCGGAGGCGTCCGCGCGGGATCGTCGCGAACCCGAACTGCACCACTCTGTCGATGATCGTCGCGCTGGGCGCGCTGCACGCCGAGTTCGGCCTGCGCGAGCTGGTCGTCTCGTCGTACCAGGCGGTCAGCGGTGCCGGGCACGCGGGCGTGCGGACGCTGCGCGAACAACTGTCCCTGGTGGCCGGTACGGAGCTGGGGACCCATCCCGGTGACGTACGGCGGGCCGTGGGGGACAACACCGGGCCGTTCCCGGAGCCGGTCGCGCTGAACGTCGTACCGTGGGCCGGGTCGCTGCGGGAGGACGGCTGGTCCTCGGAGGAGATGAAGGTGCGGGACGAGTCCCGCAAGATCCTCGGTCTGCCCTCACTGCCGGTGGCGGTCACCTGCGTACGCGTCCCGGTGGTCACCACGCACTCCCTCACCGTGCACGCCCGCTTCGAGGGCGAGGTCACCGTCGACAAGGCGCGCGAGATCCTCGCCACGGCACCCGGAGTGGTCCTGTTCGACAACCCGGCCGCGGGGGAGTTCCCCACCCCCGCCGACGTCGTCGGCACCGATCCGACCTGGGTCGGGCGGGTACGGCGGGCCCTGGACGACCCCACCGCGCTGGAGCTCTTCGTGTGCGGGGACAACCTGCGCAAGGGAGCGGCGCTCAACACCGCGCAGATCGCCGAACTGGTGGCGGTTGAACAGTAAAAAGTTCTGGATCGCACAGCATTCGTTTGTAGGATCTGTGTAAGTCCTGTGCGCGCCGGATTCCCGGCCCTGGCCACTTGATCAGGCCGTTCCGGCGACAGAGGATTGCACCAGGCGTGTACAAGGATTCACCTCCCCGTCATCCGCAACCGGGCGGAGGGCGGGGAGCGTCTTTGCGGTCACCCCCTACCGGGGGCGTGGGGGCGCTGCTCTCCGGACGTGGGGACGTCCGGAACCGGGCGTGGGGACGCCCGTTCATATGAGACACAGGGGAAGAGCGGGACACATGCGGGCATTCGATGTGCTGTCGGTGGTGCTGCCTGACGCGGGCGGGCGGGCGGCCACGTCGGCCGCCGCAAAAGTGCCGCCCCGCGCGTACAACCCTTACGAGGGGAAGCGTGTCCAACTGGCGTGGCTGAGGTACTCGACTTCACAGCGCCGCGTGGCACGGCCCTCCGGCCGCCCCGCCCGGCTCGCCGACCCCGCACGCCCGGCGCGTCCGGCGGCGGCATGCCGGTGATCGCCCCCATGCCCGCAGCGCGCCCCGCCCGCATCCCCGGTCAGCGTGACGGCACCGACGACGTCGTGGCGGCCGGCACCACCGTCGACCACCTCACCGAGACCTACCGCGCGCACTACCGCTCGCTGCTGGGCCTCGCGGCGCTCCTCCTCGACGACACCGCCTCGTGCGAGGACGTCGTGCAGGAGGCGTTCATCCGCGTCCACTCCGCCCGCAAACGCGTCCGGGAGCCGGAGAAGACCCTGGCCTACCTGCGCCAGACGGTCGTCAACCTGTCCCGTTCCGCGCTGCGCCGTCGCATCCTCGGCCTCAAGCTGCTCTCCAAGCCCATGCCCGACATGGCGAGCGCGGAGGAGGGTGCCTACGACCAGCTGGAGCGCGACTCCCTCATCAAGGCGATGAAGGGCCTGCAGCGCCGCCAGCGCGAGGTGCTGGTGCTGCGCTACTTCGCGGACATGACCGAGGCGCAGGTCGCCGAGACCCTCGGCATCTCGCTGGGCTCGGTGAAGGCGTACGGCTCGCGCGGTATCGCGGCGCTGAGGCTGGCCATGGAGGCGCCGGCATGAGCGACGACGAGGACGCGCGGCGCGAGGAGCGCGGGCCGGAGGTCCGGGGGACCCCCCGCCCGTCCGGCGCCGCGCGGACGTCCGAGGGCGTGCCCGCGCCCGAGGACGTACGGGGATCCGGCGACGGGAACGAACCGAAGCACACGCACGCTGGGAACGGAACTGTGAACGACGGCCTGGACGGACAGAGCCCCAAGGGGCTCGACGCGGACGAGCTGGCACTGCGCACCCTGCTGCAGCAGGCGGTGCGGGAGGTGGAGCCGGGCGACGGCACCCTGGAGTATCTGCGCCGGGCCGTCCCGGCCCGCCGGGCCCGCAAGCGCCAGGCCCTCGTCGGGGCGGCCGCGGCCGCCCTCTTCCTCGGCACCGCCGTTCCCGCCCTCGTCCACGTCTCCGGCGTCACCGGCTCCGACGCCAACCCCTCCGCCGTCGGCCACGCCGCGCAGGCACAGGGCGGCACCGGCCAGGGCAAGGACCCGAAGGGCGGCGAGAGCACCGCGGGCGGCACCTCGGACCAGGTCGAGGGGACCGACAAGGGCGACAAGAAGGAGAAGGAGAAGGACGGCGAGAGCACCGGCTCCGGTACGGGTACGACGGAGGGGGCCGATCCCTCGTCCACCGTCGCTGCCGGGACGCCCGCCTGCACCGCCGCCCAGCTCGGCCCGGCGGCCGCGTCCAGCGCCGCCCCGGAATCCACGGGCGCGGTCTACGGCTCGTTCCGGGTCACCAACGTTTCCACCGCGAGCTGTACCGTCGAGGCCGCCGGCTCCGTGAGCGCGATGCCGCAGGGTGCCGCCGACGCCACCAAGGTGGGCTCGGCGCGGCATGTGGCGGGAGACGCGGCGGCCGGGCTGCCCGACCCCTCCCTGGAGGCCGCGGAGCTGGTGCTCGAGCCGGGTGCGGCGTACGAGGTGAAGTTCGCCTGGGTGCCCTCCGAGACCTGCACGGCTCCGGGCGACAGCACGGGCGGCGGCACCGGCGGCCCCTCGCCCGACCCGACACCGACCGGCGACCCGGACACGACGACCGGTACGTCCACGGGCACCGACAGCGGCACGGCCACCCAGCTGGTCAGGGAGGACGGCACGGTGGAGGGCAGCGTGGCGGTGACGTACACGCCGCCCACGGGCTCGGGCCCGGCCACCACGACGGTGAGCAACGCGTGCGCGGGCACGGTGTACTACACAGGGCTGCTGACGGCGGTGTGACGGGCGGGCGGCCCTTCCGGTCCGTCGTCAGACCGCTGACGGACTCGACCGCTCCGGTTCCCGCTCCCCGTCTCCGTCCTGGTCCTCGTCCGGGACCAGGCCCAGTTCCGCGTCGCGGACGAACTCCAGCTCGCGGCGGAACAGCCGGAACCACATGAAGATCACGAAGCCCACGAAGGCGAACCACTCGGCGGTGTAGCCGAGGTTCTGGAACGCCTTCAGGTCCAGCCCGGTACCGCCCGGCGCGGTCGCCGGCACCGCCTCCATGCCCGAGTCGCCGCGGTTGAGCGTGATCCAGGCGTCGTACACGTCGTACTCCACGAGGTTCACCAGCGACGCCGAGCTGATCGCCGCCGTCTGCCCCCGCGGCAGGCCGCCGCGGGCGCTGACGCCGTTGTTGCCCGGGGTCTCGGACGCCTGGAGCGCGCCGGTGACGGTGACCTCACCGGTGGGCGCCGCGGGCACCTCGGCCGGATCGGGGGTGCCGGGCAGCCAGCCCCGGACGACGGGCAGCGCCCGGCCGGTGTCGGTGCGCAGCAGGGTCAGGACGTAGTAGCCGTCCCTGTCGTCCAGCTTCCGGTCGGGCACCAGCAACTGGGTGTCGTACCGACCGCTCGCGGTGGTCTGCTTGCCGGAGGTGGCCTTGGTCACGGGCAGCAGGCCGTCCAGCGGCCTGGCCGCCTCCCGCTTGTCCGTGGCGATCCGCGCCTCGGCGTCGCGGTGGCTGTCCACCCGGTCCTCGAACCGGCCCAGCTGCCAGGACCCCATGAAGACGCAGAAGGGGATGGAGAGCAGCAGGAAGACGTTGATCCCCCACCAGCGGGGCGTCAGCAGAAACCGGTACACGCCCTCAACGGTACGGGTCCGCGGGTGGTTCCCGGCCCGCGGGGTCGTCCTGCGGCGGGCCGTCGCCACGAGGGGCCGGTGAAGGATCGGGGAGAAGTTGTCCACAGGCTGGGGAGCTCGGCGGCGCGACGCCCTCCCGGACGGGCAGTATGGGGTCATGACTGAGAGCAACGGGTCCGACGCGCCGGGCCGGGCGGACCACCAGACCGAACGAGTGGAACAGGGCGCGGGCATGCCCGACTGGGAGAAGCGCTTCCGGGCACCCCGGGTGTCCCTGCCCGACTGGGCGGAGGACGCCCCCGACCGCTCCCTGTTCGTGTCGAACGCGACGGGGACGTACGAGCTGTACGCCTGGGACCGGGTGACGGGCGAGCAGCGGCAGGTGACGGACCGGCCCAACGGCACGACGGACGGTGTGCTCTCGCCGGACGGCGAGTGGATCTGGTGGTTCGACGACAAGGACGGCGACGAGTTCGGCGTGTGGCGCCGGCAGCGGTTCTGGGGCGGCGAGGACGAGCTCGCGGCACCGGGCCTCGACCCTTCGTACCCGGCGGGACTCGCGCTGGGCCGGGACGGCCGTACGGCGGTCGTGGGCCGTTCCACGGACGAGGACGGTACGACGATCCACCTGGCCCGCACGGGCGAGGGGCCCGTGGAGATCTACCGGCACCGCGAGTCGGCGGGCGTCGGGGACCTCTCCCACGACGGTTCGCTGATCGCCGTGGAGCACACCGAGCACGGTGACGCGATGCACTCCGCGCTGCGGGTGCTGCGGCCCGACGGCACGACGGTCGCCGAGCTCGACGACACCGAGGGCGGCACCCGGGAACTGGGCCTGGAGGTGCTGGGCTTCGCACCGGTCGCGGGTGACACCCGGCTGCTCATCGGTCACCAGCGGCGCGGACGCTGGGAGCCCCTGGTGTGGGACGTGGCGACGGGGGAGGAGACCGACCTCGCGCTGGAGCTGCCCGGTGACGTGAGCGCCGAGTGGTACCCGGACGGCACGGGACTGCTCGTCGTGCACGGCTTCGAGGCCCGCGGCGAGCTGTTCCGCTACGACCTGGCCGAGCGCCGGCTGGTGGAGATCCCCACCCCGCGCGGCGCGGTCTCGGGTGCGACGGCCCGGCCCGACGGCAGCGTGGAGTACCTGTGGTCGTCGGCGGCCCAGCCGCCGGCGGTGCGCTCCACGACGGGCGGAGTGGTCCTCGACCCGCCCGGCATGAAGTCGCCCGGGTCGGTCCCGGTGGAGGACGTGTGGGTGGAGGGCCCGGGCGGCCGCATCCACGCGCTCGTCCAGAAGCCGGCCGGCGCGAGCGGTCCGTTCCCGACGGTCTTCGACATCCACGGCGGCCCCACCTGGCACGACAGCGACTCCTTCGCGGCCGGCCCGGCCGCCTGGGTCGACCACGGCTACGCGGTGGTCCGCGTCAACTACCGGGGCTCCACGGGCTACGGCCGCGCCTGGACCGACGCGCTGAAGCACCGGGTGGGCCTGATCGAGCTGGAGGACATCGCGGCGGTACGGGAGTGGGCGATCACCTCGGGTCTCGCCGACCCGGCCCGGCTGGTCCTCACCGGCGGCTCCTGGGGCGGCTACCTCACCCTGCTCGGCATCGGCACGCAGCCCGACGCGTGGGCGGTGGGCATCGCGGCGGTTCCGGTCGCCGACTACGTCACGGCGTACCACGACGAGATGGAAGCGCTGAAGGCGATGGACCGCACGCTGCTCGGCGGCACCCCGGAGGAGGTCCCCGACCGCTTCGAGGCGTCCTCGCCCCTCACCTACGTCGACCGGGTGGAGGCCCCGGTCTACATCTCGGCGGGCGTCAACGACCCCCGCTGCCCCATCCAGCAGATCGAGAACTACGTCGAACGCCTGGAGTCCCGGGACGCGGTCCACGAGGTCTACCGCTACGACGCCGGCCACGGCTCACTGGTAGTGGACGAACGCATCAAGCAAGTCCGCCTGGAACTCGCCTTCGCGGCCAAGCACCTACCCGCGTAGCTGGGGCAGTCGTGCCGCTGGGCCGGCGCCCGCCTTCCAGCGCCTCCGCAGCTGCGGGCAGTCGTGCCTCCCCCAGAGCCCGAAAGGGCCTGGGAGGTGCCCCCAGGGCGGCACGGGTGGGCGCAGCGGCACCCCGCGAACGCGGGCAAGCGAAGCCCACCCCGCCCGGCGACAGCCCCACGCACCCGCGAACGCGGGCAAGTGAAGCCCACCTCCGCCCAGCGGCACGCGGCACGCGGCGTGCGGCACGCGTCACGTCGCACTCCGCGGCCGCGGCCGCGCCCGCCGCCCCAGCAACTCCGCCAGCCCTCGCCGGGTGGCGGCCAGCACCACCCGGTCCTCGGCACGCAGCACGTACGTATCGGGGAGGTCCCACACCAGCCCGGAACCGGGCACCCCCTCCCCGCCGGAGGCGGACCCCGCCGTGTCCAACGCCAGCACCCGCCAAGCCCCCGCCCGAAACGCCTCGCCCACCGTCCGCCCCTCCAGCTGCGCATACCCGCCCACGACGACCGCCGCGAACAGCAGCACCCGCCGCTCCACCGGAATCGCCCCCAGGATCTGCCGCCCCATCATCGCCCCGGCGAACGCGGGCGCGGCCAGATGGGAAACGCTCCGGCTCCGCGTCAGCGCCGAGGGGTGCGCGGTCCGCAGCGTCCGGTACACCGCCTTCGCGAAGTCGTCGTCGTACAGCCGCAGCACCGCCCGCAGATCGGGCCGTACGGACCGCGCGTACAGCACCGCCTCCAGGTTCGTCGTATCCGCACTGGTCAGTGCCAGCAACGCGTCCGCACGATGGATCTTCGCGGACTCCAGCACCCCCTCCTGCGTGACGTCCCCCAGCACCACCGGCACCCGCAACCGCCGCGCCACGGCCAGGCCCCGCGCCTCCGGATCGGCCTCGACGCACACCACCGGGATGTGCAGCTCCCGCAGCCGCGTCAGCACTCGCGTCCCGATCTTGCCCAGCCCGAGCAGCACGACGTGCCCGCCCAGTCCGCGCGGCGGCTTCCGCAGCGCCGACGCCGTGCGGAACGTCCCCAGCGCCTCCAGCACCGCCGCCAGCAGCACCGGCAGCAGCAGCAACCCCACCAGCATGGACAGCAGTTGCAGTACCTGCCGTCCGGTGGACTGGTGGTGCGCGGGCTCGTTGATCGCGAAGAGGTCGAGCAGGGTGACGTACGTGGCGTGCAGCGGATTGTCCCGGGTCACCAGGGTCAGGGCGACCGCGAGGGCGATCACCGCCGCCACCAACCCCGCCAGCGACCACCGCAGCCGTCGCGAGAACAGCGAGGCGAACGGCGGCCCGCCGCGCCCGGCCGGCAACGAAGGCCCGGAGTAGGACAGTTGCTCCAGCACCACCGTCCCCCGCCCGGTCGCCGCCGCCACCGCCGCCGCGTCGGGCAGCAATCGCGGACCCTGCTCGCCGCTGTCCTCCGAACCCTCGTCCCCGGCCGGGTCGTTGCTGGTCGCGGAGAGCAGCGCGAGGGTGCACAGTCCCGGGTCGGCCACCTCGCCGGGCCCCGGCGGCCGGCGCTCCACCGCGCGCAACAGCAGCCCCTCCGCGTCGACGACCTTGCTGGTGCCGACGAGTGCGGTGGCGACCAGCGCGGGCGCGGCCGTGTCGGCGTCGGACAGCACGGTCGTGGCGTTGTCGGCCCCACCGGCCCCGCCATGCTCCGGCGCACCGTCGCTGCCCGCCAACGCGGAGGCCTGATCGAGGAGTTCCTCGATGTGCTGCCCCAGCCGCCGGTTGTAGAGCCGGAGGACGAGCCGCAGTCGGGGGTTGAGCCGGCGGGCGGTCAGGGCGGCACGGATGTTGGCCTCGTCGTCGTCGTACACCAGCGCCAGCGCGGCGGCGCGCTCCACCCCGGCCTCGGCGAGCACGGCCTCGGTCGGCTCGGCGGCCTCCACGACCCGTTCGCCGGAACCGGAACCGGAGCCCGTCGGCCCGTCAAAGGAGGCGCCGTTGCCCCGGTTGACGGCGGTCACGACCCGGTCGAGCAGGGCCGCGGAGGCCGCGCGGGCCCGCCCCACCATCGGCTGCCGCACGCGACGCCCGGCCGGCGGCACGACGAGGGTCACCTGCTCGCCGTACACACCGCGCAGTTCGGCGGCGAGCCGGTGCGCCAGCCCGTCGTCACCGCACACCACCATGTGCGCGGACGGATCGCCGGGCAGGGCCGGGCCGGGAAGGATGCTCACCACAGGTGAAGAGACTGCCTCATCGTGGCGGGTGGTTCCAGGCCGTGTCTGAACGGCCGTGCCCCGTCCTCCGTACCAAGGGGGAGGGACCCGAGCGCGGCCCCGCTCTCTCGCGCGCGTATCCACCGGAGGTGCACCCGGCCCGTGGCCATCACGAAACCGTCCCCGCGCGGCACCGCCGAACCCGACGACGGCCGGGAGGAGAAGACGCACGAGGGGGTGAAGACGAGCGACGAGGCGTCCCACCACCTCACCTCCCCCCTCCTCCTCACCCTCGTCCTCCTCACGGCCGTGATGTTCCAGGACCCCGTCCGCCGCGCCCTGGCCGCGCCGGTGATGCAGAGCTGGATGACGGTGTTCGTGGCGGTGGTCCTCCAGGCCCTGCCCTTCCTGGTGCTCGGCGTCCTGCTGTCGGCGGCGATCGCGGTGTTCGTCCCGCCGTCGTTCTTCGCCCGCGCCCTGCCGGGACGCCCCGCGCTGGCCGTACCCGTAGCGGGCGCGGCGGGGGCGGTGCTGCCGGGCTGCGAGTGCGCGTCCGTGCCGGTGGCGGGCGCGCTGGTGCGCAGGGGAGTGGCGCCGGCGGCCGCCCTGACGTTCCTGCTCTCCGCCCCCGCGATCAACCCGATCGTGCTGACGGCGACGGCGGTCGCCTTCCCCGACGACCCCGAGATGGTCCTCGCCCGTTTCGTCGCGAGCCTGCTGGTGGCGTGCGCGATGGGCTGGCTGTGGCAGCGTCTCGGCCGCACGGACTGGCTGCGCCCGCCCGCTCGTTCGTCGTACGACGGGCGGAGCGGGGGTGCGGCGTTCTGGGGTTCGGTACGGCACGACGTGATGCACGCGGGCGGCTTCCTGGTGGTCGGCGCGATGGCGGCGGCCACGCTGAAGGCGGTGGTCCCGGCGGAGTGGCTGCGCGCGGCGGCCGGCAGCCCGGTGCTGTCGGTGCTGGCCCTGGCCGTCCTGGCGGTGCTGTTGTCGATTTGCTCGGAGGCGGACGCGTTCGTGGCGGCGTCGCTCACCCAGTTCTCGCTGACGGCCCGGCTGGCCTTCCTGGTCGTGGGACCGATGGTCGACCTGAAGCTCTTCGCCCTGCAGGCGGGCACGTTCGGCCGCGCCTTCGCCCTGCGCTTCGCCCCCGTGACCTTCACCCTGGCGGTGGCCGTCTCGGCCCTGGCGGGAGCGGTTCTGCTGTGAAGCCGGCCCTGAACCACCAGGCCCAGGCGGCCCTGCTGTTCCTGCTCGGCGCGACCGTGCTGCACACCGGCCTGACCGACCTCCACCTGCGGTACGTCAAGGCGGGTCTGCGTCCGCTGCTCCTGCTGTCGGGCGCGGTACTGATCGCGACGGCGGCGGCGACGGTCCGGTACGCGTGGCGTCGCGGACCGCACGCGCAGGAGTCGCACCGGGAACCCCGTGTGTCGTGGCTCCTCACCCTCCCCCTCCTCGCCCTGATCCTGGTCGCCCCGCCCGCCCTCGGCTCCTACAGCGCCACGCACACCGGTACGGCCCTGCAGAAACCCCTCGGTTATCCGGAGCTGCCCGAGCGGGGGCCCCTGCGCCTGGGGGTCGGGGAGTACGCGGCCCGCGCGGTCTACGACCACGGTCGTCACCTGCGCGACCGCCCCATCCGCATCACCGGTTTCGTGGCGCTGGACGGCACCGGCACCCCGTATCTGGTCCGCATGGGCCTCAACTGCTGTGCCGCCGACGCCCAGCCGGTCAAGATCGCCCTCACCGGCGGGATCCCTCCGGTGCTGCAGCCGGACACCTGGCTGGAGGTCACCGGCCGCTACACCCCGCGCCGTACGGAGGACCCCGTCAACGGCGGCCCGGTCCCGTACTTCGAGGTCACCCACGCCGAACCGGTCCCGGTCCCGCAGGACCCGTACGACGAGGCGTGGAACGGCTAGGACTGGTAGGGCTGCTGCTGCGACTGCTGCCCGTACCCCTGTCCGCCGCCGACCGCCTGCGCCTGGAGCTGCTCGGCCTGTTCGGCGGTCACCTTCTGCTCGGCGCCGCAGAAGGTGCACTGCGTGACGTACTTCGTCGAGACCGGGAACAGCGGCACGAAGAACAGGGTGAACTTGGTGACCCGCTTCCTGAGCGTGTGCGCGGCGGGATTCCCGCACTGCGCGCACACCAGCGTCAGTATCGCGAGCTGGTGCAGATACCCCTTGGTACCAAAAATGATCATGTCGTCGATCCTTCCCGGGCCTCGGTCCCCCGAACCACCACACCAGACGGTGACCGTGGTCGGCAACGTGACCGGCCACAACACTGCCGTACCCCGCACAAGCGCACCAGCCCCCGGTGTCGGGATGCTGAATCGCGGCGATACGGGCGTCGTCACGCGGCAGTCCCCCCGCCCTCCCCGAGAGAGAAGAGACAACCGTGCAGATCACCGTCTCCACCGTGTCGCTCACCGTCGACGACGTGACCGCCTCGCGGCAGTTCTTCACCACCCACCTCGGCTACAAGGAGCTCGCCGCCGACGACGGGTTCGCCTCGCTGACCCGGGGCGACGCGGCCGTCGACATCGTCCTGCTGCGGCGGGGCACCGAGGTCCTGCCCGCGGACCGGCGCGACCGGCACGCCGCCGGAATCGTCCTGGCCTTCACGGTCACCGGCATCGAGGGCGAGGAACGGCGGCTGCGGGAGCGGGGCCTGGCCATCACCATGCCGCTGCGCAAGGAACCGTGGGGCGAGACGCTCTTCCAGGTCACCGACCCCAACGGGATCGTCGTCCGGTTCGTCGAGTGGGCGGCCCCCGACGGGGCGGGGGCGGGCACGGGCGCCTAGGGTGGACGCCGTACACCCGGAGCCGGTCCGTACGGGAGGGGATGGTGGAGATCACCGGGCAGACCGACGCCGTCCGCCGGACCCGCGCCCCCCTGAGCCGGGCGCGGGTGCTGTCCGCCGCCGTCGCCCTGGCCGACGAGGGCGGGGCCGACGCGCTCAGCATGCGGAAGCTGGCGCAGGTGCTCGGCGTCGTCCCGATGGCGCTGTACAAGCACGTGGCCAACAAGAACGAGCTGCTGGACGGCATGATCGACGTCCTCGTCGGTGAGATCGACCCACCGGCCGAGGACACCGACTGGAAGACCGCCGTCCGGCTGCGGGTGCTGTCCGCCCGCCGCATGCTGCTGCGTCACCCGTGGGCGTCCGGGGTCATCGAGGCGCGGATGAAGGCGCGGGCCGCGCCGACCCCCGCGGTGATGGCGTACCTGGACTCGATGATCGGGATCTTCCGGGGCGGAGGCTTCCCGCTCGACCTGGTCCATCACGCGATGCACGTCATGGGCAGCCGGCTGCTGGGCTTCTCCCAGGAGCTGTTCCACGACAGCCCCGGCCGTGAGCCGGACCCGGACGCGCCGTCGCCCGAGGAGATGGCCGCGCGCTATCCCCACATCACCGAACTCGCGATGGCGGTCGTCCACGACGAGGAGTCCGTCGTCGGCTCCGGCTGCGACGACCAGTACGAGTTCGAGTTCGCCCTGGATCTGACGCTGGACGGTCTGGCCCGGCTGCTGCGCTGACGGCGGACGGCCGGCCCGGCTGCCGCGTCGTCCCTTCCCGGCTCTTGCCAGGTGTACGGCGTACACCCATGATGGTGGGTGTACGCCGTACACCAATGAGGGGGAGATCCGGATGAAGGCGATCGTCCAGGACCGCTTCGGCCCGCCGGACGTCCTGGAACTGGCGGACGTCGACCGCCCCGAGCCCGGGGCCGGCCAGGTACTGGTGCGGGTGCACGCCGCCGCGCTCAACCCCTACGACTGGCACATGCTGCGCGGCGACCCGTACGCGGCCCGGCTGACACCGGGTGTGGGGCTGATCCGCCCGAAGTCACGGGTGGCCGGGCTCGACGCGGCCGGCCGGATCGAGGCGGTCGGCGCCGGTGTGCGCGGGCTCCGGCCCGGCGACGAGGTGCTGGGCTTCTGCCCGGGCTCCTTCGCCGAGTACGCGAGCACCACCCCGGACCTGCTGGTGCCCAAGCCCGCGCACCTGACCTTCGAGCAGGCCGCGGCCGTCCCGGTGGCGGCGGTGACGGCCCTGCGCGGCATCCGGACCGTGGGACGGGTGCGGGCGGGACAGCGGGTACTGGTCAACGGGGCCGGCGGCGGAGTGGGCACGTTCGCCGTGCAGTTGGCCACGGCTCTGGGCGCCGAGGTCACGGGCGTGTGCAGCCCTCGCAACACCGACCTGGTGCGCTCACTGGGCGCCGCGCACGTCATCGACTACACCCGCGAGGACTTCACCGGCACCCGCGCACGCTACGACGTCATCCTGGACAACGTGGGCAACCACCCGCTGACCCGCCTGCGCCGGGCGCTCACCCCGACGGGCACGCTGGTGGGCAACGCCGGCGGTTCGCCCGGTCGGGTGTTCGGCGCGATGGGAGCCACGCTGAAACTGCTCGCGGCCGGCGCGGTCGCCCGGCAGCGGCTCCGGGTCATCCTCCCGGCGGTCCCGTCCGGCCCGGCCCACGAGGACCTCTCGGCCGTCACCGCCCTCGTCGAGTCCGGCCGTCTCACCCCGGTGATCGGCCGGACGTACCCGCTGGCGGAGGCGGCCGAGGGCATGCGCCTGCTGGAAGGGGGGCACGCCCGCGGCAAGGTCGTACTGACGGTGGGGTGACGGCCGCCGCGCGGGTCCACACCGTTTCCCGCCGTCGTCCGAGCCGTGTCGCACGGGGGTCCGGGGGTGGATCACTCCACGGCTCGGGCGGGACGGCCCCGGCCACGGCGTCGACCGTCAGGGCGGGCAGCAGGCTGTGGGCGGCGGGGCGTGGCGGCGGGTCGGGCTGTGCCGACGTGCGCAAGGTGAGGTACGTGCCGTGTCCCGCGCGTGCCGCAGCGGTTGTCCTGTCGGCGTTCCCGAGTGCGAGCAGGCGCAGACGGGTGGTGGGATCGGCCCTCTGTTCCTCCTGCATGTCCGCAGCGCCGAGTGCCAGGTGCCGCACCGCTTCGAAGTCCGTCCTGTCCTCCGGGCGAAGGCGCGGTGGGTCGGCCACATGGTCTCCTGAGGGGTGGGAGGCTTCGATGTCGGTCTCGGAGCAGCGCGGAGGCGGCGCCGGGCCTGCCCCCGGAGGGAGTCGGCCCGGCGCCGCCTCCGAGGGGTGTCAGACACCCACGCCGAAGTCGGCGGCGATCCCGGCCAGGCCCGAGGCGTAGCCCTGCCCGACGGCGCGGAACTTCCACTCGGCGCCATTGCGGTAGAGCTCTCCGAAGACCATCGCGGTCTCGGTGGAGGCGTCCTCGGACAGGTCGTAGCGGGCGATCTCGGCGCCGCCGGCCTGGTTGACGACACGGATGAAGGCGTTGCGGACCTGGCCGAAGCTCTGGCCGCGGTTCTCGGCGTCGTGGATGGACACCGGGAACACGATCCTGTCGACCTCAACGGGTACGGCCGCGAGGTTCACCTTGACGACTTCGTCGTCGCCCTCGCCCTCACCGGTGAGGTTGTCACCGGTGTGCTCCACCGAACCGTCAGGGCTCTTGAGGTTGTTGTAGAAGACGAAGTGCTGATCCGACAGGACCTTGCCGGACGTGTCGAGGAGCAGGGCGGAGGCGTCGAGGTCGTAGTCGGTGCCGGTGGTCGTACGGACGTCCCAGCCCAGACCGACGAGGACGGCGGTCAGGCCCGGTGCCTCCTTGCTGAGCGAGACGTTGCCGCCCTTGGACAGGGAAACTCCCACTGCGTACTCCTTCTCGGCAGTTGCGGTCGAGGCCCGCGCGGAGCACGGGCCGGCCTCAATGAATCTACACGACTGTAGATAATGTGGGAGGGGGTGCGGCCGCACTCCGGGTTCGGTTCGGCCGCGTGTCGCCCCGCGTCGGTTCCGTGAACTGTCGAAGGGCAGGTGATGGGTGATCGGCGGTGTGAGTGCACCCGCGACGGCCGAGCCCCGGGACGCGGCATCGAAGAACTCCCGCCGGACCGACCGGTCGAGGAAGTGCGCCGACGGCCGGCCGCCCGCGAAGGCGCCGGCGATGCCGGTGGACGTTGTGCCGATGCGGCCGCCCGGGTCGCGGTCGGGCGGGATGGCCTTGGCGATCGCTCCGGCGGGGAGTCCTGGTGCCGGCCATGCGGTGACGCCCGTGTTCCCGACGCTCCTTTCGGTGGTCCTGCTTGTCTGTGGGCGTGTCCCGGGACGACGTAACTTCTGCAATTTTGTAGAGATCTTTGTGAGGGTGTCCGGTCTCGTCGGGCGGCATGGGGTTCCTGGGGCGTCTATACGATGTCTGCGCGGGAGACGGACGGCGGCGGAAGGGAGACAGGGCGTGGCTGAGCAGTGGCAGCGTCCCCGACGGCGGGGGCAGGGTGAGCTGGAGGCGCTGGTCCTGGCGGCGCTGCGGGAGGCGGACGGCCCGGCGACGGCCGGGTGGGTGCAGGAGCGCCTGGGCGGCGGCCTCGCCTATACGACCGTCATCACCATCCTGACCCGGCTGCTGGCCAAGGGAGCGGTCACGCGGGAGCGCGTGGGCCGGTCCTTCGCCTGGACGTCCGCGTCCGACCAGGCGGGTCTGGCCGCTCACCGGATGCGCCGGGTGCTGGACTCCGAGAGCGACCGGGAGGCGGTGCTGGCCAGCTTCGTCACCGGCCTGGGGCCAGACGACGAGCGACTGCTGCGGGAACTGCTGGGCCAGTCGCGGAATGAAGGGGAAGACTGAAGCCTCATGGGGGTGTTCGTCTTTCTGCCGCTGGTGCTGCCCTTGACGGCGTGGCCGATCGCGCGCCTCGCCGAGCAGCATCTGCATCCGCGGACCGCGACTCGATTGCTGACCGGCGTGGCGGCTTTGATGGCTGCCTGCAGCACGCTGTGCCTCGGCCTGGTGATGGTGGTCGGCACCGCTCAACTGCCCGGTAACCCGCTGCCGGACGGCTGGTCGGACCCCGAGGTGCGTGAGGCGGTCCCTTACGACGAGGTCGTCGGCAAGGCGGCGATTCCCGCGCTCGTCGTGGTGCTGGTGGCGTGTGGAAGGACGATGTGGCGGCACGGGCGGGTACGCCGTCGTGCCCACCGGGCGCTGGCCGGGCTGCGGGAGACGGAGGCGGCCGTCCTTCCGGATGACGTTCCCTACGCCTACGCGTTGCCGGGCGGCCGGCGGGATCGCGTGGTGGTGACCACGGCCATGCTGGACTGCCTCGAACCGGCCGAGCGCCGGGCGCTGTTCGCCCATGAGCGGGCCCACCTGACAGCCCGCCACCACCGCTTCCTCCTCGCGGCCCAGCTGGCCGCGCGGGCCAACCCGTTCCTGCGTCCGTTGCGTACGGCGGTGGCGTACACGGCGGAGCGGTGGGCGGACGAGGACGCGGCCCAAGCGGTCGGCAGCCGCCGTACCGTGGCCCGGGCGATCGGCAAGGCGGCACTGGTGTCTCGCGGCACTCCGGTGGCGACCTTGGCCGGCTTGGCTGCGGCGGGCCCGGTGCCGCGGCGGGTGGCGGCCTTGCTCGGACCCGCTCCGACAGTGCGCAACTGGCCGTCGCTGTTCACGTCGGTGGGCGTCGCGACGTGGGGCGCGGCGGTGGGAGCCGTGGTGTCGGCGATGTCCTCCGCGAACTCCGCCGTGACGATGGTCCTCATCCTGCACGCGGCCACGCCCCTTTGACCCGGGCGGGTGGGGTGTCAGGTGAGGACGGCGAGTCCGGTGACGAGCCCCCACGAAGGCCAGCAGCGCGGGCGGACGGACGCACAGCACCAGCCAGCCCGCCAGAGCCGGCCCGCGCCCGTCCCGCCCGTCCGTCGGCTCCGGAACCGGCCCACGTGCCCGGCGGGGACGGCGATCAGAGCGCACAGCATGGCCAGGCCGACGAAAATGCCAGGGTTGATCCAGGCGATGCCGGTGGCGAAGTCGGCGAGGAACGCGACTTCGCCCAGCGCGAGGAACGCGCTGATCTTTGCAGCCCGGTTCCGCCCCGCTGCCGTTGGCGTCGGTTCCCCGGCTGCCGTCCGGACGTCGTCGCTGCTGCTCACGCTCGATCCTCCACGGCTTCCGGGTCCCGCATGCGTGCCGATCAAGGGAAATCACGGCTGCGCAGGCGCCGGCAGGGTGAGGCTTTCGCCCCATCGGCCCTTGTCTCAGCGTGAAGGCGGATTCCAGCCGTTCGGCGGACAGGGCACTGGACGTTCGAGCGCAACGGACGACGGACCCGGGCGGAGAAGTGGGCCTCAGCGACGGTGTGAGCGCTCGCGGCGGCCGCTCCAGCCGGCTCGGCATCCCGTCAGGTGTCCGCCGTGTTCCTCCCGGGAGCCAGCCGGACGACCTCCGCGGCGTCGAGGGGAGCGGCATAGGCGTCGGTCGGCCGCGTTCTCGGTCGGATACAGGGACAGGCGCAGCACAAATCGCCCCTTGAGGCGGGCGTGCTCGGTAGGGGCCGGTGAGGGGAACGCGGAGGCCCGCGGGCATGCGGCGCGGGTGCGGGCGGCATCCGTGCCGGAGAACACCTCGATCGCACCGCCGGGATGGACGCTGCCGGGATCGGACACGGTGACCGCGTCGCCGCCCGGTCCGCCGGTCCTCGAAGGTCAGCTTGCCGCGGTAGCCGCCCTGCGTCCCCACAAACCCGTCGGGATCCTCGTCGCGGTGGGTGCAGAGGACCGCGTTCTCGATGGGAGTCCCGCCCCTTCCACCAGACGGAAGACGGTTTCGGCCTCGTCTGTGACGGTCGCGGTGCCCGTGCGCCGGTCCTGGTGGTGTCCGGCGCTGAACGGCAGCGGGATCGGTTCCCCGGGCAGGCCGGAGAGCACGATGCCGACCGGCATCCCGGCACTGGCCAGGACCGCGGCCGTGCGCAGATGCCGCAGTGAGCTCCGCCTCGCGGGTCGGCCGGCGTCCGGCATTCCTGCTCCGGTTGTCGCCGTGTTCGCGGCGGGCCGGCACCGCGAAGGCGTCGGCCCGCCGCACGGCCCGGATCGGTCAGAGGTCGAACTCGTGGGGCGGCAGGTCGAGGGCGTAGCACGCCTCGCGGACCACGGCCTGCTCGTCCTTGTCGAAGTCGCCGTCGGCGCCGCCGATGACGACGCCGATCTGGATGACCGCCCGCGCTTCGGCGGGCTTCTTCTTCGCCTTGGCGATCTCCTGCAGGACGCTCACCCTGCCGAAGCCGAAGTCGGTGGTGAGCTTGTCGAGGTTCTCCTCGAAGCGGCGGCGCAGGTCGTCGGCGGGGAAGTTCCGCAGCACCTCGTTGGTGGCGATGAGCTGGGCCACGCGCTGCCGCTCGGCCGGGTCGACGGTGCCGTCGGCGGCGGCGACGAGCGCGCACATCGCCATGCTCGCGTCGCGGAAGGCGCCGCTCTTCAGGTCGTTCTTCTTCGCCATGAGCTGGGTCTGCATCGTCGATGCGGACTCTTTGAAGCGGTCCCACAGGGCCATGAGAACTCCGTACGGGGTCGGGAGGATGCCCGGGCCGGGATGCTCCGGACAACCTTTCTTCTACATTACTGTAGAAGTTATCGGCAGGGGGTGGAGGAGTGCCTCTGACCGCCCCCTGCTGGCGCGTCCTTTACCGTCTGCCGGGTCCTGGTGTCAGCCCTCGTCCTCCTCGTCACCCTCGAGGAAGTCGCCGACCTCGTCCACGACTTCGGCCGCGACCATGCCGCCGACGACACCGACCGCGAGTCCGGCGGCGCCCGCGGCGACGACGGTGCCCATGCCGGGGCCGGAACGGTGGTGGTCGTGGTGATCGCCGTGTCCGTGGTGGTCGCCGTGTCCGTGCCCGGCGTACGGGGCACCGTGACCGTAGCCGCCGTGGGATCCGTGCGACGCCCGATGCTCGATCAACCGGCGGATCCAGAAGTCGACTTCGGTGTTCCAGTCGCGGGAGTCGTGATGGCCGACGGTGAAGCAGGTCGACGCGTCATGGCCACCGGAGAGGAAGCCGCCGCGCCTGTCGGCTTCCAGGATGACCTCGATGCCGCCCGGGTTGGCCAGGAAGGTCACCTCGATCTCGTTGACCTGGTGGGCGTACTGCGGCGCCGGAGTGAGTTCGATCTCCTGGTGGAAGGGCAGTTGCTGGCCGGTGCCGCCGATGTGCCCGTACTCCAGGTCCGCGGACTTGAAACCGAAACCCAACTGGCCGAGGGCTTCCAGGATCGCCTCCTGCGCGGGCAGCGGGGCGACGCCCAGCTGGTCCAGGTCGCCCTTGTCCTTGGCGCCGGCCACCGCCAGCTCGGTGCGCACGCCGAGGACGATGCCGAGGCCCTGCCCGTACAGCTCGGTGATCGGTGTCTCCCACGGAAGCGTCACCGTGAAGGGGACGTCGTGTCGCTGTCCCGCGCCGAGCCGGAAGCCGCCGCCGACGGTGAACCGCTCGAAGGCGACGACGCCCTCGCTCTCGCCCTCGCCGTGCTCGGCCTCGACCCGGGCCACGAGCTCCAGGGTGATGTGCTCGATGTCGAAGTCGGCGTCCCCGCCCTTGAGATGGACCTGTCCGGTCAGCGTGCCGCCGGGACGGGTGGCTCCCGGGTCGAGGACCGTGTCGACGGTGGGCCCGCCCACGCCGAGTGATCCGAGCAGTCGTTTGAACACCATGGCGGCGTCCGCTCCTTATGCGTGCGTGTGTCTCGTTCGGGTGCGGTGCCACGTGCCGGGGCGGGCGCGCGGCACCACGGTTGTGCGCGGGGCGGGCTACTTGCCCGCGTCCAGCGCGGCGAGGGCCTGCGCCCAGCGGACGTACTTCAACTCGGCCAGGTCGGATACGGTCTTGACCCCGAACGCCTCCTGAAGCAGCTCGCCGTCACGGTCGGAGACGCCCTTGAGGGCCCCCACCGGAGCGGCCAGGATCTCGGGCAGGCTCTTGTCCGCCCATGCCTTGTCCAG
Organism: Streptomyces sp. NPDC059454; assembly: GCF_042749965.1. Classification (NCBI taxonomy): domain Bacteria; kingdom Bacillati; phylum Actinomycetota; class Actinomycetes; order Kitasatosporales; family Streptomycetaceae; genus Streptomyces; species Streptomyces sp. NPDC059454. The sequence goes on along the minus strand of NZ_JBHYVC010000001.1, from coordinate 114,939 downwards.
CACCTTGTCCAGGTCGATCGAAGCCATGCGTGTCCTCTTCCGTGTGCGAGGCCCGGCCCTGCCGCGGGCCTTCTACAAGAGAGTAGAAGCATAGGGCTGCCGCAGGCCGGGAGGGGCACGGTCGGCGTGGGCGCGCAGGGAAAGGCCGAAAAGGGGCTCTTGCGAGGCCGAACGCGGTGACGAGCTCGCTGCCTGCTGCGGGGGGTGTGTCCGAAGCCTGTGGGCCGGCGGTTCCGTCCGGTGGTTGCAGGCCGCTGGGGAGGCGGCATGGGCGAGAGGGGGAAGCGCCGGGCGAGGGCGCCGAGCACGCCGAGCGCGGCAAGGGCGATCCCCGGCTCCAGCGGCAGGGCCGTCGGCGTGTGCGACGGCCAGCCTTCAACGGCGCACCGGACGCCCGCGAGGCCCTCGCGGGCGCCGGCGACCACCAGGACGTCCCCGGCCCGCAGGGGAGGGGCCGCCCCGGGCGAGGCGATGACCTCCTCGCCGCGCACGACGGCCACGACCGGGGCACTCGTGCGGGCCCGGGTGTCGCCCGGAGCACGGCCGGCGTACGGGATACCGGGGCCGATCCGGATCTGTCCTGCGCTCAGGCCCGGTACCTCCCGGGTCGGGTCGGCGAACCGCCCGGCGATACGCGGGGTGCCCAGGATCTCCGCGACGGTGTCGGCTTCCTCGCTGGTGAACCGGGCTACCGGCCGGGCTACCGTCCGGATCGTCGCTCGTGTGCACCATCAGCTCGAAGCTCCCGGAGCGCCGGGCGACGATCCCGACGCGGTCGCCGTCGCGGTGGGCGAGCTCATGGCGCAGGACCACTCCGGGCAGCAGGATCTCGTCGACGTCCCTCCGCATCAACCCCATCGGCTGCGCGTCAGGTGTCGGCCCGGATCAGCGGTCCGGGCCGCTGCCACGGGTCTTTCGGCACCCACCGCTCGCGACCCGAGCCGCAGCGCCTTCAGGCGGCCAGGTCTCGGTCCGGTACGAGAGACCGCCGGTGTGATGACTCGAAGCGGGCGCCGACAGGGTCGACCAGCCTCCGAAGGGCAGCCAGGTGGACCTGTTGCCCGCCCGGACCCGCCTTGACCTGGCGGCGCGAGGGGGCCGTGCTCCTGCCCGGCGGCCCCCCGTCCGTGGCCTTCCCGCGAGGAGCGGGTGACGTGTTCTGTGGCTCCTTTACAGTTGGTGTAGAGGCAGGCAATCCTGTTTCCACCCACTGTCCACGTGTGTTTCGAGAAGGAGCGACGTACCCCCGATGGGTGAGCCTCCCAGTACCAGCCGTGCCCTTCCCCGCCGGCCTCTCGCGATCGAGGGAGCGGGGGTGGCACGGTGACCGAGATCCTGCTGCTCCTGCTGGCCCTCTTCCTCACACTGGCCTGCGCGGTGTTCGTCGCGGCCGAGTTCTCCCTGACCACCGTCGAGCGCGCCGAACTGGAGCGCGCCGCCGAGGCCGGCGAGCGCGGCGCGGACAGTGCGCTGAAGGCCGTACGACGTCTCACGCTGCAGCTCTCCGGCGCCCAGCTGGGCATCACCGTCACTTCGCTGGTGATCGGCATGCTCGCCGAGCCGTCCCTCGCGGCGCTGCTGCGCGGACCGCTGCGGGTGATCGGCCTGGGCGCTGCCGCCCCGTCGGTGGCGACCGTGCTCGGTGTGGTCGTCTCCACGGTTGTGCTGATGGTGGTGGGCGAGCTGGTGCCGAAGAACTGGGCGATCTCCCGGCCGCTGGCGGTCGCCAAGGTGGTCGCCGGTCCGCAGCGCGCCTTCACGGCCGCGTTCGGCCCGTTCATCGGGCACCTGAACGGCACCGCGAACCGTTTCGTGCGGCGCTTCGGGCTGGAGCCCGCCGAGGAGCTGGCCTCTGCCCGCACAGCCGAGGAGCTGGGCGCGCTGGCCCGGCACTCGGCCGCCGAGGGCGCCCTGGAGGCGGACTCCGCGGAGCTGTTCGTACGGACCCTGCACCTGAGTGAGCTGACCGCCGAGAACGTGATGACGCCGAGAGTCGACGTCAAGGCCCTGGAGGTCCACGCGACGGCCGCCGACGCGGCCAACCTCTCTCACGCGACCGGGCTGTCCCGCTTTCCCGTCTACCGCGACAGCCTGGACGAGGTGGTCGGCACCGTCCACATCCGGGACGTACTCGCCCTGGAGCCGGAGAAGCGGGCCGCCACGCAGGTCACGGAACTGACCGCGGCGCCCTTGCTGGTGCCCGACAGCCTCACCGCCGACCGGCTGCTGGAACGGATGCGCGCGCACCGCACCATGGCCGTGGTCATCGACGAGTACGGCGGCACGGCGGGCGTGGCCACCGTGGAGGACATCGTCGAGGAGGTGGTCGGTGAGGTCCGCGACGAGCACGACCCCTTGGAGGTGCCCGACCTGATCCCCGCCCCTGCGGGCCGGGACGGGCGCGCGGTGTGGGAGGCGGACGGCAGTCTCCGTCTCGACCGGCTCACGGGTGTGGGGCTCACCGCGCCGGAGGGACCGTACGAGACGGTCGCCGGGCTGGTCGCCACCCGTCTGTCCCGCATCCCGACCAAGGGGGACGTCGTGCACCTCGACGGCTGGCGACTCGAGGTGCTGGAGGTCGATCACCACCGCGCCGACCGGATACGCATCACCGAGCCGGCCGCCGCATCGCCCGCCCAGCTCGTGGAGGAGGCCCGATGACCGCGCTGCAGCTCGCCATCGGCGCCCTGACCCTGCTGACCAACGCGTTCTTCGTCGGCGCCGAGTTCGCCCTGATCTCGGTGCGCCGCAGCCAGATCGAACCGCGCGCCCAGGCGGGCGACAAGCGGGCCCGGATGACCCTGTGGGCACTGGAACACCTCTCGGCGATGATGGCCACCGCCCAGCTCGGCATCACCGTCTCCTCGCTGGTGCTGGGTGCGGTCGCCGAGCCCGCCATCGCGCACCTGATGGAGCCCGGCTTCGAGGCGGTGCACCTCCCGCACGGTCTGGTGCACCCGGTCGCGTTCGTCATCGCCCTGACCCTCGCCACGTATCTGCACATGCTGATCGGCGAGATGGTGCCCAAGAACATCGCGCTCGCCGCGCCCGTGCCCAGTGCCCTCCTGCTGGGCCCGCCCTTGGTGGCGCTGACCCGGGCGCTGAGGCCGTTCGTCTTCGGCGTCAACGCCTTCGCCAACGTCCTGCTGAAGCTGCTGCGTGTGGAGCCGAAGGACGAGGTCGGGTCGGTCTACACCGACGACCAGCTCGTCCGCATGGTCGTGGACTCCAGCGAGGCCGGGCTGCTCGGCCCCGCCGACGGCGAGCGGCTGCGCGACGCGCTGGAGCTGGGCACCCGGCCAGTGGGCGAGATCCTCGTCCCGGCGCAGCGGATGCGCACCGTCGACGACACGGTCACCCCGGCCCGGCTGGAACGGCTGGCGGCGGAGGCGGGCTTCTCCCGGTTCCCGGTCACCGGCCCTGACGGCGTCGTCCTGGGCTACCTGCACATCAAGGACACCCTCGGCCTGGCCGACCGCGACCGGCCGTTCCCGCGCACCGCGCTGCACAAGGTCACCCGGGTGCGCATCGACACGCCGCTGGACGACACCCTCACCGCCCTGCGTGCCGAGGGCAGTCATCTGGCCGCCGTGGTCGGGGAGAGCGGCACGGTCATCGGCTTTGTGACCATGGAGGACGTACTGTCCGAACTGGTCGGACCGGCGGCTCCGGCCACCGCGTGACCGCCGGGCCGCCCCGTGCGCGCCCCCGCACGGGGCGACCTGGTTCGGCTTGCGTGACCACGTGGTGAGGTCGAGCGGCGGCACACGACGGCCGGCCGCCGCCTGGACTGGGTCGCCGAGGTCACCGGCATCGAGCTGCCCGAGGAGGAGGACTTCGACACCGTGGTCGGCCTGACCGTCGACCTGCGCGGCCGCTTGCCGGCCGTCGGTGACCGCTTCGCGGCGAGGCTTCCCGAGGGTGGCGACGTGGTGATCGACCTACGGACTCTTGACCGGCACTACCGGAACGGCTTCGTGTCGAGAGGACGGCCGGGAAGGCGGAGACGCGGGCATGTGTGTCCCGACGGCGCTCTTCGTCACCGTCCTGCCGCCGATCGGCAGCGGCTTCTTCGCCGCGGTCGGATTCGTGCCGGCCGCCGCCGTACGGCACGGATGGAGCAGGCCCGCGACGACGCCGGAAGGCTTACCGGCGTGGTGAGCCCGGACGGTCTGCTGACCCGCTCCCTCCGGTCCCGGACGGCCTGCTGACCAGCGCCTTCCGGACCCGAACGGCCTGGCCGGCGCCCTTCTTCCGAGCGCCCCGGGTTCCCCCGGGACGCTCGTGCACGTCCGTACGGACGGAGCCGCCACGCTTGCCCGGTACCGCTTGGGCACCAGAAACTACAGTGCTGTAGAAAGTTTCTTCCGGAACATGATCGCCGACGTCCGGGCCCGCTCGTACGAGCCGACCGGGGCCGAGCGCAGCGCACGCGAGGAGACAAGACAGCGCGATGTCCGAGCACCGAGTTCGCAGGGTCCGCACGGCTCTGGCCCTACGATGCCGAGCCGTCACGGAGGCCCGCTGGTTCGCCCTCACCGTATTCGCTCTGATCCTCGTGAACGCCGTACTGCTGGGCATCGAGACGTACCCCGGAGTGGTCGCCGACTGGCACCACTGGTTACGTCTGGCCGAGCATGCCTGCCTGGTCGCCTTCACCGTTGAGATCGTGCTGCGTCTGGCCGCGCACGCCGACCGGCCCCGGAACTTCTTCGAGGACCCGTGGAACCTGTTCGACCTGGTCGTTGTCCTGTGCGCCTTCCTGCCCTTCCTGCGCGAGAACAGCACCATCCTGCGGCTTCTGCGCCTGGCCCGCGTGCTGCGCACCGCCCGCTTCCTGCCGCAGCTGCGCGTCGTGCTCGTCGCGGTGGCCCGCAGCCTGCCGGGCACCCTGAGTTTCCTGCTCGTAGGCGCGCTGCTGCTGTACCTGTACGCGATGGTGGGCTGGGTCTTCTTCGGCCGCCACGACCCCGAGCACTACGGTTCCCTCGGCCGTGCCGTGCTCACCCTCTTCCTGCTGATGACCCTGGACGGCATCGGTGACGCCGTCCACGCCGGCCTGGACATCTCGCGCTGGAGTCTCCTCTACTACGCCTCCTACGTCCTGCTCGCCTCCTTCGTCCTCGTCAACGTCCTCATCGGCGTCGTCATCACCTCCCTCGACGAAGCCCGCGACATGGACCGGGTGGGGCCCCCGGTACGGCCGCCACGCATCGACCCCCCGACAGGCGATCACCTGTCACTGCGCCGCCGCATCGATGAGACCCGCCGAGCTCTGGACGAACTCGAACAGGAACTGGGCCGATCCGCGCCTCACTCATCGGCAACAACCGACCGGCCGGCGTTCATGGGAGCCCGGAGACAGGTGTGAGCGGGCGGAGAGCGCAGCGACGGGACGCAGCTCCCACGCGAAGGCGCGGTCCTCCGCGCCACGGACAAGGGCGTGTCCTGGGGAGCACTTCCTCCGCGGTACGTGACAGTCGACTTCCGTTGCCGCCTCACACCGACGCATGGTGTTCATGCCCGCAGCGCTGACCGACCTGTGGCCTCTGAGCTGGAGTATCGGTGCCTTCCTCCTGGCCACGGCTGTCACCGTGGTGTGCAGTATCCGGCTCGCATGAGCGGGAGACACCCTCGCCGACCGCACCGGACGGGGCCACGCCCTGTTCGGGGCCGTCCTTTCCGGGCTCGTGACGTCCCTCCCGGGCACCGTGATGACCGCGGTCGGCGTCGCTCTTCCTGCGGCACCGGAGACCGCTCCTGGGAGGAGCCGGCCAAGACCTTCTCCCGGATTTCTCCCAAGCGATCTCCAGGAACCGCTCAGGGGCCCGACCCGCACTGCGGATCAGGCCCCTGACCTGGTACTTCACTGTCGGGGTGGCGGGATTTGAACCCACGACCTCTTCGTCCCGAACGAAGCGCGCTGCCAAGCTGCGCTACACCCCGATCGTCGCTGCTGTCGCGGCGACGACGTTTACTTTAGCCCACCGGGGGCCGGAGACGAAATCCGGTTTTCGAGGGGCGGCGGACCGGGTTGGGGCGGGTGTGGTCCAGGGCCACGAGGAGGACGGCCAGGGCGTAGAGGGCGAGGCCCAGGAGGAGGGCGTTGGCGAGGACGTTCCGGTAGCCGTGCCGGGCGACGTCGAGGAAGGGGTAGAGGTAGCGGGCGGGGGAGTCGGGGAGGAATACGCCCCGGGCCAGGGTGAAGGCCAGGTAGGCCAGGGGGTACAGCAGCCAGGTGGCGGCCTGGCGCAGGCGGGTGCGGGCCGGCGGGGAGAGGAGGAGCCAGTCCAGTACCGCGGCGACGGGGAGCACCGTGTGCAGGGTGTGGGCGGCGAGCGGCTCCAGCCAGGAGGTTCCGGTCGCGTCGCCGGCCGTCGAGAAGGGCGGGGCCGCGTCCGCCAGGAGGATGTGGTGGGCCAGGGACGCCATGATCACGTACAGCAGGGCCGCCCCCGTGAGAGCGCCCGGCAGGGGGTGGCGGGCGCTCCAGGCGCGGCGGGCCGAGGTGAGCGTGACCAGGGCCAGGAGGAGCGCGCTCTGGACCGCGAAGTGGCTCAGCACCCGGGCCGGGCTGCCGAGGAGGGTGCCCACCAGCACCGCGCCCGCCGCCAGCAGTGCCAGGAGCAGGCGGTACGCCGCGGTCAGCGGGCGGCGTACCAGCGGGACGACGGCTCTGGCGGGGGCGAAGAGGGCGGCCGACGCCGGATGCGTACGCGGCAGGGCGGGGATGTCCGGGAGGTCCCTGGGTATCGGGGCGGTCATGCACCCCAGCGTGGGCGGACGTCCGGTTCGGGGCGACGCGGGTGGGCCGGACGGGTTACCCGGCGGCGCCCTGCTCGCGGCCCACCAGGGTCATCAGCGTCGCCTCCGGGGGGCAGGCGAAGCGGACCGGGGTGTAGCGGCTGGCGCCACAGCCCGCGGAGACGTGGAGGTAGGACGTGCGGCCCTCGGACGTGTGCGTGGACAGGCCCTTGACGCGGTCCGTGTCCAGGTCGCAGTTGGTGACCAGGGCGCCGTAGAAGGGGATGCAGAGCTGGCCGCCGTGGGTGTGGCCGGCCAGGATCAGCGGGTAGCCGTCGGCCGCGAAGGAGTCCAGGACACGCAGGTACGGGGCGTGGACGACGCCCATCGAGAAGTCCGCCGTGTCCGACGGGCCGCCCGAGACCTCCGCGTACCGGTCGCGCTTGATGTGCGGGTCGTCCAGGCCGGTCAGCTCGATCGACGTGCCCTCGATCTTCAGGGTGCCCCTGGTGTTCGTCAGGTTCAGCCAGCCCGCCGCGTCGAAGCCGTCCCGCAGGTCCTCCCACGGGTTGTGGACCACGCCGACCGCCTGTGCGTTGCCGTTCAGACCGTGGCGGCCCTGGACCTTCTCGACCAGGTAGCGGGCGGGGTTGCGCAGGGTGGGGCCGTAGTAGTCGTTGGAGCCGAAGACGTACGCGCCCGGGAACTCCATCAGGGGGCCGAGTGCGTCGAGGACTTCCGGCACGCCCTCGGGGTCGGACAGGTTGTCGCCCGTGTTGAGCACGAAGTCGGGGCGCAGGCCCGCCAGGGAGCGCAGCCAGCGCTGCTTCTTGCGCTGGCCGCCGACCATGTGGATGTCGGAGACCTGGAGCACGCGCAGGGGGCGCATCCCGGACGGGAGGACGGGGACGGTCACCCGTCGGAGGCGGAAGGAGCGGGCCTCGAAGCCCGCCGCGTACAGCAGCCCGGCGGCGCCGGCCGCCGTGATTCCCAGGGGGATCTTGTATCGCGCGCGCATGCGTCCATCGTGTCAGACCCGGGTGGGCGCTCCGAACGCCCGTGGATACGGCGCCTCTTAAATCAGCAGGCGTTCCGCCTCCCGCACCTGCGACAATCCAGCCATGACCACGCTCAAGTCGAAGCTGCAGGAAGACCTCAACGCCGCGATCAAGGAGCGCGACGAGCTCCGCTCCTCGACGCTCCGGCTGACGCTCGCCGCGATCACCAAGGAGGAGGTCGCGGGGAAGGAGAAGCGCGAGCTTTCCGACGACGAGGTGCAGAAGGTGATCACCCGCGAGGCGAAGAAGCGCCGTGAGGCGGCGGATGCCTTCGCGCAGGGGGGCCGCCCCGAGCAGTCCGAGCGGGAGAAGGCGGAGGGCGAGGTGCTGGCGCAGTACCTGCCCCAGCAGCTGTCCGACGAGGAGCTGGACGCGATCGTCGCCCAGGCCGTTCAGGAGGCGAAGGCGGCGGGGGCGGAAGGGCCGCGGGCCATGGGCGCCGTGATGAAGATCGTGAACCCGAAGGTGGCCGGGCAGGCGGAGGGCGGCCGGGTCGCCGCCGCGGTGAAGAAGCTGCTGGCCGGCTGACCGACGGTTCCGGTGCGGCGTGCGGTCGGCTGAGCGACGGTTCCGGTGTCGCGTGCGGTCGGCTGAGCCGGTGGCTCCGGTGCGGCGCGCGGCCGGCTGAGTCCGCTCCCGTCACAGCGCGAGTACGTCGTACGACGTCGAACGGCCCCTCCCCCCCGATAGCGCGCGGGGGGAGGGGCCGTTCGACGTGTCCGGCCAAGGCCGTCAGTCGCGTCCCCCGGGGCCGTCGCCCGCTCCCCGGATGAAGCCCTCCGGGATGGAGAACGTCGGGTCCGGCTCGGCGCCGCCCGTGCCTCCCGTGCCGTTGCCGCCCCCGTTGGCGTTGCCGCCGCTGGTCAGGCCGCCGATGGGACCGTCGTCGCCGTTGTTGCCGTCGTCGTCACGGTCGCCGCCGCCGTCGCCCTCGCCGTCACCCTCGTCGCGGTCCGGGGCGTCCGGGATGTGGATGATGTTGAAGGACGGGGACTCCTGGCCCGCCAGGGCGCCGGTCATGGCGTCCTTCCAGATGGGACCCGGGACCGCGCCACCGAAGACGAGCGGGTGGTACCGGCCGCCGATCGTGATGTTCTTCATCTCGACCTTCTGGCTCGCGCTGCCCACCCAGACAGCGCCCGACATGTTCGGCGTGTAGCCGACGAACCAGGCGTTCTTGCGCTCGTCCGTCGTACCCGTCTTACCGGCGTTGTCGCGGTCGCTGAGGCCGGCCTCCTGACCCGTACCGGAGTCGACCACGCCCTGCAGCAGGCTGTTCACCGTGTCCGCGGTCTTCTCGCTCATCGCGCGCGAGCACGTCGACTTCGGCACCTCGAGCGACTTCTGCTCGTTGCCGATCTTCTGCGTGATCGACTCGATGGCGACCGGCGTGCAGTACATGCCCCGGGAGGCGAAGGCGGCGTACGCGCTCGCCATCGTGAGGGGCGAGAGGCCGGTGGAGCCGAGGGTCATGGAGGAGGGGACCTCGGGGATCTTCTTCCCGTTGCCCTGGACCACGCCGAGCTTGTCGGTCATCGTCACCACGGGGCACATGCCGATGTCCTCGATCATCTGCACGAAGTAGGTGTTGACCGACTTGGCCATCGCGTCCTTGAGCGCGTACGGCCCCACCTCGGACTCGTTCTCGTTCTCCAGCTTGTAGTCGCCGTCGTTCACCCAGGGCTTGTCGCAGCCGCGCACGGTCGCCGGGTACGGCATCTCGAACGGGGCGGAGTAGGTCTGCGTCGGCGGCCTGCCCTCCTCCAGCGCGGCCGCCGCCACGAACGGCTTGAACGTCGAACCCGTCGGGAAGCCGAAGTTGGAGCCGCCCATGGCAGAGTCGACCGAGAAGTTGATCTCCGTCTCGTTCTTGCCGTAGCCGTACGGCTTCGACTGGCCCATCGCGACGATCTTGCCGGTGCCGGGCTCGACCAGCGTGGACGCCGCGGCGACCGAGTCCGACTGGTAGACGTGGTCCTTCAGCGACTGCTGCACCGAGTCCTGCGCCTGCGGGTCGAGCGTCGTACGGATGGTCAGGCCGCCCTGGTTCCAGATCCTCGCCCGGTCGGTCTTGGTCTTTCCGAAGACCGGGTCGCTCAGGAACACCTCGCGCACGTAGTCGCAGAAGAAGCTCGCGTCGTCGACCGCCGTGATGCAGCCGTTCTTCGGCTTGCTGACCTTCAGGCCCAGCGGGGCCTTCGCCGCCTCGGCGGCCTCCTCCCGGGAGACGTCGCCGACCTCGGCCATCCGCTGGAGGACGGTGTTGCGCCGCTTCTTCGCCTCGGCCTCGTCGTTGACCGGGTCGTAGCGGCTCGGTGACTGGACGAGGCCGGCGAGGAGGGCGGACTCCTGGAGGTTGAGGTCCTTGGCGGACTTGGAGAAGTAGCGCCGGGCGGCGGCCTCGACACCGTAGGCCTGCTGGCCGAAGAAGGTGATGTTCAGGTAGTTCTCGAGGATCTTCTTCTTGCCCAGCTCCTCCTCGACCTGGATCGCGTACTTCAGTTCGGCGATCTTGCGGCCGATGGTCTGCTGGGTGGCCTGCGCGACCTTCGTCGGGTCGTCGCCCGCCTCCTCGACGAAGACGTTCTTCACGTACTGCTGCGTGAGCGTGGACGCGCCCTCGGAGACCTCGCCGCTGCGCGCGTTCTTGTTGAGTGCGCGCAGGACGCCCTTGAGGTCGATCGCGCCGTGCTCGTAGAAGCGGGAGTCCTCGATCGCGACGATCGCCTTCTGCAGGTACGGCGAGATGTCCTTGAGGTCGACCACCGTGCGGTCACGCGAGTAGACGGTGGCGATCTGGCCGCCGTCGGCGTCGAGGATGGTGGTGCGCTGGCTCAGCGGCGGCGTCTTGAGGTTGGCCGGGAGCTCGTCGAAGCTCTCGACCGATCCCTTGGCCGCCAGGCCGAGCGCGCCCACGGCGGGCAGCGCGATGCCGGCCATGACGGCCCCCGCGAGGACACTGACACCGAGGAACTTGGCGGCCTGCTGCGTGGGAGACAGACCACCGCCCGAGCGCTTCTTTGGCATGGGAGCAGCCTACGTTCTCATTCGCCGGACAAGCGTATATGCCTTGGCCTAAGCTGCTCTCGACTGTCACAGCGGTGAGGCCACGTATCAATACGTCCGGCGACCCCGAATCGTTCCGGATCTCCTCGATTTTTTTCGTACGAGTTTCTGCCGAGGAGTGTGGAGGCCGTGTCCGGATCCACCGCGTGTGTCATGTGGTGCCCGTTGTGTCGCAACTGAACTGACCTGGAATGCCGGGTTCGTCGCGCATGTCGTCCCCTCACTCCCCCGGGTGATCTGCCGCTTACCCATAGTCCGTTCGGACCATTCAAGATTGGGCCCGCTGGGGGTGTTGCGCTGTGCCCACCTTCCGTAACGTCCTCAACTGGCGGCGGTGAATATGCCGCTGCCGCCGTGGGGGAGCCTCGATTCGGGAGAGGACGGCGCCGGTATGGGCTGGGTTACCGACTGGAGTGCGCAGGCTGCCTGCCGCACTACCGATCCGGATGAACTGTTCGTTCAGGGAGCAGCGCAGAACAGGGCCAAGGCGGTGTGCACCGGATGTCCGGTACGCACCGAATGCCTGGCCGACGCGCTCGACAACCGCGTCGAGTTCGGCGTGTGGGGGGGCATGACGGAGCGTGAGCGCCGCGCACTGCTGCGCCGGCGGCCGACCGTGACCTCCTGGCGCAGGCTGCTGGAGACCGCGCGCTCGGAGTACGAGCGGGGACCGGGTGTCCTGCCGCTCAACGACGACGAGGTGTACGAGAACTACGCGGCGGTGAGCTGAGGGCCCTCGGGGGCTCCTGGTCCTGCCCGGTTCCGGCCGGGGTGTCGTCAGGGCGTTTCGGGCAGCTCCGGCCGGTTGGCCGCGAGTCGGTCGCCGATGTCCCGCAGTCCCGTGAGGTCGTGCACATCGCCGGGCAGCGCGGCCACCTCGGTCACCGCCACCTCGGGGTGGAGTGCGGTGAAGCGGTCGCGTGTGCGCTGCTCGCGCGAGAGCAGCCGCATCCGCTCGGCGTGCAGCCTCAGCAGGCCCGCGGTGAGCCGGTCGACGGACCGGTCCGTGTCGGCGTCCGCATCCGTGCCCTTCGTGCTCGTGCCTTCGGTGTCGTCCGCGATGGTGGGGGAGCCTGTGCCGGGGACGTCCTGAGCCGGTGTCCCGGAAGCGGGGGATGACGCGGAGGGTTCTGAACTTCCGTACGTTTCGGGAGAGTTACGAAGTCCAGCCTTCCCGTCCTCCTGATCCACAATGCGGGAGTCCTCAAGATTTTCCGCGGCGGCCAGCGCCCGCTCGGCCGACAGCCGGTCCGCGCCGCTGCCGTGCACCCGGTTGAGGACCAGCCCGGCCAGCGGCATCTCCTCCGCCGCCAGCCGCTCCACGAAGTACGCGGCCTCGCGCAGCGCGTCCCGCTCCGGGGCCGCCACCACCAGGAACGCCGTCCCGGGCGCCTGGAGCAGCTTGTACGTGGCGTCCGCGCGGGTACGGAACCCGCCGAACATCGAGTCCATCGCGGCCACGAACGTCTGCACGTCCCTCAGCAGCTGACCGCCGAGCACCTTGCCCAGGACGCCGGTCATCATCGACATCCCGACGTTCAGGAACTTCATCCCCGCACGGCCGCCGACCTTCGCCGGGGCCAGCAGGACGCGGATGAGCTTGCCGTCGAGGAAGGACCCGAGCCGCTTGGGGGCGTCCAGGAAGTCCAGCGCGGAACGGGACGGCGGGGTGTCGACCACGATGAGGTCCCACTCGTCCCGGGACCGCAGCTGGCCCAGCTTCTCCATCGCCATGTACTCCTGCGTGCCCGCGAAGCCCGCCGAGAGCGACTGGTAGAAGGGGTTGCCCAGGATCGCGGCGGCCCGGTCGGGGTCCGCGTGCCCCTCGACGATCTCGTCGAAGGTGCGCTTCATGTCGAGCATCATCGCGTGCAGTTCGCCGCCCGCGGAGTCGTCGACGCCCTTCACCCGGCGCGGGGTGTTGTCGAGCGAGTCGATGCCCATGGACTGGGCGAGCCGGCGGGCCGGGTCGATGGTGAGGACCACCACCTTGCGTCCCCGCTCGGCCGCGCGCAGACCGAGTGCCGCGGCGGTGGTCGTCTTGCCGACCCCGCCCGAGCCGCAGCACACCACGATCCGGGTGGCGGGGTCCTCGATCAGCGGGTCGATGTCGAGCGTGCGGGCGGGGGAGAGGCGGTGACGGGCCGGGTCCTGGGCCTGCGCCGGTTCCGGACGACGACTCATGACATCCCCTGCTTCCGGTGCTTCCGACTCATGACGGGGCGGGTACGGCGGTGGCTGTGGTGCCGGTGGTGCGTGGCGGGGCGGGTACGGCGGCGGCAGGCGCTTCGGGGCCGCACCGTGTGGGTGCGGCCGGTCATGACACGCCCTGCGCACGCAGTTCCCTGGCCAGTTGGTACAGGCCGGCCAGGTCCATGCCCTCCGCGAACAGCGGAAGCTCGTGCAACGGCACGTCGAGGGCGGCCAGCACGGCGCGCTGCTCGGTCTCCAGCGCGTACCGCTCGGCGTACTCCTCCGCCTGCGCGAGCAACGGGTCCACCAGCCGCTCGGCGTGTCCCCCGCGTCGCGCGCCGCCGAGGCCGGCGGACGACAGCGCCCGCGCGATGGAGGAACGAGGGACCGCCGCCGCGAGTTCCAGGCCGTCCCCGTCCAGCACCTCGGGCCGGACCATGTTCACCATGACCCGTCCCACCGGCAGCCGCGCGGCGCGCAGTTCCGCGATGCCGTCGGAGGTCTCCTGTACCGGCATCTCCTCCAGCAGCGTCACCAGGTGCACGGCCGTCTCCGGCGATTTCAGCACCCGCATGACCGCCTGCGCCTGATTGTGTATCGGGCCGATCTTGGCGAGTCCGGCGACTTCGTCGTTGACGTTGAGGAAGCGGGTGATGCGGCCGGTCGGCGGGGCGTCCATCACGACGTAGTCGTAGACGAACCGCCCCTGCTTGTCCTTGCGGCGTACCGCCTCGCACGCCTTGCCGGTGAGCAGGACGTCCCGCACGCCGGGTGCGATCGTGGTGGCGAAGTCGATCGCGCCGAGCTTTCTGAGGGCCCGGCCGGCGCTGCCGAGCTTGTAGAACATCTGGAGGTAGTCCAGAAGGGCCAGCTCGGCGTCGATGGCGAGGGCGTACACCTCGCCGCCCCCCGGAGCGACGGCGATCTTCCGTTCCTCGTAGGGCAGTGCCTCCGTCTCGAAGAGTTGTGCGATGCCCTGGCGGCCCTCGACCTCGACGAGGAGCGTCCGCTTCCCCTCCGTGGCCAGGGCCAGCGCGAGGGCCGCGGCCACCGTGGTCTTGCCGGTTCCGCCCTTGCCACTGACGACCTGGAGCCTGCTCACGTCTTCGAGCCTAAAGGCTCGCCCCGCGCCCCGGCGGCTCCGGGTGGCGGTTGCCGGCCGTCGCGTCCCGCGCGCGGGGGTGGTGCGGGGGCCGCGTCCCGCGCGGGCGGGGTCTAGAGTCGGCCGCATGACCAAGTGGGAATATGCGACTGTGCCGCTGCTCGTCCACGCAACGAAGCAGATTCTGGACACCTGGGGCGAGGACGGCTGGGAGCTCGTCCAGGTCGTGCCCGGGCCGAACAACCCCGAGCAGTTGGTGGCCTACCTGAAGCGCGAGAAGCAGGCATGAGCGCCGTCGAGGCGAAACTGGCCGAGCTGGGCCTGAGCCTGCCGGAGGTCGTCCCGCCGCTGGCCGCGTACCAGCCGGCCGTGCGGTCGGGGCGGTACGTCTTCACCGCCGGCCAGCTGCCCATGGTGGACGGCAAGCTTCCGCTGACCGGGAAGGTCGGCGCGGAGGTCACGCCGGAGGAGGCGAAGGACCTGGCGCGCACCTGCGCGCTGAACGCCCTCGCCGCGGTCAAGTCCGTCGCCGGGGACCTGGACCGGGTGGCGCGCGTGGTGAAGGTCGTCGGCTTCGTGGCCTCCGCCGCGGACTTCACCGGCCAGCCGGCCGTCCTCAACGGCGCGAGCGAGCTGCTCGGCGAGGTCCTCGGCGACAAGGGCGTCCACGCCCGCAGCGCGGTGGGCGTCGCGGTGCTGCCGCTGGACGCGCCGGTGGAGGTCGAGATCCAGGTGGAGCTCACGGAGGCGTAGCCCGCGCCGACGGGTCCCGGGGCGTGCGACGCGCGGGGCGCGTGACCCGGCGATCCCGGCACCGTGCCGGGCCCCGGCGTCCGGCGTGATGGCGTGGCCCGGTGGCTGGGGCGCCCTGTCGTGCGGGTGCCCGGGACGCCGGTGCCCGGTCCGACGGCACCCCTGGTGACCGTGGCATCCGACGTGCGGGTACCGGGACCCCGGCGCCCGGTGTGACGGCACGTTCTCGAGCCCCTGGCGTCCGGCGCGCGGATGCACGCGGATGCACGCGGGAGGTCCTCGCGTGGCCGGGTTCGGCACCCGGGTGCACCCACGGGGTCGGTGACGCGGGCCGCCCGACCGGTCTCGGGTGAGACGCGTGCGGCTCGTCCGGGCGGCCGTGCCCCGGGTGACTGTGCACCGGGCGTGAGCCGCGCGGTCGCCGCCGTGTCCCGTCCGGCGCCCGCCGTGTCGTCCGCCGGCCCCGCCGGCCCCGCGGGTTCCCTGGGCACTCGAACATCCGCCCGTCACCAGATAGCCTCCGGCCATGGTGAATGCGCAGGCCGGCGGACAGTGGTATCCGCCGGAGTGGCCGGAGCGGATCCGTGCGCTGGCGGGCGGCGATCTCACGCCGGTCGTGCCGAAGCGCGCGGCCACCGTCATGCTGCTCAAGAACACCGGCGACGGGCCCGCCGTGCACATGCTGCGCCGGCGTGCCTCCATGGCGTTCGCGGGCGGCGCGTACGCCTATCCCGGCGGCGGCGTCGACCCGCGGGACGACGACCGGCACGTCCGCTGGGCGGGCCCCACGCGCGCGTGGTGGGCCGACCGGCTCGGCGTCGACGGGGCGGGGGCCCAGGCGATCGTCTGCGCGGCCGTGCGGGAGACGTACGAGGAGGCCGGCGTCCTGCTCGCCGGACCCACCCCCGACTCCGTGGTCGGCGACACGACCGGCGACGACTGGGAGGCGGACCGCGCCGCGCTCGTCGCGCGGGAGACGTCCTTCGCGGAGTTCCTGGACCGCCGCGGACTGGTCCTGCGCTCGGACCTGCTCGGCGCGTGGACGCGCTGGATCACGCCCGAGTTCGAGTCCCGCCGCTACGACACCTGGTTCTTCGTCGCCGGGCTCCCCGAGGGCCAGCGCACCCGCAACGCCTCCACGGAGGCCGACCGCACGGTGTGGACCACACCCCGCGCGGCGGCGGAGGCGTACGACCGGGGCGAGCTGCTGATGATGCCCCCGACCATCGCCACCCTGCGTCAGCTCACGGCGTACGCCACGGCCGCGGAGGCGCTCGACGCGGCGCCCGCGCGGGACCTCACGCCGGTGCTGGCCTCCGCGCGCCTGGTGGAGGGCGAGATCGTGCTCTCCTGGCCGGGACACGACGAGTTCACGAAGCGCATCCCGACCGGTGGAGCCCCCGCATGACGGACGCAAGCACCCTTCCCGGCCGGCCACGGGGCGGCGTCCTCTCCGGACCCGCCACCGCGCGTGCCGTCAACGTGCTGGCCCCCAACCCCTCGGCGATGACCCTGGACGGCACCAACACCTGGATCCTGTCGGAGCCGGACTCCGACCTCGCGGTCGTGGTCGATCCCGGCCCGCTGGACGACGGACACCTGCGGCACGTCGTCGGCACCGCGGAACAGGCCGGAAAGCGCGTCGCCCTCACCCTCCTGACGCACGGTCACCCCGACCACGCCGAGGGCGCCGCCCGTTTCGCCGAGCTGACCGGCACGAAGGTGCGGGCGCTGGACCCGGCGCTGCGGCTCGGCGACGAGGGGCTGGCCGCCGGGGACGTCATCACCGTCGGGGGCCTGGAGCTGAGGGTCGTACCGACCCCCGGCCATACGGCCGACTCCCTGTGCTTCCACCTCCCGGCCGATCGTGCGGTCCTCACGGGCGACACCGTCCTGGGCCGCGGTACGACCGTCGTGGCCCACCCCGACGGCCGCCTCGGCGACTACCTGGACACGCTGCGCCGGCTCAGGTCGCTCACGGTCGACGACGGCGTCCACACGGTGCTGCCCGGCCACGGACCCGTCCTGGAGGACGCCCAGGGCGCCGTCGAGTTCTACCTCGCCCACCGGGCCCACCGCCTCGCCCAGGTCGAGACGGCCGTCGAGGACGGCCACCGCACCCCGGCCGAGGTCGTCGCCCACGTCTACGCCGACGTCGACCGCTCCCTGTGGCCGGCCGCGGAACTGTCGGTACGCGCCCAACTGGAGTATCTGCGGGAGCACGGGCTCATCTAGCCCTCGGGGTCCGCGCGGCGCGTACGCCTGGCGTGTGCCTGCCGTGCGCGGACGCGACGGAGCCCCGCCTCCCACGGGAAGCGGGGCTCCGGTGCCCGGTGTCAGCGGGAGCGCTTCGCGAGGCGTTCGACGTCCAGGAGGATCACCGCACGGGCCTCCAGGCGGAGCCAGCCGCGCTGGGCGAAGTCGGCCAGGGCCTTGTTGACCGTCTCGCGGGACGCGCCGACCAACTGGGCCAGTTCCTCCTGCGTGAGGTCGTGCACGACGTGGATGCCCTCCTCGGACTGCACGCCGAAGCGACGGGAGAGGTCCAGCAGAGCGCGGGCGACGCGGCCCGGGACGTCCGAGAAGACCAGGTCCGACATCGCGTCGTTGGTCTTGCGCAGCCGGCGCGCGACGGCCCGCAGCAGCGCCGTGGCCACCTCGGGACGGGCGCTCAGCCAGGGCGTCAGGTCGCCGTGGCCCAGACCGAGCAGCTTGACCTCGGTGAGCGCCGTGGCGGTCGCGGTGCGCGGGCCCGGGTCGAAGAGCGACAGCTCACCGATCAGCTCGCCAGGACCGACCACGGCGAGCATGTTCTCGCGGCCGTCGGGGGACGTGCGGTGCAGCTTGACCTTGCCCTCGGTGACCACGTACAGGCGGTCACCGGGGTCGCCCTCGTGGAACAGGGAGTCGCCCCGTGCGAGGGTCACCTCACTCATGGAGGCGCGAAGCTCGGCGGCCTGCTCGTCGTCGAGCGCCGCGAAAAGCGGATTCCGCCGCAGAACGTCGTCCACGAGTTCTCTCCTTGTCGACCTGCTCAGGGGATCTTGTTCCCCCACGTACCAGGGGACCGTGGTTCCCATTTTGCCGGACGGTCCAAACAGTGTGATCTGTCACAAGGATGCCGTACGGGCCGGTCGGGGTAAGCGGCAGGGGGGCCAATTGGACGCCGGTCTTCGGGGTCCGGGGCGGATGTCGGTGCCGGGTCGTAGGCTGACCGGGTGTCCAAATCGCCGGTGAGAGCACAGGCCGAGGGAGCTGCGCGAGTGGGTGTACGTCGTGATTCCGCCGTGGGCGAACAGGGCTCCGATGGCGGTAGGGAAACGGCGAAAGCGACAAAGAGGCCGCCGTCGGAGAAGGAGCCGACGGCGGCCCGCGAGAGCGGGGCGGCCGGGGAGACGGACGCGCCGGTGAAGAAGACGGCGGTGAAGAAGACGGCGGTGAAGAAGACGGCGGTGAAGAAGGCGGCCGGGGCGAAGAGGACAGTCGGGGCGAAGAAGACCGCGGCCAAGAAGACCGCCCCCGTCAAAAGGGCCCCGGCCGTCAAGAAGCCGCTCGTCGCCCCGGAGAAGGCGACCGCCTCCGTGAGGGCCGCCCCGGTGAAGACCGTCGTCAAGCCGGCCGGGGACGAGTCGCGCACCGCGCTGGTCCGCCGCGCGCGCCGGATCAACCGTGAGCTCGCCGAGGTGTTCCCGTACGCGCACCCGGAGCTGGACTTCGAGAACCCCTTCCAACTCGTCGTCGCCACCGTGCTGTCGGCCCAGACCACCGACCTGCGCGTCAACCAGACGACCCCCGCCCTCTTCGCGAAGTACCCCACCCCCGAGGACCTGGCCGCCGCCAACCCCGAGGAGGTGGAGGAGATCCTGCGTCCCACCGGCTTCTTCCGGGCCAAGACCAGGTCGGTCATAGGCCTGTCGAAGGTGCTGGCGGAGGACTTCGGCGGCGAGGTGCCCGGCCGGCTCGAGGATCTCGTCACACTGCCCGGCGTCGGCCGCAAGACGGCGTTCGTCGTGCTCGGCAACGCGTTCGGCCGCCCGGGAATCACCGTGGACACCCACTTCCAGCGCCTGGTGCGCCGCTGGCGCTGGACCGGGGAGACCGACCCGGACAAGATCGAGGCGGCTGTCGGCGCGCTCTTCCCCAAGAGCGACTGGACCGACCTGTCCCACCACGTCATCTGGCACGGCCGCCGCATCTGCCACGCCCGCAAGCCCGCCTGCGGCGCCTGCCCCGTCGCGCCGCTCTGTCCGGCGTACGGCGAGGGCGAGACGGACCCGGAGAAGGCGAAGAAGCTGCTGAAGTACGAGAAGGGCGGCCTCCCGGGCCAGCGTCTGAAGCCCCCGCAGGCCTATCTGGACGCCGGTGGCAGGCCCGCGCCGCCGCTGGGGGCCGCCGGATGACGGGGCGGCACACGCGGCGGCCCGCGGAACGATCTCGGGGCCGCCGGGCGTTGGACCGCTGGGACGGGGCCGGACGACGGGGGTGGCGATGACGCGGACGAGCGGTACCCAGGGCGGTCCGGTGACGCTCAGCCGGGAAGGACTGCCCTCCTGGCTGGACCCGGTGTCCCGCGCGGCGGAGACGGTCGCGCCGGGACAACTGAGCCGCTTCCTGCCCCCGGAGAACGGCACGGGGCGCCAGTCCGCCGTCCTCATCCTCTTCGGCGAGGGCGAGCGCGGCCCGGAGCTGCTGCTCATGGAGCGGGCGAGTTCGCTGCGCTCGCACGCCGGGCAGCCGTCCTTCCCCGGTGGCGCCCTCGACCCCGAGGACGGCGACCCGCAGGGTGACGGACCGCTGCGGGCCGCGCTGCGCGAGGCCGAGGAGGAGACGGGGCTCGAACCGTCCGGCGTCCAGCTGTTCGGCGTACTGCCGAAGCTCTACATCCCGGTCAGCGGTTTCGTCGTCACGCCCGTGCTGGGCTGGTGGCGCGTGCCCAGTCCGGTGGGGGTCGTCGACCCGAACGAGACGGCGCGGGTGTTCACCGTCCCGGTGGCGGATCTCACCCACCCGGACAACCGTGCGACCGCGGTCCACCCCAGTGGTCACCAGGGCCCGGCATTCCTGGTCGAATCGGCCCTCGTGTGGGGCTTCACCGCCGGGGTCATCGACCGGTTGCTGCACTTCGCGGGGTGGGAGCGGCCCTGGGACCGGGACAGGCGGGTCCCGCTGGACTGGCGGTCATGACAGGGTGGGCGCCGTGCTGGGTCGGACGAGGCGAGGCTTGAAGCGGTGAACGTGCTGGACATCCTGTTGCTCGTCGCCGCCGTGTGGTTCGCGGTCGTCGGCTACCGCCAGGGCTTCGTCGTCGGCATCCTGTCGGTGATCGGCTTCCTGGGCGGCGGTCTCGCCGCCGTCTACGCGCTACCCGTCATCTGGGACGCCCTGACGGACGACTCCGAGGTCGGTACGACGGCCGCCGTCGTCGCGGTCGTCGTCGTCATAGTCTGCGCCTCCGTCGGCCAGGCACTGACCACCCACCTCGGCAACAAACTGCGCCGTCACATCACCTGGTCCCCGGCCCGCGCGCTGGACGCGACGGGCGGCGTCCTTGTCAACGTCGTCGCGATGCTCCTGGTCGCCTGGCTGATCGGCTCGGCCCTCGCCGGTACGACGCTGCCGACGCTCGGCAAGGAGGTCCGCGGCTCCAAGGTGCTGCTCGGGGTGTCCCGGGCGCTGCCCGACCGGGCCGACACCTGGTTCGCCGACTTCTCCTCCATTCTCGCGCAGAACGGCTTCCCGCAGGTCTTCAGCCCCTTCGCCAGCGAGCCGATCACCGAGGTCCGGCCCCCGGACCCGGCCCTGGCGGGCAGCCCCGTCGCCCTCCGCGCGCAGCGCTCCATCGTCAAGGTGATGGGCACCGCCCCGAGTTGCGGCAAGGTCCTGGAGGGCACCGGCTTCGTCTTCGCCGAGCGCCGCATCATGACCAACGCGCATGTCGTGGGCGGCGTCGACGAGCCGACCGTGCAGATAGGCGGCGAGGGCAGGAAGTACGACGCCACGGTCGTCCTCTACGACTGGAAGCGCGACATCGCCGTCCTCGACGTACCCGAACTCAAGGCGCCCGCGCTGCGTTTCACCGCCGAGGACGCGAGCAGCAACGACAGCGCGATCGTCGCCGGCTTCCCGGAGAACGGGGCGTACGACGTCCGTTCCGCGCGTGTGCGGGGGCGCATCACGGCCAACGGCGCGGACATCTACCGCCGGGGCACGGTCCGCCGCGACGTGTACTCCCTGTACACGACCGTCCGTCAGGGCAACTCGGGCGGCCCGCTGCTGACCCCCGAGGGGGAGGTCTACGGCGTGATCTTCGCGAAGTCCAGGGACGACGCGGAGACCGGCTACGCGCTCACCACGGACGAGATCCAGGAGGACATCGCCAAGGGCCGCACCGCGAACCAGCAGGTGGACAGCGACAGCTGCGCGCTCTAGGGAGGGGCCTGACCCCGGGGAACGGCCGTACGGTCCGTCAGCCGCGCGGGTGGCGCAGGCGGACGGAGACCCAGCGGGCCCGGCGGCGGAGGATGCGCGGAATTCCCACCCTGAGGTCCGTACCTGCCATCCGTGATGCACCGCCTCGCTGGTGGGAACTCATACCGCCCGCCGAGCGGCGGTCGCGGCTTGCGTCACTGTAGTCGTGCGTCCAGCCCATACCCGGACGTCTGCCCCCGCCCCAAGGTCGATAACCACCTCACGCGCCCTCAATTGGCCTATGCGCCAGGCAATTGGCCGATCGTCAGACAAGTGATCGGTTCGATCACCGATCAGGTTCGGGATCCTTCAGCCAATTGATCAGTTCCGTCGAGAAAGTGACCGGATCCTCCTCGTGCGGGAAGTGTCCCAGCCCGTCGAACAGCCGCCAGCGATACGGCGCTTCGACGTACTCCCCGGACCCCGCGGCGCTGCGCGTGCGCACGACCGGGTCCAGCGAGCCGTGCAGATGCAGCGTCGGCACCCGCACCGGCCGCTTCATCCTGCGGTTGAACTGGATGCCGTCCGGGCGGGCCAGGGAGCGCACCATCCAGCGGTACGGCTCGATCGAGCAGTGCGCCGTGGAGGGGATGCACATGGCCCGCCGGTAGTTCTCCAGCGCCTTCTCGTCCGGCGGGTGCGGCCCGGACCACTCCTGGATGAGCTCGGCCACCAGCGCCCCGTCGTCCGCGGTGAGCCGGCGCTCCGGGATCCAGGGCCGCTGGAACCCCCAGATGTGGGACATCGCGGCCGACTGTCTGGCGTCGGAGAGCAGCGCCGAGCGCCAGCGCCGCGGATGCGGCATGGACGCGACCGCGAGCCGCCGCACGAGCTTGGGGCGCATCGCCGCCGCCGTCCACGCCAGGTATCCGCCCAGGTCGTGCCCGACCAGCGCGGCATCCGGCTCGCCGAGGGAGCGGATCACCCCGGTGATGTCCAGCGCGAGGTTGGCCGGGTCGTAACCGCGCGGCGTACGGTCGCTGCCGCCGACACCCCTCAGGTCCATGGCGACGGCCCGGAAACCGGCGTCGGCGAGCGCCGTCAGCTGGTGCCGCCAGGTCCACCAGAACTGCGGGAAGCCGTGCAGCAGCAGCACCAGGGGGCCGTCGCCCAGCTCCGCGATGTGGAAGCGGGCGCCGTTGGCGGCGACGTCCCGGTGCGTCAGTCCGGCGCCGCCGGGGATGCCGAGGCGTACGACCGAAGCGGGCTGCGCCGGAGGTGTGGCGGGTTCCGTCATGAGGACGAGCGTGCCACAGCCTCAATGGCCTGGGGGACCCGGTCCTCGGGCAACTCGGGGCGCGGGTGCGGCTTGGCCTTCTGCAGCACGCCGGCCGTCTCCTTCACGGAGGCGGCGACCTTCTGCGGGCCCCGGCCCTTCTTCGCCTTCTTGGCGAAGACGATGCCGATCAGCGCGAGGAACAGCGCGATCAGCACGTTCGCCGCGAAGGAGAGCAGGAAGCAGACCGCGAGGTTCCAGCCGCTCCAGGTGCGGATGCCGTACGCGAGAGCGAAGTTCAGCATCGGCAGGGAGAAGAGGAGCAGCACTCCTGCCGCCGTGAAGGCGCCGCCGCTGGTCGCACCCCGCTTGACGTCCTGCTTGAGCTGCGCCTTCGCCAGCGCGATCTCGTCGTGCACCAGCGCCGACATGTCTGCGGTCGCCGAGGCGAACAGCTGGCCGATGCTGCGTTCGGCGCCGACCGGGCTGCCGTCGGGTGCGCTCATCGCGGTCTCCCTCTTCTGCGTACGTCTTCGTGTCCGCGCGTACGGTTCAGTCTTTTGTACCGTCTCGTCAGATCATGCCGGACCGTCGTGCTCCTCGCCTGCCCCGCCCGTCACTTCGGCAAGCGCGTCCCGCTCGGCGGCCTTCTCCCGGGCGAGTCGCCGGTGCTCCGCGGCCTTCCGCTCGTGGATCTCCGCCATGCGCAGGTGGTACGCCGGGTCGTCCTGCTCGTAGACGTCCGGGACGCCGCTGAGGTCCTCGTCGCGCTCCTCTTCCTCGGTCAGTCTGCGGTACTTGGCGTTCCGTACCTTCAGCAGCACCGTCGCGACGGCGGTGGCGATCAGCGAGCCGGCCAGGACGGCCGCCTTGACGCTGTCGGTCATCGACGCGTCGCCCTCGAAGGCGAGTTCCCCGATGAGCAGCGAGACGGTGAAGCCGATCCCGGCGAGGGTCGCCACCGCGAACACGTCCGCCCAGGCGAGGTCGTCACTGAGCGAGGCCCTGGTGAAGCGTGCCGTCAGCCACGTACCGCCGAAGATGCCGAGCGTCTTGCCGACGAGGAGCCCGAGCACCACGCCGAGCGTCTCGGGCTGCGTGAACACGTCCGCGAGGGCGTCGCCGGAGATCACCACGCCGGCGCTGAACAGGGCGAACAGCGGGACCGCGAGGCCCGCCGAGAGCGGCCGGACGAGGTGCTCGATGTGCTCGCCCGGGGAGTGCTCCTCGCCCTCGCGGCGGTGGCAGCGCAGCATCAGGCCCATCGCGACACCGGCGATGGTGGCGTGGATGCCGCTGTTGTACATCAGTGCCCACACGACCAGCGCGAGCGGCACGTACACGTACCAGCCGCGTACGCCCTTGCGCAGCAGCAGCCAGAAGACGACCAGGCCCGCGACCGCGCCGCCGAGCGCCGCGAAGTTCAGGCCGTCGGTGAAGAAGACCGCGATGATCAGGATCGCGAACAGGTCGTCGACGACGGCGAGGGTGAGCAGGAAGGCCCGCAGCGCGCTCGGCAGGGAGGTGCCGATGACGGCGAGCACGGCGAGCGCGAAGGCGATGTCGGTGGCGGTGGGCACCGCCCAGCCGGCCAGGGAGCCGCCGCCCACGCCGCTGGTGAACGTGTAGACCAGTGCCGGTACGGCCATGCCGCACAGGGCGGCGACGACGGGGAGTGCGGCGGCCTTGGGATCGCGGAGATCACCGGCGACGAGTTCGCGTTTGAGCTCGACCCCCGCGACGAAGAAGAAGACCGCTAGCAGTCCGTCGGCGGCCCAGTGCGCCACGGACAGGTCGAGCCCGAGGGCCTCGGGGCCGAAGTGGAAGTGGCTGACACTCTCGTAGCTGCTGTGCAGACCGGGTACGTTCGCCCAGACCAGCGCGGCGACGGCGGCGAGGAGGAGCAGGACGCCGCCGACCGTCTCGGTGCGCAGCGCGTCCGCGACGTACGACCGCTCGGGAAGGGAGAGGCGGGCGAAGGCCTTGCGGGGGCCGGGGGTATGGGGCGCGGTCACGGGAAGTTCCTCTGGTCGGCGGGCAGCACGAATCGCGTGCCGACCAGACTTCCCGGCGCCCCATGAGACAACTTTTTGTTGAGCTTAGCCAATGTGCTCCTGGAGCGCATCCGGAGCGCATCTGGAGCACACGAGGCACCCGGCGCAGGAGTGCGCCGGGTGCCTTCGTCAGGCCGTGCCCGGCAGGTGTCCGCTCAGTCCTCGCCGGGCGCCTGGGGCAGCTTGGCCTGGATGAGATCCATGACCGTGCTGTCCGTCAGCGTCGTGACGTCTCCGAGCTGGCGGTTCTCCGCGACGTCCCGCAGCAGGCGGCGCATGATCTTGCCGGAGCGGGTCTTCGGCAGCTCGGCCACCGGCAGGATCCGCTGGGGCTTGGCGATCGGGCCGAGCGTGGTGCCCACGTGGCTCCGCAGCTCGCCGACGAGGTCCTCGGTCTCCGCCGCCGTGCCGCGCAGGATCACGAAGGCGACGATCGCCTGGCCGGTCGTCTCGTCCGCCGCGCCGACCACGGCCGCCTCGGCGACCGACGGGTGCGAGACGAGCGCGGACTCGACCTCGGTGGTGGAGATGTTGTGGCCGGACACCAGCATGACGTCGTCGACCCGGCCGAGCAGCCAGATGTCGCCGTCGTCGTCCTTCTTGGCGCCGTCACCGGCGAAGTACTTGCCCTCGAAGCGCGACCAGTACGTGTCGATGAACCGCTGGTCGTCGCCCCAGATGGTGCGCAGCATCGACGGCCACGGCTCGGTGAGGACCAGGTAGCCACCGCCGCCGTTCGGTACCTCGTTCGCCTCGTCGTCGACGACGGTCGCGGCGATGCCGGGCAGCGGGGTCTGGGCGGAGCCCGGCTTGGCGTCGGTCACGCCCGGCAGCGGCGAGATCATGATGCCGCCGGTCTCGGTCTGCCACCAGGTGTCCACCACCGGGGTGCGGTCCGCGCCGATGTTCTTGCGGTACCAGATCCACGCCTCGGGGTTGATCGGCTCGCCCACCGAGCCCAGCACCCGCAGGCTGCTGAGGTCGAACTTGGCGGGGATGTCGTCGCCCCACTTCATGAACGTGCGGATCGCGGTGGGCGCGGTGTAGAGGATCGTCACGCCGTACTTCTGCACGATTTCCCAGAAGCGGCCCTGGTGCGGTGTGTCCGGCGTGCCCTCGTACATCACCTGGGTGGCGCCGTTGGCGAGCGGGCCGTAGACGATGTAGGAGTGACCGGTGACCCAGCCGACGTCGGCCGTGCACCAGTACACGTCGGTCTCCGGCTTGAGGTCGAAGACGGACCAGTGCGTGTACGCCGTCTGGGTCAGGAAGCCGCCGGAGGTGTGCAGGATGCCCTTCGGCTTACCCGTCGTCCCCGAGGTGTAGAGGATGAACAGCGGGTGCTCGGCTTCGAATGCCTGCGGGGTGTGGTCGGCGCTCTGCCGTTCCACCAGGTCGTGCCACCACACGTCCCGGCCCTCGGTGAAGGCGACGTCCTGGCCAGTGCGGCGGACGACGAGGACGTGCTCGACGGTGCCGGCCTTGGCGACCGCCTCGTCCACGGCCGGCTTGAGCGCGGAAGGCTTGCCGCGCCGGTAGCCGCCGTCGGCCGTGATGACGACCCGCGCGTCGGCGTCCTGGATACGGGTGGCGAGCGCGTCCGCCGAGAAGCCGCCGAAGACGACGGAGTGCGCGGCGCCGATGCGGGCGCAGGCCAGCATCGCGATCGCGGTCTCCGGGATCATCGGCATGTAGACGGCGACCCGGTCGCCCTGCCGGACCCCGAGTTCCAGCAGGGCGTTGGCGGCCTTGGAGACCTCGTCCTTGAGCTGGGCGTAGGTGAGGGCGCGGCTGTCGCCCGGCTCGCCCTCGAAGTGGATGGCGACCCGGTCGCCGTGCCCGGCCTCCACATGCCGGTCCACACAGTTGTAGGCGACGTTGAGCTCGCCGTCCTTGAACCACTTGGCGAACGGCGGGTTCGACCAGTCCAGGGTCTCGGTGGGCTCGGTGGCCCAGGTCAGTCGGCGGGCCTGCTCGGCCCAGAAGCCGAGCCTGTCAGCCTTGGCCCGTTCATACGCCTCCGCCGTGACGTTGGCGTTCGCGGCCAGGTCGGCGGGGGGCGCGAAACGTCGCTCCTCCTTCAGAAGGTTGGCCAGGCTTTCATTGCTCACGGCATCTGCCTTTCCCAGGGTGTCCGTTGTGTCCCAGGCCACAGCTCATCAGACCCGGGGGTGCGCTGACAAGGGCCGACGGGAAATTGGTTTAGACCTGTCGGGCGGGTGGTGCGAGGTGCGCCATCCCTTCCCACGGAGCCCGGAGCGAGCCGGTTCAAGGTGTGTAACGCCTCTCACACCCGGACGGGCCCCCTCACATCGCCAGGCCCGCGGACCGCACCCGGTCGAACACCTTCCCCTCGTCCTGCTCGGTGAGGAGGTATGCCTGGGCCTCACCCACGTGGAAGTACATGCCGTGCAGTTCCAGGGCCCCGTCCTTCAGGGCCCGGGCCACCGGTTCATGGGCGCGCAGATGGTCCAGCTGCTGCACCACGTTCGTCAGGCAGAGCTGCTCGACCGCGTCGGCGGGCGCCCGCCCGGCCAGCCGCGACGGGGGCCCGCTGCCGTCGCCCATGCGCCGCAGGCTCGGCCGCCCGTGTCGCAGCCAGCGTCTCAGCGGGGTGCGGGCGCCGTCCGGCTCGGTGTCGAGCAGCGCCTGCATCGCACCGCACCCCGAGTGCCCGCACACCGTGATCGACCGGACCGCCAGCACCTCCACGGCGTACTCGATGGCGGCCGCCACCGAGTCGTCGCCGCTCTCCGCGCCGGGCGGTGGCACGAGGTTGCCGACATTGCGCACCACGAACAGGTCTCCCGGGCCGCTGGCCGTGATCATCGAGGTGACCACCCGGGAGTCGGCACAGGTCAGGAACAGATGCGCGGGCCGCTGTCCCTCGCGCGCCAGCCGGGCCAGCTCACCGCGCACCAGGGGAGCGGTGTTGCGCTGGAACGCGCTGATGCCGCGCATCAGTTCGTGGCCGCCGGTTTCGGTCGGCTCCGGCTCTCCTCCAGCGGCTCCTTCCGTTTCGTCTGCTCTCTTCGTTCCATCGGTCCCGTCCGGCCGTGGGCCGTCACCCGGCAGGGGGCGCGGGCGTTCGCACTGGTGGTTGCGCCAGGCCGTCCAGGGCCGGCAGCGGCAGTCGGTGTCGGACACGCAGGCCTCCTCGCTCCCGTCGGACGGGTGCCCGGAGGCGAGGGCCGCGGGTTCGGCGATCCGGACCCCGGCGCGATGGCCGGTGATCTCGACGGTGCCGCCCCGCGCGGTGTGCGTGCTCTGCCAGTCCTGCAATGTCTCGTACGCCGCGTGGTCCATGAAGGAGCCGTCCAACGCCACGACCGCGTCGGCCCCTTGGGGGACGAGGTGCAGGGCCCGGCTGAGTCGTGGCACCGCGAGGAACGTCAACTGGCCTCTTACCTGTACGTGATGGACTCCTTTCTTCTCCTCGTGCGTGATCCGGGTGCGGGTGAGCCGGTGCAGGGCCACGCCGACGGCGACGGTGATGCCCAGCGCCACGCCCTCCAGGACACCGAGGGAGACGACGCCGAGGGTGGTCACGGCGTAGACCAGGACTTCGCGGTGGCGGGTCACCGTGCGGATGTGGTGCAGGGACACCATCTGGATGCCGACGGCCATCACCAGGGCGGCGAGCGAGGCGAGCGGGATGAGCTCCAGGAGCGGAACCATCAGCAGCGCGGCGATCACTACGAGAACGCCGTGCAGCATCGTGGAGTTCCGGCTCACGGCACCTGCTTTGACGTTCGCGGAACTGCGGACCGCCACGCCGGCCACCGGCAGTCCGCCGAGTGAGCCGGAGACGATGTTGGCCGTGCCCTGACCGAGCAGTTCACGGTCCAGATCGGAGCGCCCCACGTGGCCGGGACCGGGGCGGCCTGACACCAGCTTGTCCACGGCCACGGCGCCGAGCAGCGACTGCACGCTGCACACCAGCGTCGTGGTGAGCACGGCGGCGGCGAGGCCGAGCACGGGCCCCTCGGGCAGTCCGGCCAGGGCGTGGTTGCGCCAGGACGGCAGATCCACCTTGGGCAGGAGGAGGCCGGCCGCGGCGGCGACCGCGGTGGCTCCGGCGACGGCGACGAGCGCTGCCGGAACCGTGCGGAGAACGCGTCCGGCACGGCCCGGGAGCCGGGGCCAGAGCAGCAGCAGGGTCAGTGTCAGCAGGCTCACCGACAGGGCCGCGGGATGCAGGTTCGCCAACTGGGCGGGAAGGGCGAGGAGGTTGTCGGGGACGGAGCTCTGCGGAGTGCCGCCGAGGACGATGTGCAGCTGGGCGACGGCGATGGTGACACCGATGCCGGCGAGCATGCCGTGCACGATCGCGGGGCTCACGGCGAGCGCGCCGCGCGCCACGCGCAGGCAGCCGAGGCCGAGCTGGGCGATTCCGGCGAGGACGGTGATGGCGCAGGTCGTCCGCCAGCCGTAGTGCTGGATGAGGTCGGCGGTGACGACGGTGAGTCCGGCGGCGGGACCGCTCACCTGGAGCGGGGAGCCGCCGATCCGCCCGGCGACGATCCCGCCCACGGCGGCGGCGACCAGGCCGGCCTGGAGCGGCGCGCCGGTGGCGAGGGCGATGCCGAGGGACAGCGGGAGGGCGATCAGGAAGACCGCGATCGAGGCCGACAGATCGGCTCCCGCGATACGCGGGCGTGGAGGGCCGGCCGGTGGCGGACTGTGGGGCGGGTGGGCGCGCTCGGTCCGATCCGAGTCGGCGGCGCGGGCGGGAACGCAGGCTGACATGGTTTCTCCTCTCTCGAACATCAACAATCCGTAAACGGATCGTAATTGAGAGTAAAGGACTGGCATAGACTTTCCGGGCAAATGGGTGAATCGGTCACCTCAGTGAGTGATGTAGCCATTCCATCGGCTTGTCGTATTAATTCCTTCTTCGTTCCGTGCGACTTTGACGGCGCTGCCGGCGTGGGCCGGCACGGCACCAGACGAAGTCCTCACCGAGCTCGGCCCGAGAGAAGGAAGAAGGTGGGCGGATGGCCGCCACCCACAGAATCGCCACGGGCACCGTGATCGTCGCGGTCTGCGTCGCCTCGCTCGCCGGCTGCGGGACCGGCACCGACAGCGCCGGCGAGCAGGCGCGTGACCAGGAGAAGGCCAAGCCGGCTCCGGCGCCGAAGAACGTCGTCCGGCTGATCGGCGACGGCTCCACCGCGTACACCGGGGCACAGCCGCACCTGCCCCGGCCCGAGCGGCTGAAGCGCGGCGAAAAGCCCCCGCAGTTCGTGGTCTTCTCCTGGGACGGCGCGGGCGAGGACGGCCAGAAGCTCTTTTCGCATTTCCGCAAGGTCGCCAAGGAGAACAACGCGACCATGACGTACTTCCTGAGCGGCGTGTACCTGCTGCCGGAGGAGAAACGCGATCTGTACCGCCCGCCGCAGCACTCCCCGGGCCGCTCCGACATCGGCTTCAACGATCAGGAGGGCATCGCCGACACCGTGAAGCAGTTGCGCCTCGCCTGGCTCGAGGGCAATGAGATCGGCACTCACTTCAACGGGCACTTCTGCGGCAGCGGCGGTGGGGTCGGCGAATGGTCGGTGGCGGACTGGAAGGACGAGATCGCCCAGGCCAAGCGCTTCGTGAAGACCTGGAAGACCAACACCGGCATGAAGAACTCGGCCCCGCTGCCCTTCGACTACGACAAAGAGCTGATCGGCGCCCGCACCCCCTGCCTGGAAGGGCGGAAGAACTTCATGGAGGCCGCCCGCGACCTGGGCTTCCGCTACGACACCAGCGGGGTCGACAACCAGGTGTGGCCGAAGAGGAAGCAGGGCCTGTGGGACCTGTCGATGCAGCTCGTGCCCTTCCCCGGACACTCCTTCGAGCAGCTCACCATGGACTACAACTTCATGGTCAACCAGTCCGGCACCACCCAGGGCGACCCCGCCAAGCACGAGATGTGGGGCGACCAGATGCGGGACGGCCTCCTCCAGGGCTTCGATCGGGCCTACAAGGGCAACAGGGCGCCCTTGATCATCGGCAACCACTTCGAGTCCTGGAACGGCGGCACCTACATGCGGGCCGTCGAGGAGGTCATCGAGGAGGTGTGCACCAAGTCCGACGTGCGCTGTGTCTCCTTCCGCCGACTTGTGGACTGGCTGGACGCCCAGGACCCGGAGACCCTGGCGAAACTGCGCACGCTGGACGTCGGTGAGGCCCCGAGGAAGGGCTGGGAGTCCTTCCTGTCCGGCGGTTCCGCACCGGCCCCCAAGGGGGTGCCCGGAGCCCCGGCCGAGAAGCGGTGAGCGTCAGGCGGACGCCGTGACGCTCTCGCCGAGCACGAAACCGGGGTCGATCTGGGCCGCCAGATCGGTCCCGGTGCGCTCGTCGCCCCACGACCGGGCGTTCTTCAGGTGGAAGTGCGCCATCTGGCGGGTGTAACGCTCGCGGTCGCGCGACCCGTACGTCGCGTCGGCGGCCGAGTGCAGCAGGCGCAGCGCGTGCCGGTTGGGCTCCTCCAGGAGGTCGAACCGGGGTGGCCGGCCCTTCTCCATGGCTCGGACCCAGTCCGAGTGCCCCACCGTCACCAGCAGGTCCTCCCCGGCCTCCGCGCGGAGGAAGTCGAGGTCGTCCGGGCCCTGCACCTTGTTGCCGACGACCTTCAGGGTGACGCCGAAGTCGCGGGCGTACTCCTTGTACTGGCGATAGACGGAGACCCCCTTCCGGGTCGGCTCGGCCACGAGGAACGTGATGTCGAAGCGGGTGAACATGCCGGAGGCGAAGGAGTCCGAGCCGGCCGTCATGTCGACCACGACGTACTCGCCGGGGCCGTCCACCAGGTGGTTCAGACACAGCTCCACCGCTCCGGTCTTGGAGTGGTAGCAGGCGACCCCCAGGTCGGCGTCGGTGAAGGGGCCGGTGACCATCAAACGGACAGCCCTCCCGTCGAGTTCCACCGGCCGCGCACAGGCGTCGTAGACCGGATTGTCCTCACGCACCCGCAGCAGTCGGGAGCCCTCACCGGGCGGAGTGGTCTTGATCATCGTCTCGGCGGACGCGATGCGTGGATTGGTGCCGCGCAGGTAGTCCTTGATCAGCGGCAGGTGCTCGCCCATCGCGGGCAGCGCGGCCGCCTCCGCCTCGTCCAGGCCCAGCGCGGCCCCGAGGTGCTGGTTGATGTCGGCGTCCACCGCGACGACCGGGGCGCCGACGGCCGCGAGATGACGGATGAACAGGGAGGACAGGGTCGTCTTTCCGCTGCCGCCCTTCCCCACGAAAGCAATTTTCATGTTCACCAAGCGTAATGGAATGATGGCTGTATGTGGTGATCGGACGTGAAGAAGACCACTCCTTCGTGGGGCGGGCGCCGGGGGTGCGTAGTGTCGTACTCATGAGTACGACAGGTGCGACCGCCGACCCGCTCGCCGCCCTGGGCTCCCTGCCTGGAGTGGCCGACTCCGTGGAGTCCGTGCGCAAGGCCGTGGACCGGGTCTACGGGCACCGGGTCATGCGGCGGCGCAGCAATGAGATCACCTCCGAGGCGGCGCTGCGCGGCGCCCGTGGCTCGGCGGCGCTGTCGGGCGCGGACTGGGCTCTGGAGGAGGTGCGCCGGCGCAGTGACTTCAGCGGCGACGGCGACGCCCGCACGATGGGCGCGGCACTGCGGCTGGCCGCCGAGGCGGGGCAGTTGCTGTCCATCTGGCGGCAGTCGCCTCTGCGGGTCCTGGCCCGGCTGCACCTGGTCGCGGCGGCCGACAAGGCCGAGCGGGTCGGGCGGCCCCGCCAGGAGGGCGAGCCGGTCGACGAGCCCTTGATCGGGCTCGATCTGCCGAGCGCGGCGGAGGCGCACGGCCGGCTGGACGGGCTGTCCGAGCTGATCATCGTGGGCGGTTCCGCCCCGGCGCTGGTGACGGCGGCCGTCGTGCACGGCGAACTTCTCGCGCTGCGCCCCTTCACCTCCCACAACGGCCTGGTCGCGCGTACGGCCGAACGCATCGTCCTGGTCGGCAGCGGTCTCGACCCCAAGTCGGTCTGCCCGGCCGAGGTCGGACACGCCGAGCTGGGCCAGGAGGCCTACACCAGGGCGCTGGAGGGGTACGTCTCCGGTACCTCCGAGGGCGTGGCGGCCTGGATCGCCCATTGCGGGCGGGCGATCGAGCTGGGGGCGCGCGAATCGACGGCCGTGTGCGAGGCGCTCCAGCGCGGGGCTGCGTAAAGGAGACCGGGCGAAAATCGGGCAGAAATGCGGCGGTACGAATACTCGTACCGCCGCTGGCATGTCCACCGCGTTACCAAGCGTCCTCGATATGTGCCCATCAGGTCGGGAACTTCGCCCGTCACCTGGTGCGGCTGGCCCGTAATCGACGGGTCGACGTCGCGTGGGTTCCCGGTGTTCATGCTCGGTCCGTGGGGCCACAAATGCGTTGGTGAAGGTGATCCTCGCGGATGTCCTTGGTCTCGCGGGCCGTTAAGTCCTTTGTACTCCGGTTTCGAAGCAAGCGGAAGTCCTCACCTTGCTTCTTTGCTCTTGGGCGCAAAGCCGTCCCGAACGGGTGCCGGCGGAGCGTTCGCCGGCCGGCGGAGCGGCTTGCGCGGAAGACGGTCAGGCCACCGTCGTGCGGCGCCGGCTCGCGTACCAGACGAGGCCCGCGGTGGCCGCCGCGGCGCCTATGGCGGCCGCTGCGACCAGGGCGGGGCGAGGCGGTACGGAGAACGCGGGCAAGCGCTGCTTGAGCCGTACCGGCCGGTGGAAGTCGAGGATCGGCCACTCCCGCGCGAGGGCCTCCCGGCGCAGTGCGCGGTCCGGGTTCACGGCGTGCGGGTGGCCCACGGACTCCAGCATCGGCACATCGGTCACCGAGTCGCTGTAGGCGTAGCAACGGGTCAGGTCGTAGCCCTCCGACTCGGCCAGTTCCCTCACCGCCTCGGCCTTGGTCGGGCCGTACGCGTAGTACTCCACCTCGCCGGTGAAGCACCCGTCGTCGCCGACGACCATACGGGTGGCCACCACTCGGTCCGCGCCGAGCAGTTCGCCGATCGGCTCGACCACCTCGGCGCCCGACGTGGACACGATCACGACGTCGCGTCCCGCGGTGTGGTGCTGCTCGATGAGGGTGGCGGCCTCGTCGTAGATGATCGGGTCGATCAGGTCGTGCAGCGTCTCGGCGACGATCTCCTTGACCTGCTGGACGTTCCAGCCGCGGCACAGTGCGGACAGGTACTTGCGCATCCGCTCCATCTGGTCGTGGTCGGCGCCGCCGGCCAGGAACACGAACTGGGAGTACGCGGTGCGCAGGACAGCCCTGCGGTTGATCAGGCCGCCTTGATAGAACGACTTGCTGAACGTGAGCGTGCTCGACTTCGCAATGACCGTCTTGTCCAGGTCAAAGAAGGCGGCTGTGCGGGGCATCGAGTGGTTTTCCACGTCCTTGAGCATAGGCGCAGCCCATTCGGCGTAAGGTGGGGCGTGTGGGTTTGCCTGAGAGGGCTCTCGGGTACACCATGGAAGTCACGGATCGTTCGCGACCGTGTCTAACCCGGTCCGACTCCTCCCCCCCCCGAGTCGGCCGTGGGGACGACCCCCGCTCTCCCCCCCGGCGGGGGTCGTCGCATGTCCGGGTGGGTTTTCTCCATTCTCCTCGTGGTTGGTGCACCTTGCCGGTGTCGGACGCATCCTCTTTTGTCATGTGCATGAATGGTTACCCGCGGTAGTTGTCGGACTGCTCTGCGGAAGTCGCACAGGAGGTGTGCGGGACTCACCGGTATGAGTGACCGCGATATTCACAGGCGTCGACTCGTCCACAGTTATCGACCAAGATCCACATGTTTTTCCGGATCGCTGCACCGTGATTCCGACGCGCCCGCTCGCCGCGAGTTCACGCCCGGTTCCGTTTGTCGGGTCGCGTACGGCCGGTTTCCGCCGGCCGTTCAAAGGAGAACCGCTTGCCGGCTCTTCGCACATCTGGGAATCGCGGGGCCGCAGGGCTGCGCGAGAGATGCAGCAAAGGAGGACGAACATGTCCGGAACCATCACCCATGATCCACCGCCGTCCACCGGAGGAGGCCGGCCGGGGGCACCGCTGATCGTCACCGAGGACGCCGGGCTCCTCGACGACCTGCTGCGCCTGTGCGCGGCGGCCGGCGCCACGCCGGAGGTCCACCACACGGTGCCGGAGCCAAGGGGCAGCTGGGAGGCCGCACCGCTCGTCCTGGTCGGGGACGACGCCGCGCGACGGGTGCGCGGGGCGTCACGCCGGCCGGGAGTGGTGCTGGTCGGCCGCGACCAGGACGATTCCGGGGTCTGGCGGCGGGCCGTCGAGATCGGCGCCGACCACGTCCTGATGCTGCCCGACGGCGAGCAGTGGCTGGTCGACCGCATCGCCGACGTGGCCGAAGGCGTCGGACGGCCCGCACTGACCGTCGGCGTCATCGGCGGCCGGGGCGGCGCCGGAGCGTCCACGCTCGCGTGCGCGCTCGCCGTCACCTCCGCGCGTGAAGGACTGCGCACCCTCCTGGTGGACGCCGATCCGCTGGGCGGCGGACTCGACGTGGCCCTCGGGGGCGAGACGGCCAAAGGGCTGCGCTGGCCGGCGTTCGCCGCGTCACACGGCCGGGTCGGCGGCGGTGCCCTGGAGGAGTCACTGCCGGAACTGCACTCGCTGCGGGTGCTCAGCTGGGACCGCGGCGACTGTCTCGCCGTACCGCCCAGGGCCGTACGCGCGGTGCTCGCCGCGGCGAGGCGCGGGGGCGGCACCGTCGTGGTCGACCTGCCGCGCCGCGTCGATGACGGGGTCGCCGAGGTTCTCGCCCAGCTCGACCTCGGGCTCCTCGTGGTCCCCGCGGAACTGCGCGCCGTCGCGGCGGCGGGCCGCGTCGCCTCCGCCGTGGGCATGGTCCTGCGTGATCTGCGGGTGGCGGTACGCGGGCCGTACGCGCCGGGACTGGACGACCGTGAGGTGGCCCGGCTGCTCGGGCTGCCTCTCGCCGGAGACGTGCCCGTCGAGCCCGCCCTGCAACGCCCGTACGAGGCGGGCCGTCCGCCCGGGGCCTCGGGCCGGGGCCCACTGGCCCGTTTCTGCAAGGAGTTCTGGGAGCGGGCGCTGGTGGAGGCGAGGGCGGCATGAGGAGGTCGGCGATGAGCGCGGCGGTCATCCCTCCCGGTCTGCTCGACGGGGTGCGGCGATGGCTGGCCGACAACGGGGCCGAGCCGACGCCCGCGCGGGTGGCGCAGGCGCTGCGGGACCAAGGACGGGTGCTCGGTGACGCCGAAGTGCTCGGAGCGGCCGAGCAGCTGCGGTCCGAGCTGGTCGGCAGCGGGCCGCTGGAACGGCTCCTGGCCGAGCCCTCGGTGACCGACGTGCTGGTGTCGGCGCCGGACCGGGTCTGGGTGGACCGGGGCGGAGGGCTGGAACTGACCGAGGTGGCCTTCCCCGACGAGACGGCCGTCCGGCGTCTCGCCCAGCGGCTCGCCGCCGTGACCGGCCGGCGCCTGGACGACGCCCGGCCCTGGGTCGACGCACGGCTGCCCGACGGGACCAGGCTGCACGCGGTGCTGCCCCCGGTGGCCGTCGGCTGCACCTGCCTGTCGCTACGGGTCGTACGACCGCGCGCCTTCACCCTCGACGAGCTCGTGGTGGCCGGGACGGTTCCGCCGGGCGGGGACCGCGTACTGCGGGCACTGCTGGACGCGCGGTTGTCGTTCCTCGTCAGCGGGGGGACCGGCAGCGGCAAGACGACCTTGCTGAGCGCGTTGCTGGGGCTGGCCGGGCCGGACGAGCGCATCGTCCTGGCCGAGGACTCGACGGAACTGCGGCCCGATCATCCGCACGTCGTACGCCTGGAGACCAGACCCGCCAACCAGGAGGGCGCGGGCCTCGTCACCCTCGAGGACCTGGTGCGGCAGGCGCTGCGGATGCGGCCGGACCGGCTGGTCGTCGGAGAGGTGCGCGGCCCGGAGGTGGTCCATCTGCTGGCCGCCCTCAACACGGGCCACGACGGCTCGGGAACGGTCCATGCCAACGCCGCCACCGACGTACCGGCCCGGCTGGAGGCGCTCGGTACGGCCGCCGGACTCGACCGGTTCGCCCTGCACAGCCAGGTGGCGGCCGCCCTCTCGGTGGTGCTCCACCTCGTACGTGACCGGAGCGGGCGGCGGCGGATCGCGGAGGTGCATGTGCTGGAACGGGACCCGTCGGGGCTGGTGCGGACGGTGCCGGCGCTGCGGTGGGGCCCGCAGGCCTTCACCCGGGAGCGGGGATGGCAACGCCTGCGGGAGCTGCTCCGGAACGCGGAAGCCGGCGGGCCGGGCGAGGGGATCGGGGGATGAACGGGGCGACCGAGGTGTCGACGGGTGCGGCCGTGGCGTGCCTGGCGACCGCGGCCTGGCTGCTGGGCGGCGGGCACGCCGGGGCCGGGCGGGCGCGACTGCTGCTGGCCGGCGAAGGCGCGGTGGGCGGCGGACCGCCGGGGTGGCCCCGGATGATCCGCGCGTGGGGACGGATGCGCGGGCGGCTGCGGGCCGAGTGGTGGTCGTTGGCCGCCGGCCTGGTGCCGGCGGTGCTGGGTGCGTCGCTGCTGCCGGTCGTCGCGGGGGCGGCCGGGGTGCTTCTGCTGAGGCGGGTGCGGCGGGCCGCCGGGGAACGCCGGGCGC
The DNA here is from genome assembly GCF_042749965.1 of Streptomyces sp. NPDC059454. NCBI lineage: Bacteria > Bacillati > Actinomycetota > Actinomycetes > Kitasatosporales > Streptomycetaceae > Streptomyces > Streptomyces sp. NPDC059454. The sequence goes on along the minus strand of NZ_JBHYVC010000001.1, from coordinate 77,675 downwards.
GGGAGAGCCGCGGCGACGCGGTGATCGCGTTGTGCGGGGCGCTCGCCGGGGAGGTGCGCGCAGGGCGGCAGCCGGGTGAGGCGCTGCTGCCGGCCGCGCGTGACTCCGGCGGGCTCGGTGACGTGCAGGCGACGGTGCTGGCGGCGGCGCGCTTCGGCGGGGACGTTCCAAAGGCGCTCGCGGAGGCGGCACGGCAGCCGGGCGCCGAGGGGCTGCGAGGGCTCGCCGCGTGCTGGCGGGTGGCGGTGGACCAGGGAGCCGGGCTCGCGGCCGGGCTCGACCGGCTGGAAGCGGCGCTGCGTGCCGAACGGGACCAGCGGGCCGACCTGCGCGCCCAGTTGGCCGGCGCCCGCGCGACGGCGGTGCTGCTCGCCGGGCTCCCGGTCGTGGGCCTGGCGCTCGGTGCGGCGCTCGGCGCCGACCCGCTGCACATCCTGCTGCACACACCGTCGGGTCTGGTCTGTCTGGCGGCCGGCGGGGTGCTGGAGGGCCTGGGGCTGTGGTGGGCACTGCGGATCATGCGGGGCGCCGAGGAGGGAGCGGCATGAACGGGGACCTTGTCCACAGGCTGGGGGCAGTGGCGGGAGCGGTGCTCGTGCTCGCCTGGCTGGCGGGGTGGTGGAGCCGCACGCGGCGCGAGCGGAGAGCACGGCGGCGACTGGCCGGGGTGCTCTCCCTGGAGCGGACGGCGACTGCCTCGCACCTCGCGCTGCTGCACGCCGCGCGGCGCCGGCTGCCGTACGCGGGCGTGGCGGGTGCCGGATGGGCGCTGGTGGGCGGTCCCGCCGGAGCGGTGGTGGGACCGGCCGTCGCGGCCGGACTGTGGTGGTGGCGCCTTCGGCAGACGGCGGCCGCTCCGCACACGCGGGAGCCCGACACCGCCGGGGCGGAACATCAGCTGCCGCTCGCCGCAGACCTGCTGTCCGCCTGCATCACGGCGGGTGCCGGCCCGGTACTCGCCGCGCAGGCCGTCGGAGAGACCTTGGGCGGGCCGGTCGGGGAGGCGCTGGCGCGGGGTGCGGCGGAGGTACGGCTCGGCGGTGAACCGGCCGCGGCATGGTGCCGGCTGGCGTCGGTACCGGGCGCCCGGCCCCTGGCCCGGCTGCTGGAACGGGCAGATGTGTCCGGACTCCCCCTGGCCGCTCCCGTGGCCCGGCTCGCTGCCGAGGCCCGCGCGGAGTGGACCCGCGCGGCGACGGCCCGGGCCCGGCGGGCGGCCGTCATGGTCAGCGCGCCGGTGGGGCTGTGCTTCCTGCCCGCGTTCATCGCGGTCGGTGTGCTGCCCGTGGTGATCGGGCTCGCGGGCGGGGTGCTGGGAGGAGGTGGCGCCTGAGGGGAGAGGACCGGCGGAAGCAACAAGAACCACAAGATCAATGCGACTTCTCCTTACGGGGGTTGAGATGTATCAGGCGGTGTGGGCACGACTGAGTGCCCTGGTGTGCAAGGTGCGTACGGCACGGAGGGACGCCGGAATGGTGACTTCGGAGTACGCGATGGGCATCGTGGCGGCGGTGGCGTTCTCCGTCGTGCTCTACAAGGTGGTCACCAGCGGACCGGTCAGCACGGCGCTGCGGAACATCGTGCAGCAGGCACTCGATGGCCGGATGTGAGCGGCGTGCGGACCGCGGGTTCGTGACGGCGGAGTCGGCCATGGTGCTGCCCGTGCTGGTGATGTTCGCGACGGCGCTGGTCTGGGGCCTGATGGTGGTGGCGGCGCAGATCCAGTGCGTGGACGCGGCGCGTGCCGGCGCCCGCGCGGCGGCCCGGCAGGATCCCCCTGACGCCGTCGTCGAGGTGACCCGCGCGGCGGCACCGCCCGGCGCGAGAGTCACGGTGAGCAGGGAGGCCGAGCAGGTCCGGGTGGTCGTCGAGGCCAGACCCCCGGTCCTGCACGGACTGCCCTTCGACCTACGGGAGGAGGCCGTCGCCGCGGTGGAGGAGACGGTGGGGGCGGCAGCGTGAGGGCCCGGTTCCCGAAACGGTGGCCGACAGACGGCCGACGGCGCGCGCGGTGTTCCGACCGGGGCTCGGCGACCGTCTGGAGCGTCGGTGCGATCGCCGTGCTGTGTGCGGTGTTCGGCGTCGTCCTCGCCCTGGGACACGCCGTCGTGGTCCGGCACCGGGCGGCCGGCGGCGCGGACCTGGCGGCGCTCGCGGCGGCGGACCACTGGACGGAGGGCGCTGCGGCGGCCTGCGCCCGGGCGGACCGGGTGGCCCGGGCGCAGGGCACGCGGCTCGTACGGTGCGTGATCACCGGTGAGGTGTCGGACGTGTCGGTGGCGTCGGGCCGGCGGCCGTTCGCGGTGGAGATCAGGGCCCGGGCGGGCCCTGCCGGCCCGGCGGAACCACTGCCCCGGGTGCCGGCCCCGGTTACGTCCCAGCAGCTCCGGACGCCCCGGCCTCTCCCTCCTCCCCCTTCGCCTCCGCCGGTGCGCCCTCCAGCAGCACCGTGAGGAGTCGTACCGCGCCTCGCTTGTGCAGCGGATCGTTGCCGTTGCCGCACTTGGGGGACTGGATGCAGGAGGGGCAGCCGGCGTCGCACTCGCAGGAGGCGATGGCCTGGCGGGTGGCGGTGAGCCAGGCACGGGCGGTGCGGAAGGCACGCTCCGCGAAGCCCGCCCCGCCCGGGTGGCCGTCGTAGACGAAGACCGTGGGCAGCAGTGTGTCGGGGTGCAGCGGGATCGAGACACCGCCGATGTCCCAGCGGTCACAGGTAGCGAAGAGCGGCAGCATGCCGATCGAAGCGTGCTCGGCGGCGTGCAGCGCACCGCCGAGGACCTCCGGGTTGATCCGGGCCCGGTCCAACTGGTCCTCGGTGACCGTCCACCACACCGCGCGGGTGCGCAGCGTACGAGGAGGGAGGTCGAGCTTCGTCTCGCCCAGCACTTCGCCGGTGATGACCCGCCGGCGCAGGAAGGAGACCACTTGGTTGGTGACCTCGACGGAGCCGTAGCACAGGCGGCCGTCGCCCCACGGGATCTCGGTGTCCGTCTCCAGCACGGAGATCGACGTGGTGTCCCGGGCCACCGTCGTGTACGTCGGGGTCGCCCGCTCGACCAGGGCGACGGAGTCCTCCAGGTCGAGCGAGCGGACGAGATACGTCAGGCCCTGGTGCAGGTGGACCGCGCCCTCGTGGACGCTCGTGTGTGCCGCGCCCGCGTCGACCGTGCCGAGCAGCCTGCCCGTACCGGCCTCGACGACCTGGACCGGCCGGCCGCCCTGCCCCCGGATGTCGGTCAGGTCGGCGGCCCGCTCGCGGCGGGTCCAGTGCCAGGCCCTGGTCCGCCGGCGCAACAGTTTCGCGGCCTCCAGCTGCGGGAGCAGATCCCCGGTGGCCGGGCCGAACAGGTCCAGGTCCTCCTCGGTCAACGGCAGTTCCTCGGCCGCCGCGCACAGGTGCGGGGCGAGCACGTAGGGGTTGTCGGGGTCGAGGACAGTGGACTCCACGGGCCGGTCGAAGAGGGCCTCGGGGTGGTGGACGAGGAAGGTGTCCAGGGGGTCGTCGCGGGCGACCAGGACGGCGAGGGCGCCCTGCCCGGACCGTCCCGCGCGTCCGGCCTGCTGCCACAGAGAGGCACGGGTGCCCGGATAGCCGGCGATCACCACGGCGTCCAGACCCGAGATGTCCACGCCGAGTTCGAGGGCGTTCGTCGCGGCGAGGCCGAGCAGTTCGCCGGAGTGCAGGGCGCGTTCCAGGGCGCGGCGCTCCTCGGGGAGGTAGCCGCCCCGGTACGCCGCCACCCGCCGGGACAGCGAGCGGTCGACCTCGGCGAGGCGTTCCTGGGCGATCACGGAGATCAGCTCGGCGCCGCGCCGGGAGCGTACGAAGGCGACCGAGCGGATGTTCTGCACGATGAGGTCGGTCAGCAGGTCGGCGGTCTCGGCGGTGGCCGTACGGCGGACCGGTGCGCCCTTCTCGCCGTGCAGCTCGGTCAGCGGCGGCTCCCAGAGGGCGAACACCAGTTCACCGCGCGGTGAGGCGTCGTCGGCCACTTCCACGACCGGCAGGCCGGTGAGGCGGCGGGCGGCGACCGCGGGCTCGGCGGCGGTCGCCGAGGCCAGCAGGAAGACGGGCGAGGCGCCGTAGCGGGCGCACAGGCGGCGCAGGCGGCGCAGCACCTGGGCGACGTGTGAGCCGAAGACGCCCCGGTAGGTGTGGCACTCGTCGATGACGACGTACTTCAGCGACTTGAGGAAGGAGGACCAGCGGGGGTGGGACGGCAGGATGCCCCGGTGCAGCATGTCCGGGTTGGTCAGCACGTAGTTGGCGTACTGGCGGATCCACTCGCGTTCCTCGAACGGAGTGTCGCCGTCATGGACGGCCGCGCGCACCGAATGGCCCAGTGGTTGTGAAAGTTCCTTCACGGACCGGCACTGGTCCGCCGCGAGGGCCTTCGTGGGCGCGAGGTACAGGGCGGTCGCGCCGCGGCCGTTCGGGGCCTCGGCGCCGTCCAGGAGCGTGGACAGGACGGGCATGAGGTAGGCCAGGGACTTGCCGGACGCGGTGCCGGTGGCGACCACGACGGACTCGCCGTCCAGGGCGTGCTCGGCGGCACGTGCCTGGTGGGCCCAGGGGTGTTCGATACCCGCGGCCCGCACGGCGGCGAGGACCTCCGGGCGGATCCGGTCCGGCCAGACGGCATGGCGACCCTCGCGCGGGGGCAAGTGCTCCGTATGAGTGATGCGCGAAGCCCGGTTCGGTCCGGACGCGAGCCGGTCCAGGACCGCGCCCGGGGCGGGCCCGGACGGGAGGTCCGTCGGGGGTCGATCGGATCGGTGATTCTTGGCCATCGGCACCGAGTGTGTCACTGGCGTGACGGACAATGGGGCCAAGGCGTCGTGCACGCCTGCCGGTAAGTGATTGAATGCCATCGCGGCTGGCGAACCGTCCCGGGGGCTGAGCCGAGATGCCCCAAGGGCGACCGCTCGATAGCTAGGTGCTGGAGGATCCGTGGACCTGTCCCTGTCGACCGAAACCGTGGGCGATCGAACGATCGTCAGGGTCGGTGGCGAAATCGACGTATATACCGCGCCCAAGCTGCGCGAGCAGTTGGTCGAGCTGGTGAACGACGGCAGTTTCCACCTTGTCGTCGACATGGAAGGTGTGGACTTCCTCGACTCCACCGGACTCGGCGTGCTGGTCGGCGGCCTGAAGCGCGTCCGTGCCCATGAGGGCTCACTGCGCCTGGTCTGCAACCAGGAGCGTATTCTCAAGATCTTCCGCATTACCGGCCTCACCAAGGTGTTCCCGATCCACACCTCGGTCGAGGAAGCGGTGGCGGCCACCGACTGACCACCCCGCCCGGGCCGCGTGCCCGGGCGGCGGAAGAGAACCAAGAGGAGGGCCGGGTTTTCGGCGGCCCGGCCTCTCTACAGCACGCCCGTAGTCGCGAGGGGGATGCATGGCCACCGTCGAACTCCGCTTCAGCGCGCTGCCCGAGCACGTCAGGACCGCCCGGCTCGTGGCGGCGGCGGTGGCGCGCAGGGCCGGAGTGGACGAGGCCGTCCTCGACGAGGTCAGGCTCGCCGTCGGTGAGGCGTGCAGCCGGGCCGTGGGACTGCACCGGATCGGCGGTATCTCGGCACCCGTGAAGGTGCTGCTGATCGAGGAGGAGAAGCAGTTCTCCATCGAGGTCGGCGACGAGGCGCCCCACGCGGTCCCCGGCGAGCGGGCGCCCGGTGAAGTGCCGGGCGACGCCGACACGGAGACCGAGGAGGACGAGATGGGCCTCGCGGTCATCAGCGGACTCGTCGACGACGTCGAGGTCAGCGCGGGGGAGCACGGCGGATCGATCCGCATGAGGTGGCCCACCGTGCCGCCGGCCGCCCTCCTCGCCTGACCGCTTCACCCGGACGGCGACTGTTTTCCGAAGGGCCCCCTCGTGGGGCCCTTCGTCATGTGCGGGTGTCAGTGCTCGCGCTTACAGTGGTCTCGTGCGGTTGATCGCGTGAATTCGTTCACGACCGGCCGTGCCATGGAAAATGCGATCACACGAATGCCCCAAAGGCATTACGGATTTCCGGTCGCCGAGCACCCGGCGATCATTATGGAAGAGTGCGTGCAAGACATTTACATTTCACGCGCTCTGTTTTGATCGGCTTCCGGTACCTACAATCCCGTCCACATCTTGAGCTCAGCCCAAGCGTCAAGGAGGACGAATGGCGGGGCTTTCCATCACACAAGAGTCGGGACCGTCCACATCCCTCGCAGCCGCCGTGCTGACCGACGACAACCGCCTGCTCGTGGTGGTCATCGGCGTCGTCGCACTGGCGGCGCTGGTGGTCGCGGGAGTCCTGGTGCGCCAGGTTCTCGCGGCAGGCGAGGGCACCGACAGCATGAAGAAGATCGCGGCAGCGGTCCAGGAGGGTGCGAACGCCTATCTGGCCCGCCAACTGCGCACCCTCGGCGTATTCGCCGTGGTCGTGTTCTTCCTGCTCATGCTGCTGCCCGCGGACGACTGGAATCAGCGTGCCGGACGGTCGGTGTTCTTCTTGATCGGAGCGGCGTTCTCGGCGGCCACCGGTTATATCGGTATGTGGCTCGCCGTGCGCAGTAATGTGCGGGTCGCGGCAGCGGCGCGCGAAGCGACTCCGGCGGAGGGCGAGCCGGAAAAGGATCTCACCGCCGTCTCGCACAAAGCGATGAAGATCGCTTTTCGTACGGGTGGTGTCGTCGGCATGTTCACCGTCGGCCTCGGCCTGCTGGGCGCCTCCTGCGTGGTGCTGGTGTACGCGGCCGACGCCCCGAAGGTGCTCGAGGGGTTCGGTCTCGGGGCTGCGCTGATCGCGATGTTCATGCGGGTCGGCGGCGGCATCTTCACCAAGGCCGCCGACGTCGGCGCCGACCTGGTCGGCAAGGTCGAGCAGGGCATTCCGGAGGACGATCCACGCAATGCCGCGACCATCGCTGACAACGTGGGCGACAACGTCGGCGACTGCGCGGGCATGGCGGCCGACCTGTTCGAGTCGTACGCCGTGACCCTGGTGGCCGCGCTGATCCTGGGCTCGGCGGCGTTCGGCGACGCCGGGCTCGCCTTCCCGCTGCTGGTGCCCGCCATCGGTGTCCTCACCGCGATGGCCGGCATCTTCGCGGTGGCCCCGAGGCGCGCCGACCGCAGTGGCATGAGTGCGATCAACCGGGGGTTCTTCATCTCCGCGCTGATCTCGCTCGTCCTGGTCGCGATCGCCGTGTTCGTCTATCTGCCGTCGTCGTACGCCGACCTCGACGGCGTCACCGACGAGGCGATCCTGGGCAAGGACGGCGACCCGCGGATCCTCGCGCTCATCGCGGTGGCCATCGGCATCGTGCTCGCCGCCCTCATCCAGCAGCTCACCGGCTACTTCACCGAGACCACCCGGCGTCCCGTGCGGGACATCGGCAAGACCTCGCTCACCGGCCCGGCCACCGTCGTCCTCTCCGGTATCTCGCTCGGCCTCGAATCCGCCGTCTACACCGCCCTGTTGATCGGCCTCGGCGTGTACGGGGCGTTCCTGCTCGGTGGTACGTCGATCATGCTGGCGCTGTTCGCGGTGGCGCTGGCCGGCACCGGACTGCTCACCACGGTCGGTGTGATCGTCGCGATGGACACCTTCGGCCCGGTCTCCGACAACGCGCAGGGCATCGCCGAGATGTCCGGCGACGTCGAGGGTGCGGGCGCCCAGGTGCTCACCGACCTGGACGCGGTCGGCAACACCACGAAGGCCATCACCAAGGGCATCGCGATCGCCACGGCCGTACTGGCGGCGGCGGCGCTGTTCGGCTCGTACCGGGACGCCATCACCACCGGTGCGCGGGACGTGGGCGAGAAGCTCAGTGGTGAGGGCGCGCCGATGAGTCTGATGATGGACATCTCCCAGCCCAACAACCTCGTCGGGCTGATCGCGGGCGCGGCGGTCGTCTTCCTCTTCTCGGGGCTGGCGATCAACGCGGTGTCGCGGTCGGCGGGTTCGGTGGTCTACGAGGTGCGGCGGCAGTTCCGCGAAAAGCCCGGGATCATGGACTACAGCGAGGAGCCGGAGTACGGCAAGGTCGTCGACATCTGCACCAAGGACGCCCTGCGCGAGCTCGCCACACCCGGACTGCTCGCCGTGATGGCGCCCATCTTCATCGGGTTCACGCTCGGCGTCGGTGCCCTGGGCGCCTTCCTCGCGGGCGCGATCGGCGCGGGCACCCTGATGGCGGTGTTCCTCGCCAACTCCGGTGGCGCCTGGGACAACGCGAAGAAACTCGTCGAGGACGGGCACCACGGCGGCAAGGGCAGCGAGGCCCATGCGGCCACCGTCATCGGCGACACCGTCGGCGACCCCTTCAAGGACACCGCAGGACCCGCGATCAACCCCCTGCTGAAGGTGATGAACCTGGTGGCGCTGCTCATCGCGCCCGCGGTCATCAAGTTCTCCTACGGCGCGGACAAGAGCGTCGGGATGCGGGTGCTCATCGCGGTCCTGGCGCTTCTTGTGATAGTCGGCGCGGTGTACGCGTCCAAGCGGCGCGGTATCGCGGTGGAGGACGAGGACGAGGACGAGGACGACTCCGAGCCGGAGCCCAAGTCGGCCGATCCGGCGGTGGTTTCCTAGAGCCGGACGGCGGACACCGGATCAAGGTGCGGGCGGGCAGAGCGTATTGACGCGCCGCCCGCCCTCTCCCCACCCGCCGGACCATGCCGTGAGCCTTATCTCGCGTGGTGCAAATGGCTTCAAAAGTCCCTTACCGGATGTTCGACGGGTGGGTGTAGGCCATCTGGCGTGTATGTTCCGGGGCCGAAGGCCATGGAAGGGACCAATCCGGTGAACAAGAAGCTCGCGGCCGCACTGTCCGGCGGTGCGGTACTGGTACTGGCGCTGACGGGATGCGGCGGCGACGACAACAACGAGAAGCTGGACGCCTGGGCGAAGCAGGTCTGCGACGCGGTGCAGCCGCAGGCCGCGAAGATCAAATCGGCCAACGCCGCGATCCAGAAGGAGACCTCGGACAACAGCACGCCGGAAGAGGTCCAGAAGGCCGACTCGAAGGCCTTCCAGGACATGTCCGACGCCTACAAGGCGATCGGCGCCGCCGTGAGCAAGGCCGGGGCGCCGGACGTCGAGAACGGGGAGAAGAAGCAGACGGACGCGGTCAAGGAGCTCAACGGCATCTCCGCGTCGTACGCCTCGCTGCAGAAGCAGGTCGACGGCCTCGACACGGACGACCAGGCGGAGTTCGCCGACGGTCTGAAGGACATCGCCGCCGAGCTGGACAAGCTGGGCAAGAGCGGCAGCGACGCCCTCAGCACGCTGGAGGAGGGCGAGGTCGGCGAGGCGATGTCCCGGCAGTCCAGCTGCCGGACGGCCACCGCGACGGCGGGGGCCACCAAGAGCTGACGCCGCGGCGGCAGCCGCGGGGACGCGCCGGGTGAGGGCGGCGGCCACAATGGAGGGCGTGAGTGACGCCAGCCTGCCGCCCCTGCCCTCGTCCGACCGCCCCGACGCCGCCGCCCGGCTGCGGGACGCGCTGCTCGGAGCCGCCTTCACCGCCGACGGACTGCTCGAACTGCTCGGCGCCCCCGCGTACGCGGCGCTGGCCCGCAGCGAGACCGTTCCCGCCCTCCGGGCCACCCGCGGGGACACGCCGCTGGAGACGCTCGTACGGCTGTTCCTGCTGCAGCAGCCCGTGCCGCACGCGCACGTGGCCGACGTACTGCCCGTCGACGTCTGCCTGGAGAGCGGATGGCTGACGCGTGCCGGCGCGGACGAACTCGCCGCGACCGTGGACGTACGGCCGTACGGCGGCCCGGGCGGCGAGGACTGGTTCATCGTGTCCGACCTCGGATGCGCGGTCGGTGGTGCCGGGGGCATCGGCAGCCGCGACGAGGGTGTCGTGCTCGGTGTCGGCGGGGCGTCCACGACCCTGGCCGGCATCACCGTCCGTACGCCCGTGGCCTGTGCGCTCGATCTCGGCACCGGCTCCGGCATCCAGGCACTGCACGCCGCCCGGCACGCCACGCGCGTGACGGCCACCGACGTCAACCCGCGCGCCCTGCACATCACCGCGCTCACCCTGGCCCTCTCCGGGGTCCCGGCCGCCGACCTGCGCGAGGGCTCGCTGTTCACGCCGGTCCGGGACGACGAGACGTACGACCTGATCGTGTCCAACCCGCCGTTCGTGATCTCGCCGGGCGCCCGGCTCACCTACCGCGACGGCGGAATGGGCGGGGACGATCTGTGCCGCACGATCGTTCAGGAGGCGGGGGAACGGCTGAACGAGGGCGGGTTCGCGCAGTTCCTCGCCAACTGGCAGCACGTCGAGGGGGAGGACTGGCAGGACAGACTCAGGTCATGGGTGCCCCGCGGGTGCGATGCCTGGATCGTGCAGCGCGAGGTGCAGGACATCACCCAGTACGCCGAGCTGTGGCTGCGGGACGCGGGCGACCACCGCGGTGACCGGGCCGAGTACCGGGCACGGTACGACGCGTGGCTGGACGAATTCGAGGCGCGCAAGGTGAAGGCGGTCGGCTTCGGCTGGATCACCCTGCGCAAGTCGGGCTCCGCCGCGGAGTCGGTCACGGTGGAGGAATGGCCGCACCCGGTCGAGCAGCCGCTCGGCGAGACGGTCCGGGCGCACTTCGCCCGGCTCGACTACCTGCGGACGCACGACGACGCGGCGCTCCTCGAAGCGCGCTTCGCGCTGGCCGCCGAGGTGGTGCAGGAGCAGGTCGGGCTGCCCGGCGCCGAGGACCCGGAGCACGTCGTGCTGCGGCAGAACCGCGGGATGCGCCGGGCCACCAAGGTGGACACGATCGGCGCGGGCTTCGCGGGCGTGTGCGACGGCACCATGGGCGCGGGCCGGATCCTGGACGCCATCGCCCAACTCCTCGGCGAGGACCCCGTGCTGCTGCGCGACCGGACGCCGGCCCAGATCCGGCTGCTCGTGGAGCAGGGGTTCCTGGAGCCCGTCGGCTGACCGGAGCCCGTCGGCCGACCGGAGCCCGTCGGCCGACACGAGCGGCAGCGGTCTCACGGGCACCTCGGCGGACCGAACCTCATGAGCCACATCACTGTCTTGTGCCGCATCTTTCACGCCGACCACAGCCACCGGCCCGGCCCTTTCCCACCGATCCGGAATTTCCGGGAAAGGGTCCCCGGACCGGTTCCGGACACTCGCTCCGGCCCGTAGCCCTCGCGTTCACCTCCGATTCGCCTGCCCGCTGTCCGGGCGTGGCAGCGTCACCCCAGGGCCGTTGTCGGCGGACGGGAAAGAGGGCATCGGGCGACCATGGAGAGCGGACCGGCGATCTTCGCGGGGATGGTGTTCTGCCTGTTCGGAGGCGGATTGCTGGCCTGGACCGTGACCCGCGCGCGACAGCACCGCCCCGTCGCCCAGGGTGTGAGCCCCGTCGCATCGGTCACCGTCGCGGGACTGGCCGCGATGATCTTCCTGGCCCTCGGCGCATGGTGCCTGACCCGCCTGTGAGAAGCGCGCAACCCTAGCAGCTCCCGGTAACCGGTATATCGCGCTCCGCATAAGCGCGGGCCGAGTCTGGACACTCCGGGCGGCAGGAACGGTGGTAGTCGGGTTACCGTTCGAGTGGCCGTTGCGGGCTTTTCCCGTTTGACACGGGGGCGGGATGTACCGTCACACTCCGCAGCGTCACCATGACCCGACCCCGGGGGAGACCGCCTGGGGAGCCCCAAGCGTCGACCGGAGAGAAGAGCGAAGTTGTCCCCGACCAGCGAGACCGCGAAGGGCGGCCGCCGACTCGTCATCGTCGAGTCGCCTGCCAAGGCGAAGACGATCAAGGGCTACCTCGGCCCTGGCTACATCGTCGAGGCGAGCGTCGGGCACATTCGTGATCTTCCCAACGGCGCCGCCGAGGTGCCGGAGAAGTACACCGGCGAGGTCCGCCGTCTCGGTGTGGACGTCGACCACGACTTCCAGCCGATCTATGTGGTCAACGCGGACAAGCGGGCCCAGGTCAAGAAGCTGAAGGACCTGCTGAAGGAGTCCGACGAACTCTTCCTCGCCACCGATGAGGACCGCGAGGGCGAGGCCATCGCCTGGCACCTGCAGGAAGTGCTCAAGCCGAAGATCCCCGTCAAGCGGATGGTCTTCCACGAGATCACCAAGGACGCGATCCGCGCGGCCGTGGCCAACCCGCGCGAGCTCAACCAGAAGCTGGTCGACGCCCAGGAGACCCGTCGCATCCTCGACCGCCTCTACGGCTACGAGGTCTCGCCGGTCCTGTGGAAGAAGGTCATGCCCCGGCTGTCCGCCGGCCGCGTCCAGTCCGTCGCCACGAGGCTCGTGGTGGAGCGGGAACGCGAGCGCATGGCGTTTCGTTCTGCTGAGTACTGGGACCTGACGGGCACCTTCTCCCCCGCCTCCGGCTTCGCTCCGGCGGGGGGACCCCCACCAGGCCGCGCGGGGGGCCGGCCGGACCCCTTGTCGCTGGTCGCCCGCCTGCAGACCGTCGACGGACGGCGGGTCGCGCAGGGCCGCGACTTCGACTCCCTGGGACAACTGAAGAGCGCGAACACCCTCCACCTCGACGAGGCGAACGCCCGCGCGCTCGCCGCCGCCCTGGAGAACACGCGGTTCGCCGTGCGTTCCGTCGAGTCCAAGCCGTACCGCCGTTCGCCGTACGCCCCGTTCCGTACGACGACGCTGCAGCAGGAGGCGAGCCGCAAGCTCGGCTTCGGCGCGAAGGCCACGATGCAGGTCGCGCAGAAGCTGTACGAGAACGGCTACATCACTTACATGCGTACGGACTCGACGACCCTGAGCGAGACGGCGGTCGCCGCCGCCCGCGCCCAGGTCACACAGCTGTACGGCGCCGACTACCTGCCCCCGCAGCCGCGCACCTACGCGGGCAAGGTCAAGAACGCGCAGGAGGCGCACGAGGCGATCCGCCCCTCGGGCGACCGTTTCCGTACGCCCGCCGAGACCGGGCTGACCGGCGACCAGTTCAGGCTCTACGAGCTGATCTGGAAGCGGACCGTCGCCTCGCAGATGAAGGACGCCACCGGAAACTCCGTCACGGTGAGGATCGGCGGCGTGGCGGCCGACGGCCGGGACGTCGAGTTCAGCGCGTCCGGCAAGACGATCACCTTCCACGGTTTCCTGAAGGCGTACGTGGAAGGCGCCGACGACCCGAACGCCGAGCTCGACGACCGCGAGCGCCGGCTGCCGCAGGTCACCGAGGGCGACGCCCTCACCGCCGAGGAGATCACGGTCGACGGGCACGCCACCAAGCCCCCGGCCCGCTACACCGAGGCGTCGCTGGTCAAGGAGCTTGAGGAGCGGGAGATCGGCCGTCCGTCGACGTACGCGTCGATCATCGGCACGATCCTCGACCGCGGCTACGTGTTCAAGAAGGGCACGGCCCTGGTGCCGTCCTTCCTCTCCTTCGCCGTGGTCAACCTGCTGGAGAAGCACTTCGGCCGGCTCGTCGACTACGACTTCACCGCCCGGATGGAGGACGACCTCGACCGCATCGCGCGGGGCGAGGCGCGGGCGGTGCCGTGGCTGAAGCGGTTCTACTTCGGCGAGGGCGCGAGCAACGGTGACGCGGCCGACGCCGGCAACGGCGACGGGGACCACCTCGGCGGCCTCAAGGAGCTGGTGACCGACCTGGGCGCGATCGACGCGCGCGAGGTGTCGTCGTTCCCGGTGGGCAACGGCATCGTGCTGCGGGTCGGGCGCTACGGCCCGTACATCGAGCGCGGCGAGAAGGACACCGAGCAGCACCAGCGCGCCGACGTCGCCACGGACCTGGCGCCCGACGAGCTGACCGTCGAGCTGGCCGAGGAACTGCTCGCCAAGCCGAGCGGCGACTTCGAGCTGGGCACCGACCCGGCGACCGGTCACGCGATCGTCGCCAAGGACGGCCGCTACGGCCCCTACGTCACGGAGATCCTCCCCGAAGGCACCCCGAAGACCGGCAAGAACGCGGTCAAGCCGCGCACCGCCTCCCTCTTCAAGTCGATGTCCCTGGACACGGTGACGCTCGACGACGCGCTGAAGCTGATGTCGCTGCCGCGCGTGGTCGGCGCCGACGCCGAGGGTCAGGAGATCACCGCGCAGAACGGCCGCTACGGGCCGTATCTGAAGAAGGGCACCGACTCGCGGTCGCTGCAGTCCGAGGATCAGCTCTTCACGATCACGCTGGAGGAGGCGCTGGCGATCTACGCCCAGCCCAAGCAGCGTGGTCGGGCGGCGGCCAAGCCGCCGCTGAAGGAGCTGGGCACGGACCCGGTCAGCGAGAAGCCGGTCGTGGTGAAGGACGGTCGCTTCGGGCCGTACGTCACCGACGGGGAGACCAACGCGACGCTGCGCTCCGGCGACAGTGTCGAGGAGATCACCCCGGAGCGCGGGTTCGAGCTGCTCGCCGAGAAGCGGGCGAAGAGTCCCGCCAAGAAGACGGCGAAGAAGGCCACCAAGAAGGCACCGGCGAAGAAGGCACCGGCGAAGGCGACAGCCGCAAAGAAGACCGCGGCGAAGAAGACCACGACCGCGAAGAAGGCGACGGCGAAGAAGACCGCCGCCAAGAAGGCGACCGCCTCGAACGCGGCGGAGGACTGAGCCCTCCGGATCACGCCAGGGCTCTTCTGCCGATCTCCTGTGTGATCTTCGCCCAGGGTTCGGAATGCGAACGCCCCGACAACACTTCGATGTCGGGGCGTGGGCATGTCAGGCGCGTCGCGCCGGGCCGGCGGTTCGGGCCGATAGGCTGAACGCATGACGCGAGCCGAGCAGCCAAGGGCCCCTCAACCGGCCCCCGACGACGTCCTTGTGGTGGACTCCCGCGAGCGTGCCGTCCGCGCCCTGCTGCGCCGGCCGCAGCTCAAACGGCTGTGGAGTGCGCAGCTCGTGGGCGGGGTCGGTGATGTCCTCGCCCTTCTGGTGCTGGTCCTCCTCGTCCTTCAGGCGGCGATCGCCGAAGGGTCCTTCGGGGGCGGCTACCGGGGCGTGGCGTTCGCAGTGGCGACCGTTTTCGGGGTGCGCATCCTCGCGACGCTGCTGTTCGGCGCCGTACTCCTCGGCCCGCTCACCTCGCTCACCTCGCAGGACGGACCGCTGAACCGCCGCTGGACCATGGTCGGCGCCGACGGTCTGCGGGCCGCGCTGCTCATCGTGGCGCCGCTGTGGATCGACTGGACGCCCGAGGACGCGCCGGCCGTCCTCCTCGTCACCGCCTTCGTGACCGGAGTCGCCGAGCGGTTCTGGACGGTGTGCCGGGAGAGCGCCGCGCCCGCCCTGCTGCCCGCCCCGCCTCCGGAGGGCGCGACCGTGCGCCCGCTGCCCGACCACATGGACGCGCTGCGCCGGCTGTCGCTGCGTACGAGCTTCGTGGCGATACCGCTCGCGGCCGTCACGCTCGTCGTCGCGTCCCTGTTCAACAATCTTCTCGGCACCGGGATCGACTGGTTCGGCGACCACCGGGCGGCCCTCGCCTCGTATGTCGCGGCCGGGCTGTTCGCCGCGTCGCTGTCCGTCCTGACCTTCCTGGAACTGCCCGGCACGCGCACTCCGCGTGCCCGGTCGCCGCTGGAGGGACTGCGCCGCCCGAAGAGCGCCGCAGGCTCCGACAAGGGCCGCACCGGCGCGATGCCGCTGCTGGTCCTCGCGTCCGCGTCCGTCGCCGCCGCGGTGGCGGCCGCCGTCGCCGTGTCGGTGCTGCACGCCAAGGACCTGGGCGGCGGCCCCGTACTGTACGGACTGCTGGTGGGCGCGCTGACCGGTGGTGTCGTCGTCGGCATCCGTACGGCACCCGCCCTGCTGCCGGCCCTGTCCCGGCGCCGGCTGCTCGCGCTCGCCCTCGCCTTCACGGGCGTCGCGCTGCTGGCGGCAGGACTCGTGCCGGACGTCACCAGCGTGCTGCTGATCATGGCGCTGGCCGGTGTCGGCGCGGGCATGGCGGCCAACACCGGGCACACGCTGCTCGACCAGGAGACCGAGGACCAGCGGCGGGCCCGTACGACCGAGCACCTGCACGCCGTGGTCCGGGTCTTCGTGGCGCTCGGCGCGGTGATCGCCCCGCTGGTCGCCGCGGGCATCGGACCGCACCGGCTGGAGAACGGCCGGTTCGTCTTCGCGCACGGCGGCGCCGCCTTCACGCTGATGCTGGTCGGCGCGTTGCTGCTGCCGGTGGCCGCGCTGGTGCTGGCCAAGGTCGACGACCGCTCCGGCGTGCCACTGCGACAGGATCTGCGCGACGCGCTGCTCGGCGGCGACGACCCGGACCAGGCGCCCGCCGCCTCCGGCTTCTTCATCGCCCTGGAGGGCGGCGACGGCGCCGGGAAGTCCACCCAGGCCGAGGCCCTCGCCGAATGGATCAGGGCCAAGGGCCACGAGGTCGTGCTCACCCGAGAGCCCGGGGCGACCCCGGTCGGCAAGCGGCTGCGGTCCATCCTGCTGGACGTCTCCAGCGCCGGCCTCTCGCACCGCGCGGAGGCACTGCTGTACGCCGCGGACCGCGCGGAGCACATCGACACCGTCGTACGGCCCGCCCTGGAGCGCGGAGCCGTCGTCATCACCGACCGGTACATCGACTCCTCCGTCGCCTACCAGGGAGCCGGGCGCGACCTGTCGCCGACCGAGATCGCCCGCATCAACCGGTGGGCGACCGACGGGCTGGTCCCGAACCTGACGGTGCTGCTCGACGTGGCGCCGGAGACCGCGCGGGAGCGCTTCACCGAGGCGCCGGACCGGCTGGAGTCGGAGCCCGCCGAGTTCCACGCGCGCGTACGGGCCGGTTTCCTCACGCTGGCCGCGGCCGACCCCGGCCGCTACCTGGTGGTCGACGCCGGCCAGGAACCGGAGGCGGTCACCACGGTGATCCGGCACTGGCTCGACCGGGTGCTGCCGCTGTCCGAGGCCGAGATCCAGGCCCGTGAGGAAGCGCGCCGCAAGGCCGAGGAGGAGGCCCGCCGCAAGGCGGAGGAAGAGGCGGCCCGCAAGGCCGAGGAGGAGCGCCTGGAGCGCGAGCGCCAGGAACAGCTCGCCCGGCTGCGCGCCGAGGAGGAGGAGCGCAAGCGGCGCGAGCTGGAGGAAGCTCAGCGGCGCGAGGCGGAGCGGCAGGCGGAGGAGGCCCGGCAGCGGGCCGAGGAAGCACGCCGGCGTGCGGAGGAGGAGCGGCAGCGGCTGCTCGCCGAGGAGAAGGCGCGCGCGGAGGAGGAGGCCCGCCGCAAGGCCGAGGAGGAGCGCCGCCGCAAGCAGGCCGAGGAGGAGGCGCGGCTGCGCGCCGAGGCCGAGGCACTGCGTCTGGAGAAGCAGCGCAAGGCCGAGGAGGCGCTGCTGCGCGCGGAGCAGGCCCGGCGGCTGGCCGAACAGGCGGCGGCCGCGGCGGAGGCGGGACCGAAGACGACGAGTGTCCCCGATGCCGCACGTCGGGGAGCGGCCGACGAAGCGGTGACCGTGCCGACGCCGGTGGTGACGCCGACGAACGCGTCGGGCGGGCCGGTCGACGAGACCGCCGTGCTGCCCCGGGTGCCGGACGGGGACGCCGGGCAGCGGTCCGGCCGGTCCGGGATGTCCGACGCCGAGGTGACGACCGAACTGCCGAAGCCGTCGGTTCCGCCGGGCGCGGCGGACGAGACGGCGGTGCTGCCTCCGGTGCCGCCGGGTGCCGTGGACGATACGGCGGTGCTGCCTCCGGTGCGGGAGGACGAGAGGGGGGCCGCGGGCCGGGTGCCGCCGGGCTACTTCCGGGACGAGCGTCCGGCGAGCGGACCCGAGGCAACCGACGGCCCCGACGACCGCACGCGCGAGCTGCCCCAGGTCGACCCCGAGGACTTGTCCCGCCGACGCCGGCAGCGTTCCGACTGGGCCGAGGAGACCCCGCTGGACGACCTGCCGACGCTGGCCGACGAGCTGCTGGGCACGCACGACGGCGACGACGACGAGCAGGGTGACGAGGACGGGGGCCGAGGCCGCCGGGGGCGTCGGCGCTGACCGGTCCACCGGTACCGCCGTGGTCCACAGGTGCGGGCGCTGTCAGTGCCCACCCGCACAATGGATCCGGTAAGGCAGACGTGACGGAAGGGCGGGCTGACCCATGACCGTGTGGGACGACCTCGTCGGGCAGGAGCGGGTGAGCGAGCAGCTCGCCGACGCCGCCCGCGATGCGGACGCGCTCGTCACCGCGGCGGCGGCCCACGAGCCCCTCCCCGAGACGTCGAGGATGACGCACGCCTGGCTGTTCACGGGCCCGCCCGGCGCGGGACGCAACCAGGCGGCGCGTGCCTTCGCGGCAGCGCTCCAGTGCGTCAGCCCCGACCGCGCCCTCGGCGGAGTTCCCGGCTGCGGCTTCTGCGACGGCTGCCACACCGCGCTGATCGGTACCCACGCGGACGTCAGCTCGATCGCCGCCGTCGGCGCGGAGATCCTGGTCAGGCACATGCGCGACACCGTCCGCAAGTCGTTCACGGCTCCGGCGAACGGCCGCTGGCAGGTGATCCTCGTCGAGGACGCCGAGCGGCTGAACGAGAAGTCCGCCAACGCCGTCCTCAAGGCCGTCGAGGAGCCCGCCCCGCGCACGGTCTGGCTGCTGTGCGCCCCGTCCGTCGAGGACGTCCTGCCGACGATCCGCTCCCGCTGCCGCCACCTCAACCTGAGCACGCCGTCGGTGGCCGCCGTCGCCGACATGCTCGTACGGCGCGAGGGCATCGAGCCGGACGTCGCCGCCGCCGTCGCCCGCGCCACCCAGGGCCACGTCGACCGGGCCCGCCGCCTGGCCACCGACCCGGCCGCCCGCGCACGCCGGGCCTCCGTACTGAAGCTGCCCCTGCGGGTCGAGGATGTCGGTGGTGCGCTCAAGGCCGCCCAGGAACTGGTCGACGCGGCGGCGGAGGACGCCGACCAGCTCGCCAAGGAGATGGACACCAAAGAGACCGAGGAACTGAGGGAGGCCCTGGGTGCGGCCCAGGGCGGCCGGCTGCCACGTGGCACGGCAGGCGTCATCAAGGATCTGGAGGCCGATCAGAAGCGTCGCAAAACGCGCACGCAGCGCAACACCCTCGACATCGCGCTGAGCGACCTGACCAGCTTCTACCGCGATGTCCTCGCCCTCCAGCTCGGCTCCCGCATCGCCATCGCCAACGGCGACGCCGAGGACGTACTGGAGCGCATGGCCCGCAGCAGTTCTCCGGAGTCCACACTCCGCCGCATCGAGGCGATCGCGGCGTGCAGCAAGGCCCTGGACCGCAATGTGGCCCCGCTTCTCGCGGTGGAGGCGATGACGATGGCTCTCAGAGCGGGCTGACCGAGGGCATTCGCTCAGTGGCTTGACGCGGTAACTCGTACGAGGCACGGCGTGCGCGCAGAGCATTCATTCCGTTGCGCACGGTTACGCTCGCTGCATGCACACAAGGCGCACCCACCGCAGGACCCGTACCGGAACCGGAGTCGTTCTGCTCGCCGCAGGCGCGCTGCTGATCGCGGGCTGCTCCTCGGGGAACAGCCCGAGTACGGCCAGCGCGGCGGCGGCGGAGGCGGCGGAGGCGGCAGCCCTCGCCCCCCTGCCCCGCTCCACACCCGCGGCCCTCGCGCCGTACTACGGGCAGAAACCGGTCTGGCGTGACTGCGGAGTCCCCGGTTTCCAGTGCGCCAGGCTGAAGGTCCCGCTCGACTACGCCGAACCGGCGGCCGGTGACGTGCGCCTCGCCCTCACCCGAAAGAAGGCCACGGGCCCCGGGAAGCGGCTGGGCTCACTGCTGGTGAATCCCGGCGGCCCGGGTGGCTCGGCGGTCGGCTACGTCCAGGCGTACGCCGGGATCGGCTACCCGGCCGACGTGCGCGCCCGCTACGACATGGTGGCCGTCGACCCGCGGGGCGTCGCCGGCAGCGACCCCGTCGAGTGCCTGGACGGACCCGGGATGGACGCGTTCACGCGGACGGACGTCACACCGGACGACGTGAAGGAGACCGGCGCGCTGGTCGCGTCGTACAAGAAGTTCGCCGAGGGCTGCGGGGCGGACGCGCCGAAGCTGCTGCGCCATGTGTCCACCGTCGAGGCGGCCCGGGACATGGACATCGTCCGGGCCGCGCTGGGCGACGGGAAGCTGAACTACGTCGGCGCCTCGTACGGCACCTTCCTCGGCGCGACGTACGCCGGCCTGTTCCCGGACCGGGCGGGACGGCTGGTGCTGGACGGCGCGATGGACCCCTCGCTGTCCGCGCGGCGGCTCAACATCGAGCAGACGGAGGGCTTCGACACGGCGTTCACCGCCTTCGCGAAGGACTGCGTGCGGCAGAGCGACTGCCCGCTCGGCGGCCGGGGCGCCGGCGCCGGGCAGGCCGGCAAGAACCTCAAGGCGTTCTTCGAGAGGCTCGACACCCGGCCGATCCCCACCGGTGACGCCGACGGCCGCAGGCTCACCGAGTCGCTGGCGACGATCGGCGTGATCGCCGCGATGTACGACGAGGGCGCCTGGCAGCAGCTGCGCGAGGCGCTGACGGCCGCGATGAAGGAGAACGACGGCGCCGGACTCCTCCTCCTCTCCGACAGCTACTACGAACGTGACGCGAACGGCGACTACAGCAACCTGATGTTCGCCAACGCGGCCGTGAACTGCCTCGATCTCCCGCCCGCCTTCGACTCCCCGGACGAGGTGCGGCGGGCGCTGCCCGACTTCGAGAAGGCGTCCCCGGTGTTCGGCGAGGGCCTCGCCTGGGCCTCGTTGAACTGCGCGTACTGGCCGGTGCGGGCCACGGGCGAGGCCCAGCGCATCGAGGCGAAGGGCGCGGCCCCGATCATCGTCGTCGGCACCACCAGGGACCCGGCCACCCCGTACCGCTGGGCCGAGGCCCTGGCCGGCCAGCTCTCCTCGGCCCGCCTCCTCACCTACGAGGGCGACGGCCACACCGCCTACGGCCGGGGCAGCGCCTGCATCGACTCCGCGATCAACACCTACCTGCTCGCAGGCACCCCGCCGAAGGACGGAAAGCGCTGCTCATAGCCGGTACGACCACCCCCGGAGGCATCCGCTCCGGCCCGCCTCCGGGGCCGGTACGAAGCACCCTTGGAAACTGTGTAGACTTACCGACGTTGCTGATCGCACCATAGTGCCAGCAGCGCGCCGCCTTAGCTCAGATGGCCAGAGCAACGCACTCGTAATGCGTAGGTCTCGGGTTCGAATCCCGAAGGCGGCTCCAGATGAACTCCAGGTCGAGCCTCTCGCCTGGGGTTTCTTCATTTCGTTGCTCTTGACGCGAGCAAAGAGGAGACCGGCCGCGCCCGCACCGGGCGCCTCCCCCTGTACCGCGGTCGTCCGTTTCCCCGCCCGCGCTCAGAGGTCGTCCACGTCGACCAGCCTGTCCTGGATGGCGCGGGCCACCAGGCTCGCCTTGGTCCGTGCGGGGCGGCCGACGTTCGCGTACTTGATCCGCACCCGGTCCAGGCACGAGTTGACGGTCCGTACGGAGTTGCCGGCCGCGACCACGGTGATGGGCCGCCGGGATGCGACGTACCACGCCTCGACACCCGAGAGGATCGCGGGCTGGTCGTCGACGACGACCACGCTGACTGGCGCGTTGTCACTCATGCCGGGTCAACTCCCCACGGTGCCGGTCGTCTCCAGCCGGCCTCCACCCGCGCGCCGCTCTGTCCACGGTCACCTTCGCGTCCGTGGCACGGCCGTGTTCCTGAGCCGGCTCTCCCGTGCCGCGACTGTCGGCGCAGTCCTCACCGGCCACGCTCACCCGTGCCGTGCGGGTCGTCCACACGACAGTCACCTGCGCCGTCGAGCGCGTGCGGCCCAGAATCACCGCCATCCCCCCGCTGTTCGGCCGTACCTGAGTCGCGGGGAGTGTGCCGGCGTCGGGGTGCGGTTCCTGGGCGCTGCGGCCCGGGTCCTTCCGGGATCTGGAGCCGTCTGTCGCGCCCCGCGGGGACGTTGCGTCGGCCTCTCGTCTTGCCTTTCGGGAAAGTCAAGGGTTAACTTTCCCAGCAGGAAAGCAGAAGCGGGGGAGGCGATGGCCGTGGGTGTGCCGGTGGATGCCGAGCGTGCGTGGAAGGACCTGCAGCGGATCCGGGTGCCGCAGGAGCGGGTGTACGACGAGGTCGAGCGGAGTGCGGCCGGTGGCGCCGGGGCGACCTACGCCACGGCCGCGATCATGTGGGTCTTCCTGGCCGGTATGGGCCTGGACCTGCCCCGGTGGGGTGTCTGGCTGATCCTCGCGGGGTACGTCGCGATGCTGCTCGCGGTGGCCGTGGTTCACAACCGCAGGAGCCGGGTGCGTCTGCACCACACCCGTTACAACTGGCGGATGTCCGCCGTGTTCGTCGGGGGGATGGTCGTGACCGGCGGGACGGTCCTGCTGTCCGGCCGTCTGGTCGAGTCACTGA
The DNA here is from genome assembly GCF_042749965.1 of Streptomyces sp. NPDC059454. Classification (NCBI taxonomy): domain Bacteria; kingdom Bacillati; phylum Actinomycetota; class Actinomycetes; order Kitasatosporales; family Streptomycetaceae; genus Streptomyces; species Streptomyces sp. NPDC059454. Next base: position 55,353 of record NZ_JBHYVC010000001.1, on the reverse strand, counting down.
CAGGGGAGCCGATGGTCGTCAGTCTGATCCAGGCCACGGTCTCGGCGGCCGTGTTCGTGCTGTTCGTCGGGCCGGCGAACCGCTGGGCGGTCGGTTCGTTGCGTGGTCGCGGGGAACCGGCGGCCCGTGAGGGGGCGGGCCGATGAGCACGCCCGCCGGCTTCGACGAGCTGATCCATCCGGCCACCCGGCTGTCGGTGGTCGCGCTGCTCGCCACCACCGAGTGGGCGGACTTCGCGTTCGTCCGCGACGGCCTGTCGCTCAGTGACTCCGCGCTCTCCAAACAGCTGCACACCCTGGAGGAGGCCGGATATCTGGAGATCCAGAAGGAGGGGGGCGGCCGCAAACGGCGTACGAAGGTGCGGCTGACGGACCGCGGACGCACCGCCTTCGAGGGGCATGTGGCGGCGCTCCGGGCGATCGTCGAGGGGGCCGGGCCCCCGGCGGCGACCGGGCCGGCAGCACGGCAGCGCCATGCGGGGGCAGGACGATGACGGCGCCCGAGCGCACCCCCGCACCGTCCGGCACGGTCTCCCGACCCGTCATCCGGGCCCGCGACCTGACCATGGCGTACGGCGATGTCGCCGTCCTCCACGGCGTCGATCTGGAGATCCACCGCGGTGAGGTGTTCGCGCTGCTCGGGCCCAACGGGGCCGGGAAGACCACCACCGTGGAGATCCTGGAGGGTTTCCGGCGGCGGTCCGCCGGGGAGGTCCGCGTCCTCGGCGCGGACCCGGAGCGGGGTGACGACGCCTGGCGGGGCCGGATCGGGCTGGTCCTGCAGTCATGGCGCGACCACCGCCGCTGGCGGGTCGCCGAGCTGCTGACGCACTTCGCGACGTACTACCCCCACCCGCGCGACCCGGCCGAACTGCTGGCCCTGGTCGGCCTCACCGATCAGGCCGGCCGGCAGGTGGACCGGCTGTCCGGCGGGCAGCGCCGGCGGCTGGACGTCGCGCTCGGCATCGTCGGCCGCCCCGAGTTGCTGTTCCTGGACGAGCCGACCACCGGCTTCGACCCGGAGGCGCGGCACGAGTTCCATGTCCTGGTCGAACGGCTGGCCCGTGACGATGGCGTCACCGTCCTGCTCACCACCCACGACCTGGCGGAGGCCGAACGGCTCGCCGACCGGATCGCCATGCTGGTCGGCGGACGGATCCGGGCCTGCGGCACCCCGTCGGAACTGGCCCGGCGGGCCGCCGCGCAGGCCGAGGTCCGCTGGACGGCCGACGACGGGACGTACCGTCGTGAACGCACCGCGGACCCCTCACGGCTGGTCTGGGAACTCCACCGGGACGCGGACGGCCCGATCGCCGGTCTGGAGGTCCGCCGCCCGACCTTGGAGGACACCTACCTGCACATGGTCCATCAGAAGGACGGCAGCACGGACGGGGAGGCGGCGGCCGTATGAGGGACACACCCGAGGCCGGACCGGGCGGGACGAGCACCCCGCGCCGCCCTGTCCGCCACTACTGGCGTGCCGGGTTCCTCCGCGGCGGCATCGAGCTACGGCACCTCCTGCGCAACCCCAAGGAGATGTCCGGCCACCTGGCCAACGTGGCCGTCGCGCTGCTGGTCATCGCCTACGCCGGCGACGACGTGCCCGGCACCCGAACCCCGATGGCGCATCTGATGCTCGCGGGATTCGCCGCCTATCTGCTGTTCCAGATCGGGCTGCTCAATCTCCCGCAGATGCTCGTGACCGAGCGGGAGGAGGGCGCCCTGCTGCGGTTGCGTGCCACGCCCGGCGGGATACCGGCCTACCTCGTCGCCAAGTGTCTGCTGGTGGTCGTCACGGCGGTCGGCACCCTGGCCCTGCTCCTGGCGGCCGCGGCACTGCTGGCGGACGGGCCGCTGCCGCAGGGTCCGGGCGGCTGGCTGACGCTGCTCTGGGTCACCACGCTGGGGCTGCTCGCCGTCGTACCGCTGGGCGCGGCCCTGGGCGCCGTCCTGCCCAACCCGCGCGAGGCGCTGGCGTTGATCATGCTGCCCGTGATGGGGTTGCTGCTCACCTCCGGAACGGTGTTCCCGATCACCTCGCTGCCGGTGCCGGTCCAGCAGGTGGCCTCCGTCTTCCCGCTCAAGTGGATGGCGCAGGGCCTGCGTTCGGCGCTGCTGCCGGACGCGGCACGGGCCGCCGAGCCGGCCGGCTCCTGGGAACTGCCCATGGTCGCCCTCGTCCTGACCGCCTGGGCGGTCCTCGGTTTCCTCCTCGCGGTCCCCCTCCTGCGCCGCGCAGCCCGCCGCGAGTCCGGATCCCGCCTGTCCGCCCGCCACCGCAAGGCGGAACAGAGCGGGGCGATGCCCGCGTAGGTTCAGGCCGCTCGGGCGCAGCCTGTGTCGTCCTACGTTCACCCGGTCGAGGTTCGGACGCAACCAAGCCTGATCCAGAGTGGGTTGCGTGAATTTCGAGCCCTTGGAACATGCCTGTGACCGGCGGGACCGGGCCGGGGCCGGGCGGGTCGCAGTGAGTGGAGAGCAGCGTTGATGCCACGTCAGCACGAGCCTCGAGCCGGTGAGGTGACGCCCTCCGTGGCCGTCCGCCGTGCGGTTTCCGTGCCCGCGCCGGGCAAGGATCCCGGTGCGGATCTGAGACCGCGCGCCCCCGGGCCTGCTCCCGCCTCCGGTTCGGCCACCGATCCGGACGCCCCGGTACCGACATCGTCCGAGCCCATCCCCGAGCCCGTCCCCGAGCCCGCGCCCGAGCCCGCCTCCGAACGGCGCGCCGGACGGCGCTCCCGGTCCGCCGCCGCGGAACCGGCAGCCGCCGAGGAGCAACAGCGACAGGAGAGGCAGGAAAGGCAGGAAAGGCAGGAGCAACGAAAGCGGCAGGCGGCGGAGCCCGACGGAGCGGAAGCCGAGGCGGCGGCCGGTGCGGTCTTGGCCGGGGACGGCGCGGACACGAAAGCGGACACGAAAGCGGACGCGGACACGAAAGCGGACGCCGACGCGGACGAGACGGTGCCGGGACGGCTGCGCGGGCCCATGGTGGCCGCGGCCGCCCTCGTGGGAGCGGTGCTGGTCTGCGTACCTCTCCTGGTGCTCGGCCTCACCCGGGAGGACGAGCGCACGGTCGAGACGGCTCCCGCCGGCGGAACGACGCTCGACCCCGGTACGTCCGACGACATCCCGGCCGCCGACTACCGGGCCGCGTCCCCGTCACCCTCGGCGTCGCCCAGCGGAGCCGCGTCCGCGTCCGGACCCCCGGCCGAGTCCGAGGCCAAGTCCGAGCCGGTGCCCTCCGGTTCGGGCGCGACGGGCGACGAGGTGGAGGCCGCACCCCGGCCCGGCACCGAGAGGAAGGCCGACGGCGAGGCCGAGAAGCCGAAGGCCGAGAAGTCTTCCGCGATCACCGCCCGGCAGCTGGCCAACGCCCTATCCACCCGGGTCAACGCGCAGTTGAAGAACATCGCGACCGGCAAGTGCGCCGACCTGCCCTACTTCGACAAGGGGTCGGTCGACGGCCCGGTGAGCCAGTACAACTGCCGGCCCACCACCGAGGACAACCAGCTCTGGGACCTCGAGGTGGCCGACGCGGACGGCGGGCCCCAGGGGGCGAGTCTGTTCGTCATCAGGAACCGCAAGGACGGGATGTGCATGGACCTGCCCAACTACGGCAGTGTCGCCCCCGGAACCAAGGTCACCGAGTACCACTGCAGGCCGGACGCGGACAACCAGCTCTGGTGGCTGGACCCGCGGTCGGGGGGATACTGGATCCGCAACGCCGCGAGTGACCTGTGCATGAGCGTGGCCGGCGGCGGTTCCGCCGGAAACGACGCCAGGCTTCAGGTGGTGCGCTGCGGCTCGGGGCCGGGCGCGCTGCGCTGGTCCGTCGTCTCCGTCGTCAAGCCCTCCTGAACGGCGGCCGCCGCTGACGTCCTGCTTCGTCGACCCCGGCCTCGCCTGGTGAACACCGTCCCGCCCCTCTCCGTAGGAGAACGTGTGCCGCGTGACGCCGCACGGAGACGTCCGTGCGGCCTACCACGGGAGACCATGGCGTGAACGGCTAGCATCGCGGACGCAGTCGTCGGCCGGGATGGTGAGGTGAGGACATGGAGACGCCGAGGATCGCCGTCGCCGTGGTGACCATGGGGAACCGGCCCGCCGAGGTGGACGCGTTGCTGGAGTCCGTGGCGAAGCAGGATGTGGCGCCCGCGCGGATCGTCGTCGTGGGCAACGGCTGCCCGCTGCCCGAGTTCGCCCGGCGGCTGTCGCTCCCCGGCGAGGTCACCCTCGTGGAACTGGAGGAGAACCTCGGCTGCCCCGGCGGGCGGAACGCGGCGATCGCGCGGCTGCGGGAGTTCGGGGACGTGGACGTCGTCGTCGAGCTGGACGACGACGGGCTGCTCGTCGACGCCGATGTGCTGCGTCGGGTGGGGGAGCTGTACGCCGCCGACGAGCGGCTCGGGGTCGTCGGGTTCCGGATCGCCGACGAGCTGGGGGAGACCCAGCAGCGGCATGTGCCCCGGGTCGGGAAGTCGGATCCGATGCGTGGCGGATACGTCACCGGGTTCCTCGGGGGCGGGCACGCGCTGCGGATGGCGATGCTGGACGAGATCGGTGACTGGCCCGCCGCGTTCTTCTTCGCGCACGAGGAGACCGACCTCGCCTGGCGGGCCGCCGACGCCGGGTGGCGGATCCTCTACGCGCCCGAACTGCTGCTCCAGCACCCGAAGACCTCTCCCGCCCGGCACGCCATCTACTACCGGGTGAACGCCCGGAACCGGGTGTGGCTGGCCCGGCGGCGGCTCCCGTTCGTGCTCGTCCCCGTCCATCTCGGGTTGTGGATGCTGCTCACCGTGGCGCGGAACCGGTCGGCCGGCGGATTGCGGGCCTGGTTCGGCGGATTCACGGAAGGGCTGCGGGAGCCGGCCGGGGAGCGACGGGCCATGAGCTGGCGGACGGTGTGGCGGCTCACCCGGCTCGGACGGCCACCGGTCATCTGACCCGACGGGCGAAGCGACGAGGGGCCCGGCCGGAGGCCTGATCACTTGGCGTCCGCATAGCACTCCACCACCGCCGTCGTGAACGGGAACCGCACCGGTGTCTCCCCGAAGGTCAGCCGTCCGGCCAGGTCCGCGGCCTGCCGGATCGCCGCCACCACCGTCTCCGCCTCCTCCTCGGGACAGTGCACGATCACCTCGTCGTGCTGGAAGAAGACCAGCTCGGCCGCCATGCCGCTCAGGGCCCGCCGCAGCGCGGCGAGCAGCAGCAGGGCCCAGTCGGCGGCGCTGCCCTGGACGACGAAGTTGCGGGCGAAGCGGCCACGGGCGCGGGCGTCGGCCGAGGCGTGGCCCGCAACCCACGGGCGGGCGGCGGACTCCCGGTCCTCCTCCGCGACCGGGATGCCCGCCTCCTCCGCCGCGTCGTCCGTCGTGTGGGCGGCCGGCGGGCAGGTGCGGCCCAGCCAGGTCCGTACGAGCCGGCCCTCCTCGCCCGCGCGGGCCGCCTCGTCGACGTAGGCGACCGCCCTGGGGAAGCGGCGCCGGAGCGCGGCGAGGTTCTTCAGGCCGTCGCCGGAGGTCTGGCCGTAGACCGCGCCGAGGACGGCGAGCTTGGCCTGCGCGCGGTCGCCGGAGAAGGCGCGGTCGGACACCGACTGGTACAGGTCGGCCTCCCGGCCGGCCACCTCCATCAGTCCGGGGTCGCGCGAGACCGCCGCCAGTACGCGCGGCTCCATCTGGTCGGCGTCGGCCACGACGAGCCGCCAGCCGGGGTCGGCGACGACCGCGCGGCGGATCACCTTGGGGATCTGCAGCGCGCCCCCGCCGTTGGTCACCCAGCGGCCGGTGACCGTCCCGCCGGCGAGGAACTCGGGCCGGAAACGGCCGTCGCGCACCCAGTCCTGGAGCCAGGACCAGCCGTGCGCGACCCAGATCCGGTACAGCTTCTTGTACGCGATCAGCGGTTCGACGGCCGGGTGGTCGACGGACTCGATCTCCCAGCGACGGGTCGAGGTGACCTTGACGCCGGCCTGCGCGAAGGCCTTCACCACATCGGCGGGCAGGTCGGGCCGGACCCGGCGGCCGAAGGCGGCGGACACCTCGTCGGCGAGCTCGGCGAGCCGGCGTGGCTCGCCGCCGCCCGCGTACCGCTCGCCGAGCAGGTCGTGCAGCACCGCGCGGTGCACGTCCGCCCGCCAGGGCAGTCCCGCGCGGTTCATCTCGGCGGCCACCAGCATCCCCGCCGACTCGGCGGCCGTCAGCAGCCGCATCCGGTCCGGGTGCGCGGTCGCGTCGGTCCGCCGCTGCTGCTCGGCGTAGACCGCGAGGAGGTCCGTCAGCGGCAGCTGGACGCCCCGGGGTTCGAAGAGGGAGGACTGGGCGCCCGGTTCGGCCTGGCGCTGCGGTGGATCGGGCGGTACGGGGCCGCCGCGCAGCCGGGCCAGCGCCGCCGCGGCCGAACGGGGCTCCCCGTACCGGCCCTCGTGGCCGAGGAGGAGCGTCTCGGCGGCCTCGATGTCGTAGGCCCGCTCCACGCGCACCCCCGCGGCGAGCAGGCGCGGGTGGACCTCGGCGGTGGAGCGCCACACCCACCGCGTGACACCGGGACGGCTCCGCACGGCCTCGGCGAGGTCCGCCTCCCGCAGCACCGGACCGGCGGGCAGCCCGTCCGGACCGAGGGGGGCGACGTCCACGCCACCGTCCTCGGCCGGAGCGAGCGCCCACCGGTCGGCCATGCCGCGAGTGTGGCAGGGGGGTCTGACATCGGCCCCTGACCGGTCTCCCGGGGCTCAGCGATCGGTCTCCCGCGGCTCAGCCCTCCTGCGCGACCTCGCCTCCACTCTCGCCCTTGCCCTTGCCCTCGGTCCGGGTCTCGACGTACTGCGCCAGCATGTCGGCGATGCACCGCTCGGTGGCGGTCTTGCCGACGCCGAGGCCGCTGAGGAGGCCCTTGCCGTTCTCGTGCTCCAGCAGGGCGAGCAGGATGTGCTCGGTGCCGATGTAGTTGTGGCCGAGGCGGAGGGCCTCGCGGAAGGTGAGTTCCAGGACCTTCTTGGCCGCCGGGTCGAACGGCACCAGCTCCGGGGCGTCCTCGACGGCCGGCGCGAGCGCCGCGCGGGCGGCCTCACGGACCGCCTCCACGGTGACGCCCTGCTCGGTGAGCGCCTTCACGGCCAGCCCCTGGGGCTCGGCCAGCAGACCCAGGACCAGGTGCGCGGGCAGGAGCTCCGCGTTGTGCGCGGCCTGCGCCTCGTTGTGCGCGGCCATGACCGTGTTGCGGGCGCGGGGCGTGTAGCGGTCGAAGCCCTGGCTCGGGTCGAGGTCGTTGCCCTCCTTCGGCACGAAGCGCTTCTGGGCCGCCTGCCGGGTGACGCCCATGCTCTTGCCGATGTCCGTCCAGGAGGCGCCCGAACGCCGGGCCTGGTCCACGAAGTGGCCGATCAGGTGGTCGGCCACGTCGCCGAGGTGCTCACCAGCGAGCACCGCGTCCTGGAGCTGTTCCAGGGGCTCCTCGTGGACCTTCTTGATGGCCGCGATGAGGTCGTCGAGACGCACGGATGACTTGATGGTCGGGTTCGTCGTCATGTGTCAACCGTAAGTTGACAGTCCAGGGGTGTCAACCCGAAGTTGACACTTGTGGGTGAATCCCCGGGACATGGCACGATCGGCCCGTGAGTACGTCCAGCACCGTCGACCGCGCCTTCCGGGCCGCCCTCTACGACACCGGCGACACCGCCCTCGACACCGGCGCGTCCCTGCTCGCCGCCGACCCGGAGGCCGACGCCGAACTCACCCGGCGGGGTGAGGAGTTCGTGGCGACCGCCTGGCAGCGCGGCTGGCAGCCGGCCGATGTCGTACGGATCGTCCGGCGCGAGCTGGACGACATCCACGTACGGCTCGTCTCCGCGCTGATCCGCGCGCAGGCACCGCGCGACGACCGGCCGCGCGGACCCCGCTGGAAGGACCAGCTCGAGGAGCTGAGGGCGGACGACGTCCCGCGCGGCGACCGTTTCTCGTACGCCACGGCCGCGCTGGAGCTGTACCGCCTGCTGCTGCGCCTGCCCGCCCTCGAACCCCTCGACGAGACGGCCGCCCCGGATCCGCGGGACCGGCGGCCGGAGTCCCGCGCGCTCGGCCGCATCCGCGCGCTGCTGGCCAAGGCGGAGGCGACCGGGTTCCCGGACGAGGCGGAGGCGCTCAGCGCCAAGGCGCAGGAGCTGATGGCGCGGCACAGCGTCGACGAGGCGCTGCTCGACGCGCGGGAGCCCTCGGCCCGGGAGCCGGATGCCTGCCGGATCGGGGTGGAGCCGCCGTACGAGCAGGCCAAGGCGGTGCTGCTGGACGCGGTCGCCGGAGCGAACCACTGCCGGGCCGTGTGGAACGAACCGCTCGGCTTCTCCACCGTGGTCGGCTTCGCCCCCGACCTGGAGGCGGTGGAACTCCTCCACACCTCACTGCTGGTGCAGGCCATGACCGCGATGACCAAGGCGGAGGCCGGACAGCGGGCGGGCGGACGCAAGCGGACCAAGAGCTTCCGGCAGTCCTTCCTCGCCGCCTACGCGCACCGCGTGGGGACGCGTCTCGCGGCTGTCGCCGAGACCCAGGTGAGCGACGACCTGCTCCCGGTGCTCGCCTCCCGCGCGGTGGCGGTCACCGAGCGGACGGACCGGCTGTTCCCGGAGACGACGACCACCCGGCTGCGCGGGGTGAGCGACGCGGCGGGCTGGGAGGAGGGTGCCCGCGCGGCGGACGACGCACAGGTCAGGGCACACCCGCGCCTTCCCGGGGAGTTCTAGTCACCCGCCTGCTGGTAGGCGCCCACGGAGATCTTGTGGCCGCCCTGGCCGTCGTGCGCGACCGGGCCGTACGTCCAGCGGAAGGTCCGGGTGCCGGAGAGTTCGACCTGCATGTTCTCGGCGATGAAGGCGCCGTCGCCGCGCGTGCCGCGTTCGTAGGCGAGGGTGAAGGACGCGGACTCGCCCTTGGCCAGGGTCAGCTTCTGGGCCTTGGCGCCCTCGGTCGGCGGCACCTCGAGGGTGGCGGAATCGCCGACCCCGACCAGGTCCACCTCGGGGAAGCCGTCCAGGGTGCAGGCGGCGCTCTGGTTGGTGAAGGCGACCGGGACCTCACCGGTGTCCCCGGCGGCCGGCGCGATGCTCGCGGGCCCGACCTCCATGCTCACTGTGTCGACGGAACAGGCGGCGCTCTCCTGCTTCCCGTCGCCGTCCTCGTCGCCGCCCGTGGTGCCGCAGGCAGCGAGCAGGAGGAGCGCGGCGAGTGCGGCGGGGACGGCGATCGGCGTGGTGCGCATGAATGATCCTCTGGGGTTCGTGGAGGTGCCCACCGGTCATCATCACGCACCCGCCACCGATCCGCCCCACGGACAGGACCTAGAAGATCGATGAAGATCTTCTAGGAGCCCAGCCCTTCCGTGGGCAGCCCCGGCGGGAAGGAACCGCCCTCGGCCTTGGTGTACGTCTCGGTGCCGAGGGAGCCCTCCCAGGTGATCTTCAGGGAGTCCTCGCCGACGGAGTCGACCGTGCCGCTCGCCCGGTCCTCGGCGCCGTCGCCGCACTTCAGGCGGATCGAGTGGGTCCCGGCCCGCTCCCGCGCGGTGCCGCTGCACACGGTGCCGCCCGTGGCGAAGAGGGCGGCATCCCCGCCGTTGACCATCAGGACCACGGCCTTGCCGTCGGCCGTGGTGAGCCAGCTGCCTTCCAGTTCGCCCGCCGGAGCCGTGCTCGCGTCGGAGCCTGCGGTGCCGCCGCCGGAGTCCGCGGTCGCCGTGGCGGACGGGGTGGGACCGGCCGCGGAGTCGTCCGAGCCGTCCCCGCTGCACGCGGTCAGCACGAGCGCGCCGGTTAGCCCCACGGCCACGGCCGCGACCCGGGCGCGCCGGAAGCACGCCCCGCGCGATGACGGCGATGCGGGCCGGTACGTCACCGAAGCCTCCGAAGTCACTGCGAGCCCCCTGGCTGTGGCCGGCCCCGTCGGCCGGACGACCGCTGCCAGCTAACAGGACCCACCCGGCACCCCACCAGCCTCCGTGACACACCTCGCACCGCATGTTCACGGCGGATCGGCGGGTCGGCGTGCGTGGAACGACGCGCGGGGGACGCGGAGGACACACAAGGGAACACAAAAGCCCCCGCGTGCGTCTCTAAGGGAGCGGGGTTCGGTAAAGCGTCCGTCAAAGCGGGCACCGCTCGACCGTCAAGGCTGTAACCGCGGGAACACCCCGCGTGCACGTGCATCTGCCCATGCATCTGCACATGAACAAAGCTATGATCCCGGTCAGTTGACCATTGCATCAATGGCCACACCAGCCAGTGCACCAGCGGGGAGCGACCTGTGGACCACGACGTGTACGACGGTGACGTGTACGACGGTGCCGACGCGTCCGGCGTGTACAACGGCATGGCGGCCACCGGGCTGGACGGCGTGGCCTGGCAGAAGAGCAGGCACAGCAACTCACAGGGTTCCTGCGTGGAGTTCGCCCGGCTGCCCGACGGAGGAGTGGCCGTGCGCAACTCCCGTTTCCCCGACGGTCCCGCGCTCGTCTACACCCGCGCGGAGATCGAGGCCATGCTGCTGGGCGTGAAGGACGGCGAGTTCGACCACCTGGTCGCCGGCTGATCGATGGCGCCGGGCCGCTCCGGAAGGGACCGGAGTGGCTCAGGAGGCGCCAACGCGCGTAGAACCGCGGCGCCCGGAAGCGCCGCGGTTCGTCATGTGCCGGGACAGGGGCGGTCGGCGGGACGCGGAAGCCGGAACAGGGCCCAGACCACCTTGCCGCTGAGCGCGCCGGCCATCGGGTGCCAGCCCCAGCTGTCGCTGAAGGATTCGACCAGGAACAGCCCCCGGCCCGACTCGGCGGAGAAGTCGTCCGACTCGCGGGCGACGGGGCTGTCGTCGCTGGGGTCGCGCACCGCGCACACCAGCCGCTCGGTCCACCGCATCAGATGCAGCCGTACCGGCAGGTCCGGCGCCGTCGGCCGTGGGGTCCCCGCCGGCAGGCCGTGCCGCAGGGCGTTGGTGACCAGTTCGGAGACGACCAGGCACACGTCGTCGAAGCGGTCGCCCAGGTCCCACTGGTCGAGGGTCTTGCAGGTGAACTGCCGGGCCTCCCGGACCGCTTCGTAGCGGGCGGGGAGGGCGCAGGAGGCGGCGTCGGACGCGGCCGCGAGGTTCAGCGGCGGAAGGCCCTGCCGTAACGGCTCGAGCATGGTCGATCCATTCGTCCCCATGCGAGGCACTCCCGGGAATTCGCGGTCGTAGCGAGGCTGCGGTGGTGCGGAGACCATGGTTTCGGATGCGTACAGCAGATGCAAGGGCAGATGCACGTGCAGCTGACCGAAATCGTCCCTGCCGTACTGGTTTGTTGGCCAATTTTTCCGTCATCTCCCTGTCGTCTGCCGGCTGTTCCCTTGTCTCCCCGTTGCTCCTTCCTTCTCCTTCCTTCTCCTTCCGTGCCCGTTCCGTGCTCCTTCCCGAGCGGAATCCTCGGCCGGATTCCGTTTCCGTAACCGGACGAGTACTGCTCGAAGTGTTTTAGTGGCAGACTGCGGGCCCTGAAGACGTTGGGGAGGCTGGCGAACGTGAGCGCGGGAGAGCCGGGATCGGTGGTGCGGCGCATGCTGCTCGGATCACAACTGCGGCGACTGCGTGAGGCGCGGGGGATCACGCGCGAGGCGGCGGGCTATTCGATCCGCGCCTCCGAATCGAAGATCAGCCGGATGGAGTTGGGCCGGGTGAGCTTCAAGACCAGGGATGTAGAAGACCTGCTGACGCTGTACGGCATCACGGACGAGCAGGAGCGCCTGTCGCTGATCTCCCTCGCCAAGGAGGCCAACGTGGCGGGCTGGTGGCACAGTTACTCGGACGTACTGCCGAGCTGGTTCCCCACGTACGTGGGCCTGGAGGGTGCCGCCTCGCTGATCCGGGCGTACGAGGTGCAGTTCGTGCACGGTCTGCTGCAGACCGAGGAGTACGCCCGTGCGGTGGTGCGGCGCGGCATGAAGGGGGCGAGCGAGGAGGACGTCGAGCGACGGGTGGCGCTGCGCCTGGAGCGGCAGAAGTACCTGGTCTCGGAGAACGCCCCCGAGTTCCACGTCGTCCTCGACGAGGCCGCCCTGCGCCGGCCGTACGGCGACCGCGCGGTGATGCGCGGCCAGCTCCAGCACCTCATCGACATCTCCGAGCGGCCCAACGTCCGGCTGCAGGTCGTGCCGTTCAGCCTCGGCGGGCACTCCGGCGAGTCGGGCGCGTTCACCATCCTCAGCTTCCCCGAGTCCGACCTGTCGGACGTCGTGTACCTGGAGCAGCTGACCAGCGCGCTGTATCTCGACAAGGCCGAGGACGTGGCCCAGTACGAGAAGGCGCTCAAGGAGCTCCAGCACGACAGCCCGGGTTCCGCGGAGAGCCGGGACCTTCTGCGGGGACTGCTGCACATGTCCTGAGCATCCCTCAACTCACATGAAACGCAAGTACGATGACGTGTGATCAGACCATGCAGTCGATCGGTGCTCCGCTGATGCGGCAAGGGATTGAGGGATCACATGTCGTCGTACTTCACCGACCTGGCTCAGCAGTACATCGACGGTGAATGGCGCCCGGGCACCGGCTCCTGGGACATCATCGACTTCAACCCGTACGACGACGAGAAGCTCGCGTCGATCACGATAGCCACGGTCGACGAGGTCGATCAGGCGTACCGGGCGGCCGCCCGCGCGCAGAAGCAGTGGGCGGCGACCAACCCGTACGCCCGCCGCGCGGTGTTCGAGAAGGCGCTCGGACTGGTCGAGGAGCGCGAGGAGGAGATAGCCGGGGCGATCGTCGCCGAGCTCGGCGGTACCCGGCTGAAGGCCGCCTTCGAGCTGCACCTCGCCAAGGAGTTCCTGCGCGAGGCGGTCCACCTGGCGCTGCGCCCCGAGGGCCGGATCATCCCCTCGCCGGTGGACGGCAAGGAGAACCGCGTCTACCGCGTGCCCGTCGGGGTCGTGGGCGTGATCAGCCCCTTCAACTTCCCCTTCCTCCTCTCCCTCAAGTCGGTCGCCCCCGCACTCGCGCTCGGCAACGGCGTGGTGCTCAAGCCGCACCAGAACACGCCGGTCGTCGGCGGTTCCCTGGTCGCGAAGATCTTCGAGGACGCGGGCCTGCCCGGTGGTCTGCTCAACGTCGTCATCACCGACATCGCGGAGATAGGCGACGCCTTCCTGGAACACCCGGTACCGAAGGTCATCTCCTTCACCGGCTCGGACGCGGTCGGCCGCCATGTGGCCACCGTCTGCGCCTCCCTCTTCAAGCGCTCGGTCCTCGAACTCGGCGGCAACAGCGCACTGGTGGTCCTCGACGACGCCGACCTCGACTACGCGGTGGACGCGGCCGTCTTCAGCCGGTACGTCCATCAGGGCCAGGTCTGCATGGCAGCCAACCGCGTCCTGGTCGACCGGTCGGTCGCCGACGAGTTCACCGAGAAGTTCGTCACCAAGGTCACGTCCCTCAAGGCCGGCGACCCGCGCGACCCGGAGACCGTCATCGGCCCGGTGATCAACTCCCGTCAGGCGGACGCCCTGTCCGGCGTGGTCGAGCAGGCGCTCGCCGAGGGTGCCACCGCCCTGGTCCGGGGCGCGCGCAGGGACAACCTGGTCGAGCCGTCCGTCCTCACCGGTCTGCCCGCGGACTCGGCCCTGCTGCGGCAGGAGGTCTTCGGGCCCGTCGCCTTCCTCGTCCCGTTCGACGGCGAGGAGGAGGCCGTACGCATCGTCAACGACACCCCGTACGGCCTGAGCGGCGCCGTGCACACCGGTGACATCGAGCGCGGTGTGAACTTCGCCAAGCAGATCGACACCGGCATGTTCCACGTGAACGACGGCACCGTGCACGACGAGCCGATCGTCCCCTTCGGCGGCGAGAAGCACTCGGGCATCGGCCGGCTGAACGGCGACACCATGCTGGACGCCTTCACCACGGTGAAGTGGATCTCGGTGCAGCACGGCCGGAGCGGCTTCCCGTTCTGAACGGGCAGGGCAGCCCCCGGGGCCGGCCTTGGGGGTCCTAGGCTGGGCGCATGTCAGTGATCCGTCTCCTGGTGCTCGGCGCGGTGCGCCAGCACGGGCGGGCCCACGGGTACCAGGTGCGCAACGACCTGGAGTACTGGGGCGCGCACGAGTGGTCCAACGCCAAGCCCGGCTCGATCTACCACGCGCTGAAGCAGATGGCGAAGGAGGGGCTGCTGCACGCGCACGAGATCGCGCCGTCCACGGCCGGCGGCCCGCCGCGCACGGAGTACGAGATCACCGGGCAGGGCACCGAGGAGTTCTTCCGGCTGCTGCGGGAGGCCCTGACCTCCTACGACCAGAAGCCGGACGTGCTCTCGGCGGGGCTCGGGCTCATGGTCGACCTGGAGCGTGCGGAGGCCCTCGCCCTCCTTGAGCAGCGGATGCGTGCGATCGGGGAGTGGCGCAAGGCCGTCACCGAGTACTACACGCCCGAGGGCGGCCCCGGTCAGCTGGGCCACATCGGGGAGATCATGGACTTCTGGGTCCACTCGGCCGACTTCGGCGCCGAGTGGACCCGGGGGCTCATCGAGCGCATCCGGGGCGGCGCCTACACCTTCGCGGGCGAGGGTGAGCCGTTCGTCGCCGTACTGGCCGAGGGCGAGGAGAACCCGTACGCGTCGGGGGAACGGCACCCCGGGGACGACCGCTGACCGAGTTCACCCGATGCGCGGCGAGGTGACCTCAACCGTCCCGATCCGTACCTTCCTCGACGTCCGCGCACACGCACAGGCGGGCGCCCCTGCTCTCCGCGATGCGGCACACGTCGGTCAGGGACTCGCCCATGCGGGCCAGCAGGTAGCGGAGCTGGACGGCGCTCACGTGCTCCTCGTCGTGGAGCATGTCGGCGAGATGGGCGAGCAGATCGGCGGCCATGCCGAGTTGGACGACCTCGGCGATGTCGGCGGCCCGGGAGAGACGTCCGCCGCCGTCCGTCAGGAGGTAGCAGGGCTTGCCTTCGGGGCTCGGCCAGGGCAGGAGGCGGGCGGGGGTGAGGGCGCGGTGTGTCATGCGGTCAGTCCCAGGCGGTGCGTCGAGTACGGGGACAGGGGGAGGCCCTGAGGGGCGATCAGCAGGGAGCGGCGCCGGGCTTGTCGGCGCCGTTCCTGTTCTCGGCGCTCGTGTGCGATGACGTAGGGGCGTACGAGGCTGTGGTCCTCGCCGCGCAGGGGACGCGCGCCGAACTGGCGCGGGGCCGGGCCCTCGATGGGCGGAGGGTCGTATCCGTCCCGCGCGTCGAGCCGGCGTCGTCCGGTACCGGGGGAGACGAGACCGAGCAGGGGCTCGAGGAGGCGGGCGATGAGGCCGAGCATGATGTGACTCCGTGATCGATGTCGCGTTCTGTGGCGATCGACATACAGAGCGAAACGGCCCGTATGGGCTCGCCAGGGGGTTCGGCGTGACAGACCATTTGTCACAGGGGAGCTGATCTCGTGGGCACCAACTACGGCGACTGGCTCAAGGAGCAGCGCGAGGCGGCGGGGCTGACGCAGCAGCAACTGGCCGAGGCCGCGGTCATGACTCGAACGCACATCGCGCATATCGAGGCGGGTCGCCGGGTGCCGTCGAGGGAGGACGCGCGACGGCTGGACAACGCGCTGGGCACGGGGAACGTGCTGAGCAGCTTCCTGCCGCAGGAGGAAGCGGCGGTCGCGGACTACTTCGAGGCGGCCCGGCTGCTCGAACAACAGGCGGTGATGATCAGGGAGTTCGCCCTGTCGTTCGTCCCGGGCATCCTCCAGACGGAACGGTACGCGCGTGCGGTTCTGAGCACGTCGTTCCCTCCTGTGAGTGAAGAGGAACGTGACAGGCTCGTCGTCACACGCCTTGAGCGGGCGAAGATCCTGGACGATCCGGTGACGCCCGTGGTCTGGGCGCTGCTGGACGAGGCGGTGCTACGGCGGGTCGTGGGCGGCCGGGAGGTCATGGCGGAGCAGATCGCGCATCTGGTGCGCTTGGTGGAACGGCACCGAGTGCGCGTGCACGTGGTCCCCTACGGGGTTGGCGCGTATCAACTGTTGCAGGGTTTGGTCACGCTGATGTCCTTCGAGGATCAGCCACCGTTGGCGTACTCGGAGGGTGTCCAGGTGGGCAAGGTGCACGACTCTCCGTCTGTGGTCACGCGCCTTGAGGGGGCCTACGATCCGGCACTGAGCGACGCGCTGCCGCTCAAGGAGTCCACCGCCATGATGCAGGCGATCGCGAAGGAGTACAGACGTTGTGACTGAGTCCCTCATAGCGGATGACGCCCTGCTGGACGGCTGGCGGAAGTCGTCGTACAGCGGCCCCGAGGCAGGCAGCTGCCTCGAAGTGCTGGATGGTCACCCTGCGGGCGTCCCCGTACGCGACTCGAAGAACCCCCACGGACCTGCCGTGATCGTTCCGGCGTCCGCGTGGCCGACGTTCGTCACGGCGGTCAGGAGCGGCGGCTTCCCCTCCTGACCGCCTGCGCGGCCCCGCCGCTCCTCCGCGGACGAGTCCGTCACCGGCTTGCACCTCACGTGGCGTGAGGACCCAGGCTGGAGCGCGTACCGAGAAGGGAGCGGAAGTGAGCTACTCCGTGGGACAGGTGGCCGGATTCGCCGGTGTCACCGTGCGCACCCTGCACCACTACGACGACATCGGCCTGCTCGTCCCGAGCGAGCGCAGCCGCGCGGGGCACCGGCGCTACGGCGACACCGACCTCGACCGGCTGCAGCGGATCCTGTTCTACCGAGAGCTCGGCTTCCCGCTCGACGAGGTCGCCGTCCTGCTCGACGACCCGGACGCGGACCCGCGCGCGCACCTGCGCCGCCAGCACGACCTGCTGACCGCCCGGATCGAGAGGCTGCAGAAGATGGCGGCGGCCGTGGAGCACGCCATGGAGGCACGCAAGATGGGGATCGATCTGACGCCCGAGGAGAAGTTCGAGGTGTTCGGGGACAAGGACCCCGAGCAGTACGCCGACGAGGCGGAGGAACGCTGGGGCGGCACCGAGGCGTACGCCGAGTCGCAGCGCCGCGTCGCCCGGTACACCAAGGAGGACTGGAAGCGCGTCCAGGCCGAGGTCGACGACTGGCAGGAGCGGTACGCCGCCCTGGTGGCCGCCGGGGAGCGGTCGTCCGGCGAGGCGGCCATGGACCTGGCCGAGGAGCACCGGCAGCACATCAGCAGGTGGTACTTCGAGGTGACGTACGAGATGCACCGGTGCTTCGCGGAGATGTACGTCTCCGACGAGCGCTTCAAGGCGTTCTACGACTCCATGCGGCCCGGTCTCGCCGAGCATCTCAAGGAGGCGATCCTCGCCAACGCCGCGCGGCGCACCGCCTGAGCGTCGTGGGGGGGGGGCCCCCCCCCCCCCCCCCCCCCCCCCCCCCCAAAAGCCAGGGGCAACCCGCGTGGGGAGAGGGGGCCGGGGCGACTCTAGGTTTGACCGACCGCCCCAGCCCCCCCCGCCGCGC
>NZ_JBHYVC010000001.1:0-37902 GCF_042749965.1 Streptomyces sp. NPDC059454 | reverse complement strand
GTCCGTTTATTTTTTTTATATGTTAATTTCTATGGGTGGCTTACCCCCCAACGGGCGGGGGCCCCCGGGCCGGTGGGTGGGGGCCCGGAACACCCGGCCCCACGACCAGCGTGTATCCCGTACGGCGGTGGCTCACGGCTTTCTCCGGGGCGGGTCACAGGGCATGCTGGGTACCCCCGCGGAACCTGGGCCCCGACGGCTGCGTTCATAATTTGGGCAGCCAGCCCAGCCCTTACCCCCCAGCTGCAGGAGCCACATCCCCGTGACCACGCTTGCGCTCGGCCCTGAGTGGCTGAGCCCGGACTACCTGATCGAGACCTTCAGCCTTCCCGGCATCCTGCTGATCGTCTTCGCGGAGTCCGGACTCTTCGCGTTCCTGCCCGGTGACTCCCTGCTGTTCACGGCGGGTCTCTTCGTGGCCGAGGGCAATTACATCAGCCAGCCGCTGTGGCTGGTGTGCACGCTGATCGTGCTGGCCGCCGTCATCGGCGACCAAGTCGGTTACATGATCGGCAAGTTCTTCGGACCCAAGCTGTTCAGCCGGCCGAACTCCAAGCTCTTCAAACAGGAGAACCTGGAGAAGGCGCACGAGTTCATGGAGAAGTACGGTCCCAAGGCGATCGTCCTGGCCCGCTTCGTGCCGATCGTGCGCACGTTCGCCCCCATCGTGGCCGGCGCCGGCCGCATGAAGTACCGCACGTTCTTCACGTACAACCTCATCGGCGGTGTCGCCTGGGGCTGCGGTGTCACCCTCGCGGGCTACTGGCTCGGCCAGATCGAGCTCATCAAGACCAACATCGAGCCGATCCTCATCCTGATCGTCTTCATCTCCGTGGTGCCGATCATCATCGAGTACCTGCGCGAGCGCGGGAAGAAGAAGCGCGCCGCCGCCGAGACCCCGGCCGCCGCCCCGCAGCACCCCCAGCCTCCGGTCATGGACGACGCCACGACCCAGCTGCGCCGCATCACCCCGGCCGCCCCCCAGCAGCAGCACTACGGCAACCAGGGCTACCCGCAGCAGCCCCAGCAGCCGTACGGCAACCAGGGCTACCCGCAGCAGCCCCAGCAGCCCCAGCAGCCGTACGGCAACGACCAGTACTACGACCAGAACCAGCAGCAGCCGTACAACCGCGGCTACTGAAGCGTCCCGAAGGGGCGCGGGGCTGTGCCGACATGCGGCTCCGCCGCGCGGGCGCGCTCAGCCCCGTCCGGCCCGCGGCCGCCCCTGCACACGAGGCCCCGAGCCGGACGGCGCCGAGACCGAAACGGCGCCCGCGCTAAAAGCCCCGCGTCCGCTTCGCGGCCCGCCGCTTCTCCGCGGACCCGATCCGCAGGAAGATCCGCGAGATCTCCGACCCGAGGTTCACCCCGATCGCGATGGCCATGGCCAGCGCCACGGCCTTCGTGAGGGACGTGAGCCCCGATTCGACCTCGTTCTGGGCGATGCCCAGCAGACCGAAGTACGTGGCGGAACCGGGCAGCAGCGGTCCGATCGCCGCCGTGGTGTACGGCAGCGCGGACGCGAACCGGTACCGGGCCAGCAGCTGCCCGAACAGGCCCACGAGGCCCGCCGCCGCGGTCGTGGAGACCACCGGCGAGATGTCGCCGGTGTAGTGCATCGCGGCGTACACCACCCAGGCGACCCCGCCGTTCAGGGTCGCCATCAGCACGGTGGAGCGTTCCTGCTGGAGCAGCACCGCGAAGGCCAGGGACAGCAGCATCGACGCGGCGATCTGCCACAGCGGGTCGTCGGAGACGCCGAGCGCCGCGTCCGGGTTCAGCCTGGCGCCCAGCTGCACGCCGAAGTACAGCACCGTCAGCACCCCGGCCACGATGCCCACGAAGAAGTACAGGACCTCCAGCAGACGCGCGGACGCCGTGATGTAGAAGCCGGTCAGGCCGTCCTGCACGCCGGCCACCAGCGCCCGCCCGGGCAGCAGGGCGAACAGCCCACCGGTGATCACCGCGGACGCCTTCACGTCCGCGTGCGCCAGCGTCAGCGCCACCCCGATCGCGGCCGGCGGCATCGCGGCCACCGTGAACTGGTAGAACTCCGGCAGTCCGCGCCCCGCGCACAGCCAGGCCAGCCGGTCGCCGAGCATCGCGCCGATCGCGGCCGACACGAACACCAGGAAGCCACCGCCGACGAGCACCGACGCCGCCCCCGCCAGCAGCCCGCTCGCCGCGGTCAGTGCCCAGCCGGGGTACGGATGCCGGTTGCGGCGGATCTCCGCCAGCCGGCGGTAGGCCTCCTCCAGGGAGATGTGCGTCTCGTCGTCGCTGAGGTCGTCCACCAGCTGGTAGACGGCCGCCAGCCGGGTGTAGTCGGGGCTGCGGCGCCGTACCGTGCGCGACGCGGTCACCGGGTCGTCGACCAGGGACGGCTGGTGGGAGATCGACAGCAGGGTGAACGTGACGTTGGGTTCGCAACGGTCCAGACCGTAGGAGCGGCACACGGCGAACATCGCCGCCTCCACGTCCTCGGCTCCCTCACCGCCCGCCAGCAGCAGCTCGCCGATGCGCAGGGTCAGGTCGAGCACGCGGGGCACGGCCGGCCCGGCCTCGTCGTGCCGCTGCACCGGTTCCGGTGCCGGCCGCTCGGCCACCGGCATGCGCAGCATGGTGCGCATCCGGTCCTGCCACGGCACGTCCTTGGCCAGGCTGACCAGCGGGATCCCGCTCGCCGGGGTGAACGCGGCCGTCTGCTTCGCGCTGTAGGTGCTGGGCGCGCTGAACGCCGACCCCTCCGTCCCGTCCGGGGGCGGCGGGGCCACGTCCAGACCGTCCGGAAGGGCGAACTCGGAGGTCGCCTCGGACTCCGTACCGGTCTTCGGGACGGCCAGCCCGTCGGGGACGGCGAACTCGGACGTCGTCGACGACTCCGCCTCGGCCGGCGCCGCGACACCGAGAGGAGGCGTGAACGCGCTCCTCGCCTCGTCCGACTGCGGCTTGCGGTCCTCCGCGTCCCTCACCTGCTCCGCTCTCCCTCGACGACACCGTCCGTAAGGCCTTTACGACGCCGTCCGTAAGCCTGCCCCGTACAGCCTCAGTATGCGCACGCACAGCAGAACGGGCCGCACGCGCGCGTGCGGCCCGTTCCTGCGCCTGGCAGAGGGAGGGCTCAGTGGCCGCCCGTCTCCTTGAAACGCTTGTAGGACCGCTCGATCTCCGCCTCGGCGTCCACCCGGCCGACCCAGTTGGCGCCCTCGACCGACTTGCCCGGCTCCAGGTCCTTGTAGACCTCGAAGAAGTGCTGGATCTCCAGGCGGTCGAACTCGGACACGTGGTGGATGTCCCGCAGGTGCTCCACGCGCGGGTCCGTCGACGGGACGCAGAGCAGCTTGTCGTCGCCGCCGGCCTCGTCCGTCATCCGGAACATGCCGATCGCGCGGCAGCGGATCAGGCAGCCCGGGAACGTCGGCTCGTCCAGGATGACCAGCGCGTCCAGCGGGTCGCCGTCCTCGCCGAGGGTGTTCTCGACGAAGCCGTAGTCGGTCGGGTAGGCGGTCGAGGTGAAGAGCCGACGGTCCAGGCGGATCCGACCCGTCTCGTGGTCCACCTCGTACTTGTTCCGCGAACCCTTCGGGATCTCGATCGTGACGTCGAACTCCACCGGACGCTCCTCCATGATCAGCACATAGTTCTGGTGGTTAAGTGTCCCTCACGCAGGTGTGTGATCGCGAAAGGGGCTGGTGGTCGTGCCAGAGCTGAGGCCTTGGCGGGCCGCGGGACCGCACGTCGTGCGGATCGCGGACGCCGTACGACCTCGTCTCGCCTGGGCCGCAAAGACCGTACGGCCACGTCTGGCGCGCGTCGCCGCGGCCGTCGGGCCACGGTTCGCGCGGCCGGACCGGCCGGGATCACCGCGGGTCCCGCGGCCGAAGACCTGGCAGTTCACCGTGACCGCCGCCACCGCCGGTCTGGCGCTGGCCGCGGGTGTGGTGACCGCCGCCGGTCCCTGGGACTCCTCGGGTCAGCGTACGGCCGAGCGGGGCCGGGCCGTGGCCCTGGAAGCCGCGCGTGGCACAGATCACGGCGGCACCCGCGCCCACGCCGGTACGCCGCCCCGCGGATCCCAGGCCGCCGCGCCGGCCGTCTCCGTGCTCACCGGCCTCGGCTCCACCGCCACCGCCGTGAAGCCGGCGCCCGGCGGCAAGGCCCTCAGCGCCGTCCTCGACCCGCTGCTGACGAACCCGGCGCTCGGCCGCCGCTCCGCCGCCGTGGTCGACGTGGCCACCGGCGAACGGCTCTACGGCACCGGCTCCGGGGACGCGCTCGTCCCCGCCTCGACCACCAAGATCGCCACCGCCGTCGCCGCGCTCTCCGCGATGGGCGCCGACCACCGCCTCACCACCCGCGCGGTGTACGAACCCGACACCGAGGAGGTCGTCCTGGTCGGCGGCGGCGACCCCACGCTCACCGCGCGGAAGGACGCCGGGGAACTCGCGAGCCTGCGCGACCTCGCCGAGCGCACTGCCGCCGCCCTGGCCAAGCGCGGGGTGCGCGAGGTGACGCTGTCGTACGACACGACCCTCTACAAGGGCACCACGATTCACCCGATCGGGGTCAACCCGAACATCGCCGCCGTCACTCCCCTCATGGTCGACGAGGCCCGCACCGACGGCTCCACCAGCGGCCCGGCCCCGCGGGCCGCGGACCCGGCGGCCGACGCCGCGCGGACGTTCGGCGAGCTGTTGAAGGAGCACGGCGTCAAGGCCACGCCTCCCGGTCCCTCGAAGGCCACCACCCGCGCCTCCGCCCTCGCCGCGGTCTCCTCGCCCCCGCTGGCCGCCCTCGTCGAGCGGATGCTGACCAACAGCGACAACGACATCGCCGAGGCCCTCGCCCGCCACACCGCCCTGGCCACCGGCAGGAGCGCCGACTTCGCCGGCGGCGGCGAGGCGATCACCGCCCGCCTGAAGCACCTCGGTCTCCCGCTCGAGGGCGCCGGCATCGACATCAAGGACGGCAGCGGCCTCGACCGGCGCGACAAACTCACCGCCGGCCTTCTCACCGCCCTGCTCGTGAAGGCCGGCGACCCGGCCCACCCCGAGCTGCGCCCCGCCCTCACCGGCCTGCCCGTCGCCGGCTTCACCGGCACTCTCACCGGTCGCTACACCGACGGCGCGGCCGGCGTCGTACGCGCCAAGACCGGCACGCTCACCGGCGTGAACACACTGGCGGGCACGGTCGTCGACAAGGACGGCCGCCTGCTGGCGTTCGCCTTCCTGGCGAACGCCACCACCGCCCCCACGGCGGCCCAGTCCGCACTCGACAAGGCGGCCACGGCTCTGGCGGCGTGCGGCTGCCGCTGACCCAAGAGCGGCGGCAAAAAAGGGGAGTGCGGGGAACTGCGCGAAGGGGGTCTGGGGGCGAAGCCCCCAGGGACGGTGGGGGTACCTCCCGCTCGAGCGAAGCCGAGAGTGGGGGAGGGAAGGGGCGGCGGGGGCGAAAACCGAAGGCACGCCGACCGCTCCCGCGCCCCGGTGCCGGCGCCCGGCCGTCCCACCCGGGCACCTCGCCGCCCTGCCCCGAACCGGGCCACTCACGTACCGTTGACGCATGACGAGCATCGGTGGTGCTGCCTCTTCCGGGATGGTCGACTGGAATCTCGCGGTCGCGACCGCGACCCGGCTCATGCGGCCGGGCCCCGACGTGAGCCGCGACGAGGCACGGGCCGTCGTCGCGGAACTGCGCCGGCACGCGAAGGCCTCGGAGGAACACGTCCGGGGCTTCACTCGGCTGGGCACCGCGGAGACCCACGACACCCCCGTCCTCGTCGTCGACCGCCCCGGCTGGGTCCGGGCCAACGTCGCCGGCTTCCGCGAACTGCTCAAACCGCTCCTCGACAAGATGCAGGAACGGCGCGGCACCGGCCCCGGCAACATGGTCCTCGGCGCCGTCGGCGGCAAGGTCACCGGCGTGGAGCTGGGCATGCTGCTGTCCTTCCTCGCCTCCCGCGTCCTCGGCCAGTACGAGACCTTCGCCCCCGCCACCCGCGACCTCCCGGCCGGCGCGAACGGCGCCGGGCGGCTGCTGCTCGTCGCCCCCAACATCGTCCACGTCGAACGCGAACTCGACGTCGAACCGCACGACTTCCGCCTGTGGGTGACCCTCCACGAGGAGACCCACCGCACCCAGTTCACCGCCGTGCCCTGGCTGCGGGACCACCTGGAGGGCGAGATCCAGTCGTTCCTGGCGGAGACCGACGTCGATCCCATGACCGTCCTGGAACGCGTCCGGGAAGCCGCCCAGTCGCTTGCCGGAGGCCGCCCCGAGGGCGAGGAGGGCGACGAGGGGCGCTCCCTCGTCGAGCTCGTGCAGACCCCCGCCCAGCGCGAGGTCCTCGGCCGTCTCACCGCCGTGATGTCCCTGCTGGAGGGCCACGCCGACTTCGTGATGGACGGCGTCGGACCCCAGGTCGTGCCGAGCGTCGCCGAGATCCGCGAGAAGTTCCAGCAGCGCCGCGCCAAGGGCGCCTCCCGCCTGGACATGGCCCTGCGCAAGCTGCTCGGCCTGGACGCCAAGCTCCGTCAGTACCGCGACGGCGAACGCTTCGTGCGCGCCGTCGTCGAGGAGGTCGGCATGGACGGCTTCAACCGGGTGTGGACCTCGCCCAACACGCTTCCCACCAAGGCGGAGATCGCCAAACCGGCGGACTGGATCACACGGGTGCACCGCAAACCGGAAGCCTGAGCCCCGCGCACCGTCATGCGCCGCATACGGCCGACGGCAGACAAACGCCCCTCCAATCACCCGTCCGAGGGACCGTGAGCCCTGAGTAGGCGTGCAATGCTCGGGGAACGGCCCGGTTCTGTCACCATCTACACACTCTGAGTGACCGAACCTCGGGTTCACCCCCCGACAACTTCATGAAGGGAACCGGACATGGGTCCCCATCCTGCGGTCGCGGCGATACGCCTGGCGGTCCGCCGCGTCCTGAACGACATCCTCGACGACCACGGCCGCACGCCCGGCCACCCCGCGCACGAGCCGCCCCCCTCACCGCTCGTGCTCGCGGCCTGCTCCGGCGGCGCGGACTCCATGGCGCTCGCCTCCGCCCTCGCCTTCGAAGCCCCCCGCCTCGGCGTCCGCGCCGGCGGCGTCACCGTCGACCACGGCCTCCAGGCAGGCTCCGACCTGCGCGCCGCCGAGGTCGCCTCGCGCCTGCGCGAACTCGGCCTCGACCCCGTCGAGTCCGTCGCGGTCACCGTCGGCCGCGACGGCGGACCCGAGGCCGCCGCCCGGGACGCCCGCTACGCCGCCCTGGACGCCGCCACCGAACGGCACGGCGCCGCCGCCGTCCTGCTCGGCCACACCCGCGACGACCAGGCCGAGACCGTCCTGCTCGGCCTGGCCCGCGGCTCCGGCATCCGTTCCCTGTCCGGAATGGCCGCGGTCTCGGGGGCCGACGGCCGTTACCGGCGCCCCTTCCTCCGGCTCGACCGGCAGACCGCCCGCAAGGCGTGCATGGTCCAGTCCCTGCCCGTCTGGGACGACCCGCACAACGCCGACCCCGCCTACACCCGCTCCCGGCTCCGCCACGAGGGCCTGCCCGCCCTGGAGAAGGCCCTCGGCAAGGGCGTCGTCGAGGCCCTCGCCCGTACGGCCCAGCTCTCCCGCGACGACGCCGACGCCCTCGACGCCTGGGCCGGCCGGGCCGAAGCCGGCGTCCGCGACGCCGACGGCCGTCTGGAGTGCGCCGCGCTGCACGACCTGCCGCCCGCCGTGCGCCGTCGCGTGCTGCGCCGCGCCGCCATCGAGGCCGGCGCGCCGGCCGGTTCGCTGTTCGCCCGCCACATCGAGGAGGTCGACCGGCTGATCACCGGCTGGCGCGGCCAGGGGGCCATCAATCTGCCCGGCCGGGTCGTCGCCCGCCGGCAGGGTGGCAGACTGGTGATTCGGCAGGGCTGAATCCGGACCCCACCGACCCGTACGAGTCGCGGGGCGGACCGGACCGGCCGGTGGGACGACCGAAAGTGATGCGGGTGGACGCGAAAGACATGGGTGCCGACCTCGAGAAGGTGCTCATCACCAAGGAAGAGATCGACGCCAAGCTGGTGGAGCTGGCAGCGAAGATCGACGCGGAGTACGCGGGCAAGGACCTGCTGATCGTCGGCGTGCTCAAGGGCGCGGTGATGGTGATGGCCGACCTCGCGCGGGCGCTGTCCACCCCCGTCACGATGGACTGGATGGCCGTGTCCTCGTACGGGGCGGGCACCCAGTCCTCCGGTGTGGTGCGGATCCTCAAGGACCTCGACACCGACATCAAGGGCCGGCACGTCCTGATCGTCGAGGACATCATCGACTCCGGACTGACCCTGTCCTGGCTGATCTCCAACCTCGGCTCGCGCGAGCCCGCCTCCCTCAAGGTGTGCACGCTGCTGCGCAAGCCCGATGCCGCCAAGGTCGCCATCGACGTGGAATGGGCCGGCTTCGACATCCCCAACGAGTTCGTCGTCGGTTACGGCCTCGACTACGCCGAGAAGTACCGCAACCTCCCGTTCGTCGGTACGCTCGCGCCCCACGTCTACGGCGGCTGAACCCGGGAACCCGGTCCGCCGTACGGTGATCGGGAACCCCGGCGGGCTCCGCGGCGTTGGAGCATGCGTGGACGCGATTGCCGGCTGTCCCCCGCAGCTTCGGGGGACAAAGCTGGGGTACCGTCCGAAGAACAGTCTTTATCAAACTCACTATGGCAGGAGGGACGGGGCGGCACCGCTCCGTATGGATGGACGTGAAGCGATACTTCCGTGGGCCGGTCATGTGGATCGTGCTGGCCGTCCTCGCCGTGGTCGTGTTGATGCAGGTCGTCGGCTCGTCCGGCGGCTACAAGACGGTGGACACCGGCGAGGTCGTCCAGGCGATCAATGAGAACAAAGTCGAGTCGGCCAAGCTGACCACCGGCGACGAGCAGACCATCAAGGTCCAGCTCAAGGACGGCGTCGAGGTCAAGGACAGCTCGAAGATCCAGGCGAGCTACATCGGCGACCAGGGCGTCACCATCGCCAGCACGCTGCAGGACAAGTTCCAGAACAAGCAGATCCCGGACGGCTACACGGTTTCGCCGTCCAAGCAGAACCCGTTCGTGAGCATTCTGCTGTCCCTGCTGCCCTTCGTCCTCATCGTCGTGGTCTTCCTGTTCCTGATGAACCAGATGCAGGGCGGCGGCTCCCGCGTCATGCAGTTCGGCAAGTCCAAGGCGAAGCTCATCACCAAGGACACCCCGAAGACGACGTTCTCCGACGTCGCGGGGTCGGACGAGGCGGTGGAGGAGCTCCACGAGATCAAGGAGTTCCTGCAGGAGCCGGCGAAGTTCCAGGCAGTCGGGGCGAAGATCCCCAAGGGCGTCCTGCTCTACGGTCCGCCCGGTACGGGCAAGACCCTGCTCGCGCGTGCCGTCGCGGGCGAGGCCGGTGTGCCGTTCTACTCGATCTCCGGTTCCGACTTCGTCGAGATGTTCGTCGGTGTCGGTGCCTCCCGGGTCCGTGACCTGTTCGAGCAGGCCAAGGCCAACGCGCCGGCGATCGTCTTCGTCGACGAGATCGACGCGGTCGGCCGCCACCGCGGCGCCGGCCTCGGCGGTGGTCACGACGAGCGCGAGCAGACCCTGAACCAGCTCCTCGTCGAGATGGACGGCTTCGACGTCAAGGGCGGCGTGATCCTCATCGCCGCGACGAACCGGCCCGACATCCTCGACCCGGCGCTGCTGCGTCCCGGCCGCTTCGACCGCCAGATCGCGGTCGACCGACCGGACATGCAGGGCCGTCTCGAGATCCTCAAGGTGCACCAGAAGGGCAAGCCGGTCGCCCCGGACGTCGACCTCTCGGCCGTCGCCCGCCGCACCCCCGGCATGACCGGCGCCGACCTGGCCAACGTGCTGAACGAGGCCGCGCTGCTGACCGCGCGCAGCGATCAGAAGCTGATCGACAACAAGATGCTGGACGAGGCGATCGACCGTGTGGTCGCGGGCCCGCAGAAGCGGACCCGGATCATGTCGGACAAGGAGAAGAAGATCACCGCGTACCACGAGGGCGGACACGCCCTGGTCGCGGCTGCTTCCCCGAACTCCGACCCCGTCCACAAGATCACGATCCTCTCCCGAGGCCGTGCCCTCGGCTACACGATGGTGCTCCCGGACGAGGACAAGTACTCGACCACGCGCAACGAGATGCTGGACCAGCTCGCCTACATGCTGGGCGGCCGCGCGGCCGAGGAGCTCGTCTTCCACGACCCGACCACCGGTGCAGCCAACGACATCGAGAAGGCCACCAGTGTGGCCCGCGCGATGGTCACGCAGTACGGCATGACCGAGCGTCTCGGTGCGATCAAGTTCGGCGGCGACAACACCGAGCCGTTCCTCGGGCGCGAGATGGCCCACCAGCGCGACTACTCGGAAGAGGTCGCCGCGCTGGTCGACGAAGAGGTCAAGAAGCTCATCGAGACCGCGCACAACGAGGCGTGGGAGATCCTCGTCGAGAACCGTGACGTCCTCGACAACCTGGTCCTGGCCCTCCTGGAGCGGGAGACGCTGGGCAAGGAGGAGATCGCCGAGGTCTTCGCGCCGATCGTCAAGCGCCCGCCCAGGCCCGCTTGGACCGGTTCCTCCCGCCGTACGCCGTCCACCCGCCCGCCGGTCCTCTCCCCCAAGGAGCTGGCCCTGACGAACGGGGCGAACGGCGCGACGCCGGCCATCACCACCGCCAAGAGCACCGTGGCGGACCCCGCCCCGGCGCCGGAGCGGACCCCGGAGGAACGCCCCGAGAGCTGATCCCGAGGCTCCCGGTGGCCCCACCGGGCCCGGAATGGATGCCGTGCCCCCCTGGTTCTAGCCTGGGGGGCGCGGCATTTTGTGTACCCGCAGTTGAGACGCGTGCCCTCACGCGTGAAGGCACAGGAACGAGGCACCTCACATGACCGACCCCGTGACGCTGGACGGCATGGCCCCCATCGGCGAGTTCGACGAGAAGCGGGCCCAGAACGCCGTACGCGAGCTGCTGATCGCCGTCGGCGAGGACCCCGACCGGGAGGGCCTGCTGGAGACGCCGGCACGGGTGGCGCGGGCGTACCGGGAGATATTCGCGGGGCTGTGGCAGAAGCCCGAGGACGTGCTGACGACGACGTTCGACCTCGGTCACGACGAGATGGTGCTCGTCAAGGACATCGAGGTGTACTCGACCTGTGAACACCACCTGGTGCCGTTCCGGGGCGTGGCGCACGTCGGGTACATTCCGGCCACCAACGGCAAGATCACGGGACTGTCCAAGCTGGCCCGGCTGGTGGACGTCTACGCCCGCCGTCCGCAGGTGCAGGAACGACTCACCACGCAGATAGCGGACTCCCTGATGGAGATCCTGGAGCCGCGCGGGGTGATCGTGGTCGTGGAGTGCGAGCACATGTGCATGTCGATGCGGGGCATCCGCAAGCCCGGCGCGAAGACCCTCACCTCGGCCGTGCGCGGCCAGCTGCGGGACGCGGCGACGCGCAACGAGGCGATGAGCCTGATCATGGCGCGCTGACGCGAGCGCGCCTCACGCCGCGGGAGCCGTGCCCGGGCCGCCCGTGTCGTCGTCCTCCGGGAGCTTGCAGACGCGCTCCAGGAAGAGGGCCGCCGCTATGACGCCGATGCCCGCCAGGACCGAGAAGCCGGCGTAGATGGCCTGGTCACGGCGGGCGGGGATGTCCAGGGACTCCAGCAGGAAGACGCCCGTGCCGCCGTACATGCCGGCGACGAGCGCGGCCACCAGGGCGCTGGCCTGCCCGAACACGACCGCGCGGGCCGCCATCAGGGGATCGACTCCCTTGGCGTCTGCCTGTCGCTCGCGCTGGGCCTTGAGACGGGCGCGGAGGGAGAGCGCGGTGGCCGCGAGGACCACCGCGATCAGGGCGAGGACGACGGGCGCGGCCACGGGCACGCTCGGAAGGGTGCCCAAGGAGTTCCAGAGGCGGGCGCCGGCCCAGGACAGGATCCCGGTCACGACGAAGACGCCTGCCAGCACCCTGATGCGCAGCTCTTTCACGGTGTCCCTTCGCGTTCCCCCGGACGGTGCCCCGGAATGTGGTCGTGTCGACCTTAACGGCTACTCGGGCAGCCGGAGTTCCAGGTCGGCGCGGGATGTGACGCCCTCACGGGCGACCGTGCCGAGGAGATCGGCGACCGGGCCGCGGCCGGGGAGCTCCGCCTCGGGGTCGACGTCGTGCCAGGGGGCGAGCACGAAGGCGCGCTCGTGGGCGCGGGGGTGCGGGAGCGTGAGGTGCGGGTCGTCGGAGTGGAGATCCGCGTAGGAGACGATGTCCACGTCCAGGGTGCGCGGGCCCCAGCGCTCGTCCCGGACCCGGTGGAAGGCCTCCTCGACCGCGTGCGCCCGCTCCAGCAGGGAGGACGGGGGCAGGGTGGTCTTCAGGACCACGACCGCGTTGAAGTACGAGGGCTGGCTGCCGGGCTCGACGCCCCACGGCTCCGTCTCGTACACGGGGGAGACGGCCTTGACCCGGATGCCCGGGGTGTCCTCCAGGGCGTCCACGGCCCCCTGGAGGGTCTCCAGGCGGTTGCCGAGATTGGCGCCGAGGGAGATCACGGCCCGTTTCGGATTGTGCAGGGTGGTGTCGGCGGCGTCGACCTGCTCGACCACGGAGGCGGGGACGGGCTGAACGGTCGGGTCGGTCTGGCCCTGGGTGGACGGCCTGGTCATACGCGGCTCCGGGTGATGGTGACGGTCACGTCGTCGAAGGGCACGGTGATCGGCGCGTCCGGCTTGTGGACGCACACCTCGACCTCCTGCACCACGTCGTGCTTCAGACAGGCCTGGGCGATGTGCTCGGCGAGTGTCTCGATGAGGTTGAGCGGCTCGCCCTGGACGACCGCCACGACCTCCTCGGCCACGATGCCGTAGTGCACGGTCTTCGTCAGGTCGTCGTCGGCCGCGGCCGGCCGGGTGTCCAGGCCGAGGACGAGGTCCACGATGAAGGTCTGGCCCTCCTCGCGTTCCTTGGGGAACACACCGTGGTGCCCGCGGGCCTTCAGGCCGCGCAGCGCGACACGATCCACGCGAATCACTCCTGCAGTCGTCGGTCCGGCCGGTCGGTGCCTGCGGGCGGCACACCGGCCCGTACTCGAATCTACCCGCGGGCACCGACAGCGCCGGTGACCCGGGGGTGCGGACGAGGGCCGGTGGCCGGGAACGTCACCGCCCGTTCCCCCCGGGGAGGCCGGGGGTTCACGGCGGGGTGACGGCCCTGCCCGCCCCGCCGTGATGCCGGCCGCTTCCGGTGAGGGAGTGACGGGTCCTGAGGTCCGTCTACCCGCTCAGGCCGGGGTGTCGTCGTCCTCGTCGTCCTCTTCCTCGGCGAGGACCGGGGAGGCGTGGTGGGCCCAGAGCTTCCAGCCGGACGGGGTGCGCCGGAACACGTTGGTGGCGACGACGAGCTGGCCGACCAGAGGGCCGAGTTCCTCGCCGGCCTCGGGGGCGGGGCCGCCGCTGAGGATGTTCTCGGTGCAGGTCACCAGGGCGGTGTCGCCGGTGACGGAGACATGGGTGTCGGTGAGGAAGAACTGGATGTAGTCGGTGTTCGCCATGATCAGGGCGTACGACCTGAGCACCTCGCCGCGTCCGGTGAGCACGGGCCAGCCGGGGTGCACGCAGGAGACCACGCCGGCGTCCGCGGGGTCGTGGTACGACTCGTCGACGCCGAGGTCGCCGGGGGTCAGCCAGAGTGACGCGACCTCTTCGAAGTCGCCCCTTTCGAGCGCCTCGTAGAAGGCGGTGTTGGCGGCCTCGACGTGCTCGACATCGGTGTGGGGCGCGCTCACCGGGCTCCTTCTGCGCCGTGCGCGCCGGGTTCGGGGGGTGTGGTGTCCGCCGTGCGCGCCTGCGCGATGGCGCGTGTGACCCGTACGGCGTCCGCGGTGGCGCGTACCTCGTGCACGCGGACCGCCCAGGCGCCGGCCTGCGCGGCGAGGGCGGAGACGGCGGCGGTGGCCGCGTCGCGTTCCCGCGCGGGCGGGGCCGCGCCGTCCGGGCCGGCCAGGACGCGTCCGAGGAACCGCTTGCGGGAGGCGGCGACGAGCACCGGGCGGCCGAGGGCCAGGACACGGTCGAGGCGGGCGAGGAGGGCCAGGTCGTGGTCGGCGCCCTTGGAGAAGCCGAGGCCGGGGTCGACGATCACACGGTCGGCGGCGATGCCGCCTTCCAGGACGGCCTCCACGCGCGTGCGCAGTTCCTCGGCGACCTCCGTGACCACGTCGGCGTACACGCCCTCGATGTTGCCGCCCTCCAGGAAGCCGCGCCAGTGCATGACGACGAAGGGGGCGCCGGCGGCGGCGACGACGGGGATCATGGCGGGGTCGGCGAGTCCGCCGCTGACGTCGTTGACCAGGGCGGCGCCGGCCGCGAGGGACTGTTCGGCGACGGAGGCGCGCATGGTGTCGACGGAGATGGTGACGCCCTCGGAGGCGAGGCCGCGGACCACGGGGATGACGCGCTTGAGCTCCTCGGCCTCGTCGACGCGGGTGGCGCCGGGCCGGGTGGACTCGCCGCCGACGTCGACCAGGTCGGCGCCCTGGGCGACCAGGTCGAGGCCGTGCTTGACGGCGGTCGTCGTGTCGAACCAGCGGCCGCCGTCGGAGAAGGAGTCGGGGGTGACGTTCACGACTCCCATGACCGCGCAGCGGTCCCGGTGAGGAAGGCCCGCGACCTGGCGGCGTCCGCTGTGGTTGCTCATATGTTCAGCGTAGGCCCAGTAAGGGGACGGGGTCCGCCTCGGGCCGGACGGGGCGTCCGGGGCCGCCCTCCGGGTCACGGACACGTTCTCCCCGGGCTTCGCAGCCGGCCGGCGAGGGAGGGATCCCGGACGTCCACCGCTGCCTCGTCACCGGGTTCCCGGACGTCCGGTCCGGTCTCCCGGGTCCCTGCCTCGCCGCCGGGGGAGCCGCCCGGGGCTTCCTCACCCGTCCCGGTCGGCAGCGCACCCTGTGGTTCCGCGAGGGACCTTCGCGCCGGTGTCGATTCGGGCATCCGGTGACATTGCGCCCTTCGGGGCGGTGTCTTGGGGGAAGGGTTCACCGCGTGCGCAAAGCGGTGGGGGATGCGGGGAGTTCGGCGGACCGAGTTCACCGGACCGAGTTCACCGGGCGGAGTTCGGCGGGCGGTTCACAGGCAATAAACGATCTTGATAATTGGGCAATACGTCTATTCACGTGGGGTGCGCGTTCCCTGATGCCCTGTGAAAGCCTCGGTATGGCTTTGTTTTTACGGGGTGGGGCACCAACATTCGCCTACGCGCGGTAAGTTTCTGGCCATGCCACGTGGACGTCACCGCCATTCCCCGCCCCTGCACAGGATGCTGCCCCCGTCGGCGATCGCAGGCGTGTCCGTCGTCTGCGCCCTGGGGCCCTGGGTGTTCACGCAACCGATGGTGCTTCGTGTCCTGGCCGCGGTCGCCGCGGCCACGGCGATGGGCGGCGCCGTCGTCATGCGGCACTGGGACACCCAGGCGGGCAAACGCGTCGCCGATCTCACGCGCGCGCGTGCGAGTGACGAATGGCGTTTCGAGGAGCGGGTCGCCGAACTGGAGTCCGACCTCGAGGAGTCGCGCGAGCTGCGGGTGAAACTGGAGCAGCGGTTGCGCGCCAAGCGCGCGGAACTCGCCGGGCTGCGCAACGAGCACGCGGCTCTGCTGCGGCGGTACGCCGCGTCGGAGGTCGAACGGGCGAGCGTCCTGGAGGAACGCCGGGTGCTCGAGATAGAGGCCGCGGTTCCGGCCCGCGCGCTGCCGGCGGGACCGTCGGCGGCGCCCGACGGCGCGGCGGCGCCCGCGGAGGTCGCGTCCGAGACGGCGGAGCAGGACGAGGCCGTCACCGAGGAGGCGCCGGCGGCTCCCTCCGTTCCCTCCGTCTTCTCGCCGGAGGGGTCGAAGCTGTTCCTGCGCGCCGACGCGGCGCTGGCACGGCTCGCCGACGACGCGGACGCCGCGGAGGACGGGGCCGACACGGCCGTACGGACCGACGAGGCGTCCGGTCCGGCCGACGACGCCGCCCGGACCGGTGGCACGCCGAAGGACGACGGCTCCCCGAAGGACGACGGCTCCCCCAAGAGTCCCGAGGACGACGGCCCCGAGCCCACGAGGCGGTCCGAGCAGGAGCAGGAGCAGGAGCAGGAGGACGAGGCCGAGGGGCAGACCGGGGCGGTCGACGAGCACGAGCGTACGACCGCCTCCCCCGCGCCGGCCGATCCTCCGGCCCAGCCCGTGCGGCAGCCCTCCGGGCACTTCACCGTACCGACGGCGGTGGCGGTCGTACCGCCGACCGCACCGGTGCGGCGACCGGTGTCCGAGGGCGGCTTCGACTTCTTCGGGACGAAGAAGGACACGGACGGCGCCGCCCTGGACGCCGTGCAGAACGAGGACCTCGCCGATGTCGTCGGCCAGGAGGCGCTCGCGCTGCACAAGGCGGACGCCGAGGCGCGGTTCAAGCCCGCCGACGAGGAGTCGCGCGGCATCGGTCAGGTCATCGACCTGACGGCACACGACGAGACGGAACACATCGACGTCGAGGGCCTGCGCAGCGCGGCCTCCTGAACCACCGGCCACCCCGACGGGCCCCGCGCACACCGCGCGGGGCCCGTCGGCGTTCCGCTGCGAGCGCGCGCGTGCGGGCGACACCGTCCACCGGCCGGGACGGGTTCCCCGGCCGGTGCGCGGCTTTTCCTCGCCCGCGCGCCGTACCTCAGTGGCCCCGGCGGGCGCTTGCCCGTGTGCCGCCGCCCCAGTGGCCCCGGCGGGCGTTCTCGCGGCCTGTGTGCCATCTGCCCCAGTGGCTCCGGCAGCCACTCCCCGCTCCGTGCGCCGCCCGTCTCAGAGGCCCGGGCAGATGCCCCGGGGCCTGCGTGCCGTCGTTTCGGCGGCCCCGGCAGGCGCTCCGTCATCCCGCGCGGGTCAGGCCATCCAGCGGTCCGGGCGGGCGTCCCTGCGGCCGGTGCGGGAACGCTCCGCCTGGGACCGCAGGAGGGCCGCCGCCTCCGCGGCGTCCCGGAGGTGGGCCGTCACCGACTTGTTCGCGCCGGTGTCCACGTGGACGTCCGCGACGCCCCGGGCCCGCTGCCAGGGGCCCTGGACCAGCCGTACGCTCTGCACCTTGGCGTGCGGCACCAGGGACAGACTGCGTCGCAGCAGCCCGTGGCGGGCGGCGAACACCGCGTCGGTGACGGCGAGTCCGTAACCCCGCCACCAGAACGGAACGCACCACCGCGCGCGGCGCGGCGGTGGGGAGAGCGCCTCGCGCGGGGGCACGCTCACCCCGGGCAGCACCCGCGCGACGACCGATTCGGCCAGCTCGCGCGGAGCGACCGGCAGCAGCAGGGAGTTGGACGAACCCGCCACGTCCAGCTCCACCCGGACCCAGTCGCGCCGCCGCCACAGCAGCGGCTCGACCAGCCGCACCGTCTGCACGCGCCCCGGCGGCACCGTCTCGTGCGCCCGGTCCAGCAGCCCGTGGTCGATCCGCAGCCCGTCGGGTGACTCGCCCAGCGTCCAGTCGTACTCGGCGACGAACCGCCCCACGCTGCTCGCGCCCGCCGCGCCCAGCATCGGCACGGCCGCGGCGAGGACCGTCCACAGGCTGTGGGTGGCCATCCACAGCAACGGCACCACGATGCCGGCGACGAGGAGCCAGCCCCAGGTCGCCCCGGTCAGCAGCAGGGAGACGGCGAGGACGCCCGGCGGCACCCGCAGCATCTGCCGGGACGGCGCCTCGCCCACCTCGTGCGCGGTCTCCGGCGCGAAACCCGCCGCCCGCGCGAGGAGTTCCGCGCGCAGGGCGCGCGCCTCGTCGGCGCCCAGGAAGGCGAGTTCGTCCTTCTTGTCGGTGCCTATGACGTCGAGTCTGAGCTTCGCCACGCCCGCCACCCGCGCGAGCAGCGGCTGGGTGACGTCGATGGCCTGGATCCGCTCAAGCCGGATGTGCGCGGTGCGCCGGAACAGCAGCCCGGTCCGGATGCGCAGCTCGCTCTCGGTCACCGCGAAGTGGGTGAACCACCAGGTCAGGAAGCCGTAGAGGGCGGCGGCCGGGATGAGTACGGCGAGACCGATCAGCAGGGTCGTCGTCGTCAGCCGGGTCAGCTGGCGCTGTGCCTGGTCGGGGTCGTGCAGCGCCCACCCGATCAGCACCGCGACGGGCGCCCACGCCCGCCTGAGCGGTGTGACGGGGTGCAGCCGCCGCTCGGTCACGGGCGGCCGGCCGCGTACGTCCTCGTGGACGTCGGGGGCCGTCACAGCCCCGCCGATCGGGCCTCGCCGAGCTCGGTGAGCCGGTCGCGCAGCCGCTCCGCCTCGGCCGGGTCGAGGCCGGGGATGGTGGCGTCGGTCGCCGCCGCCGCCGTGTGCAGCTGCACGCTGGCCAGCCCGAAGTGCCGTTCCACGGGCCCGGAGGCGACCTCGACCAGCTGCATCCGTCCGTACGGCACGATCGTCTCCTGGCGCCACAGGACGCCCCGGCTGATCAGCAGGTCGTCGGCGCGTTCCGCGTACCGCCAGGAACGCCAGTTCCGCCCCAGCAGCACCCAGCCCCAGATCAGCAGGGCCAGTGGCAGCAACGCGAAGGCGGCCCAGCCGGGCCCGGCCAGCAGCCCCGGCACCAGTGCGGTGGCCAGGGTCAGCAGCCCCAGCCACACCACCAGCAGCAGCCGCCGCATCTTCAGCAGCCCCGGGGGCAGCGCGATCCACACCGGCTCCTCGCCGCCCGGGACCGCCGGCCCGTCCGTTCCCGCTGTCCCCGTGTCGTGCGGGCTCCCCGTCTCCATGGGGCCAGCGTACGTAGGGGAGACTGTGTTCATGACTCCTACGACGGAGACCATGGTCGGTATCGGCGGCGCGGCGGAGAGCACCGACATGGTGCTCAACATCGGGCCCCAGCACCCGTCCACGCACGGCGTGCTGCGGCTGAAGCTCGTCCTGGACGGCGAGCGCATCATCCGCGCGGAGCCCGTGATCGGCTACATGCACCGGGGCGCGGAGAAGCTGTTCGAGGCCCGCGACTACCGCCAGATCATCATGCTGGCCAACCGCCACGACTGGCTGTCGGCGTTCTCCAACGAGCTGGGTGTGGTCCTCGCCGTGGAGCGGATGCTCGGCATGGAGGTCCCCGAGCGCGCGGTGTGGCTGCGCACGCTGCTCGCGGAGCTGAACCGGGTGCTCAACCACCTGATGTTCCTCGGCTCCTATCCGCTGGAACTGGGCGGCATCACCCCGATCTTCTACGCCTTCCGGGAGCGCGAGGAGCTCCAGCACGTCATGGAGGAGGTCTCCGGCGGGCGCATGCACTACATGTTCAACCGCGTGGGCGGCCTCAAGGAGGACCTCCCTGCCGGATGGACCACGCGCGCGCGTGGCGCCGTCGCCGACGTCCGCTCCCGCATGGACCGCTTCGACGACCTGGTGCTCGGCAACGAGATCTTCCGCGGCCGCACGCGCGGCGTCGGCGTGCTGTCCCCGGAGGCGGTGCACGCGTACGGCGTGAGCGGGCCGATCGCGCGCGCCTCCGGCGTCGACTTCGACCTGCGCCGCGACGAGCCGTACCTCGCCTACGGCGAACTGGGCGACGTCCTGAAGGTGGTGACCCGCGCGGAGGGCGACTGCCTCGCCCGCTTCGAGTGCCTCCTGGAGCAGACCCACAACGCCCTCGACCTCGCCGACGCCTGCCTCGACCGGCTCGCCGAACTGCCCCCGGGACCGGTCAACCAGCGGCTCCCGAAGGTGCTCAAGGCGCCCGAGGGACACACGTACGCGTGGACCGAGAACCCGCTCGGCATCAACGGCTACTACCTGGTCAGCAAGGGCGAGAAGACCCCGTACCGGCTGAAGCTGCGCTCGGCGTCGTACAACAACATCCAGGCGCTCACCGAGCTGCTGCCGGGGACGCTGGTCGCGGACATGGTGGCGATCCTCGGGTCACTGTTCTTCGTCGTCGGCGACATCGACAAATAGGTCCCGTACGGCCGCGGTCCCCACCGGCTGCACCAGCCACCCGAAGTCGCCGAGTCCGCCCGGCGCGGTGAGTTCGGCGGCCTCGCCGGCGCCCGCGAGGGCGCGTACGTACCCGGCCGGGTCGGTGGACGCCAGGGTGAGCGGGGGGCGTGCGCCGCTGATGCCCAGGGCGCGCAGGGCGTCCCGCTGGGCCAGCAGGCGCGTGCCGGGCAGCGCGCAGGCCGCGGCGCACGCGTCCAGGGCGACGTGTGCGGTGATGTCGCACGACCCGTCCGGCACGGGCGTCGTCTCCCGCCCCTCCCGGAACGCGGTGAGCGTCCCGAACGGCGGCCGCGCGGTGGCCGTGTGCGCGTAGTCCACGGCGACGGCGAGCCCTCGCGCGAGCGTGCCGACGGCCGAGGCCCAGGCCCGGTCCCGGGGCAGCCCGATCTCCGCGCGGAGCCCTTCCCCGGCCCCCAGCGGCCACCACCGTGCCAGCCACTCGGCCTCGGCGCCCGCGACCGGCTCCCCGAGCCGCTCCGTCCCGTCCCGGCGCACCAGCACCAGCCGCGGTACGCCCGACGGGTCCACCTCGGCGACCTCCACGGGCACGTTGTCCAGCCACTCGTTGGCGAAGAGCAGTCCCGTGATCCCCTCCGGGGGCTCGGCCCGCCACTCGATCCGGTGATCCAGCCCGGCCGGCCGGCCGGCGAGTTCGACGGCGTACGCACGCACGCGCGGCGCCACGTCGGCGGGCAGCGCGGCGAGGACACCGGTGACCAGTTCGCCCCGGCCGGCCGCCATGTCCACGAAGTCGAGCACCGCCGGCCGCCCCAGTGCCTCGTCGACCCGGCACAGCAGCCGCGCCACCGCGCCGGCGAACAGCGGCGAGGCGTGCACGGACGTACGGAAGTGCCCGGCCGGGCCCGCGCCGGGCCTGCGGTAGAAGCCGCCAGGACCGTACAGGGCGTCCTGAGCCGCCGCCCGCCAGCCCCGCCGGCCACCGCTCTCCACAACCCCTGCCGTCACCGGTTCCACGCCCTCACCGTCGCCGTCGTCACCGGCCCAGGTCAAGCGCGCGGATATGCCGGGCCTCCACCTTGCGGAGTACACGTACCGATCGGGGATCGGCCCTCCGGTTGACCCCTGCACGCATTTCGTTTCCCTACGCTGGGTCACGTGCAGCGCCTCTATGACTTCCTCCGCAGACACCCGACGTGGGTCGACGGCTTCTGGGCCGTGGTCCTGTTCGGGATTTCGGTGATCGGCGGAGCGACCGTGGAGGAGGCCCGGGGGACGGATCTGCCCGCGCTCACCGTTCCGGTCGTGCTGCTGCTGTCGCTGGTCGTCGCACTGCGCCGCCGGATGCCCGAGCGGATGCTGGTCCTCGCCCTCACCGTGGGCCTGGGGCAGCTGATCACGGACGTGGCGACACTGCCCGCCGACTTCGCCCTGCTGGTGATCGTCTACACGGTCGCGGCGGTCGGCGCCCGCTGGGCCTCCCGCCTCGCGCTGGCCGCCGGCCTGTGCGCGGCCCCGCTGGCGCAGCTGCGCTGGCCCAACGAGGACGTGGGCGTGGCGACCAACCTCGCCGTGATGGTTCTCCAGGCCGTGCCCTTCGCCCTGGCCTGGGTGCTCGGCGACTCCATCCGCACCCGCCGCGCGTACTTCGCGCAGCTGGAGGAGCGGGCCGCCCGGCTGGAGAAGGAGCGCGAGGCGCAGTCCAAGGTCGCGGTCGCCGCCGAACGCGCCCGGATAGCCCGCGAACTGCACGACGTCGTCGCGCACAACGTGTCGGTGATGGTGGTGCAGGCCGACGGCGCCGCCTACGTCCTCGACGCCGCCCCCGACCAGGCGAAGAAGGCCCTGGAGACGATCTCCTCCACCGGCCGCCAGGCCCTCGCCGAGATGCGCCGCCTGCTGGGCGTGCTGCGCACCGGCGAGCACCAGGAGGCCGGGGAGTACGTGCCGCAGCCCGACGTGCAGCAGATCGAGGACCTCGTCGAGCAGTGCCGGGGGTCGGGACTGCCGGTGGACTTCAAGGTCGAGGGCACTCCGCGCCCGCTGCCCAGCGGTGTCGAGCTCACCGCGTACCGCATCGTGCAGGAGGCGCTCACCAACACCCGCAAGCACGGGGGTTCCGACGTGGGCGCCAGCGTGCGCCTGGTGTACTTCGACGACGGTCTCGGCCTGCTTGTGGAGGACGACGGCAAGGGCGCCCCGCACGAGCTGTACGAGGAGGGCGGTTTCGACGGCCGGGGCCACGGCCTGATCGGCATGCGCGAACGGGTCGGCATGGTCGGCGGCACCCTGGACGCGGGACCCCGCCCCGGCGGAGGATTCCGCATCAGTGCGCTGCTGCCGCTCAAACCCGCGCATTGACACCCCCGCACGCCCCCTGTTGACACCTGTCACACCCCCTGCGACGACCTGACGACCGAATGGAAGAGGCCCCGATGGCGATCCGCGTGATGCTCGTCGACGACCAGGTGCTGCTGCGCACCGGGTTCCGGATGGTGCTCGCCGCCCAGCCGGACATGGACGTCGTGGCGGAGGCGGGCAACGGCGTCGAGGCCCTGGAGGTGCTGCGGTCCACCGCCGTCGACGTGGTGCTGATGGACGTCCGCATGCCCAAGCTCGACGGCGTGGAGACGACCCGCCGGATCTGCGCGGACACCGATCCGCCGAAGGTGCTGATCCTCACCACCTTCGACCTCGACGAGTACGCCTTCTCCGGGCTCAAGGCGGGTGCGTCCGGCTTCATGCTCAAGGACGTGCCGCCGGGCGAGCTGCTCGCCGCGATCCGCGCGGTGCACAGCGGCGACGCCGTGGTCGCCCCGTCCACCACCCGCCGGCTCCTGGACCGGTTCGCGCCGATGCTGCCCAGCGCGGGCAAGCAACCCGAGCACAAGGGGCTGGAACGCCTCACCGAGCGCGAGCGGGAGGTCATGGTGCTGGTCGCGCAGGGCCTGTCCAACGGCGAGATCGCGGCCCGGTTGGTGCTGTCCGAGGCGACCGTGAAGACCCACGTGGGCCGCATCCTGACCAAGCTGGGCCTGCGGGACCGGGTACAGGTGGTCGTCCTCGCCTACGAGACGGGTCTGGTGCGGGCCGGCGGACACGGCTGAACGGACGGCCGCGCGCCGGTAGGGACTGCGCATGCTCCTGTGGATCAACGGGCCCTTCGGGAGCGGTGAGCCGTCTGATGACAGGGCCGGCCGCGGCAGGCGGGCATGGGCATCCGGCACATCCGCCTGGACCGACCGCACGCGCGGTGCAGGCCCTCAGCGCAGGATCCCCTCCAGGAAGTCGCTGCCGAGCCGGGCCACGACCGCCACGTCCAGCTGGTGCAGCACGTACCGTCCACGGCGGCGCGTGGTGACCAGGCCGGCCTTCTTCAGCACACTCAGGTGCCGGGATATCTCCGGTGCCGTCATGCCGTGCACCTGGACCAGCTCACCGGTGGTGTAGGCGCTGCGGGCGAGGTGGCGGCACATGCGCATGCGGACCGGGTGGGACAGCGCGGTCATCCGCAGGGCCAGCTGCTCGACCGTCGGCGGGGCGGTCGGCTCGGCGGAGCCGACCGGGTAGTGCAGCACCGGCTGCCAGCCGTACCGGTGCAGCACCATCAGGTGCGGCCGGCCGAGGCTGGTGGGGATCAGCAGCAGCCCGCCGTCACCCGTGGCCGTACGACCCTCGCCCAGCTTGTCCACGGTGATCCGGCCGCCGGTCTCGTCGAGCGTCACCGCGGGCGACACCGCAGCCAGCGCCTCGGCCAGTCCCTTGTGCCGGAGCAGGTCGGTCTTGTGGCGGGTGTCCGCGGCGAGTTGGTGTCGCAGCCGGGACCACGCCTCGGCGAAGAACGCCTCGTCGCAGTCCTGGAGGAACTGCCGCAGCCAGGCCCTGATCCGCGGCGGGTCGGCGAGCAGCCGCTCGGTGAACTCCGTCTGGCGCGGCCCCCGCGCGGCGGCCAGCTCCAGCGAGCGGCGCCGCAGCCCCTCGTCGGTGAGCGGGCCCGCGCCCGGAGCGCCGTAGGGGAGCGCACAGGTGAACTCCAGGGCGGCGTCCACGAACTGCTCGTCGGACAGCTTGTCCAGCAGGTCCAGCTCCTCGGTGAGCGTCCCGCCCGGGAGCGTCACGCGGTCCGGT
The DNA here is from genome assembly GCF_042749965.1 of Streptomyces sp. NPDC059454. Classification (NCBI taxonomy): domain Bacteria; kingdom Bacillati; phylum Actinomycetota; class Actinomycetes; order Kitasatosporales; family Streptomycetaceae; genus Streptomyces; species Streptomyces sp. NPDC059454. The sequence goes on along the minus strand of NZ_JBHYVC010000001.1, from coordinate 13,797 downwards.
GTGCCGGCGCTCGGCAGGAACAGGTCCGAGAACGTCGTCCGCCACAGGAAGTCCGCCTCGCACATCCGGTCCGCGAGGTACGGGTCCAGCCGCGCGGTCACGCCCGTCACCCAGCCCTGGAGCCCCGGATGGTGCGACGGCTCGGACAGTGCGTGCAGCGCCATACCGAGCTCGGCCAGGGGAGAGGGTACGACGGCGACCCTCTCCGGCCGGAGGCCCGCGATGTCTATGTGCACGCTCATGCCCACATGATGCAGGGATTTTCGCCCCCGCCGCCCCTTCCCGTCCCGAACCTGGGGCTCTGTCCCGGACCCCGCTCCTCGAACGCCGGAGGGGCTGAAAACCAGCCCCCCGGCGTTCGAGGGGCGAAGGTCCGGTGACAGCGCCCCGGGGAAGAGGAAACTCTCAGGCTGCCCGCAGCAGCCGCCGTGCGAACTCCTCCGCCGCCTCCCGCACGTCCCCGGCGCTCCACTCCAGGCCCGCGGAACGCACGTACACCTCCGTGAAGGACAACCCCGGCCCCTTGGGGTCCCAGTGATTGGCGAAGAGCACGGTCCCCGTCTCCTCGGCCGCCTCGATCGCCACCTCGGCGACCACATCCGCGTCGTACGGCAGCCACACCTGGAAGTCGTGGGTGTGCGGCGCCTCGGGATGGACGCGGAACCAGGGCAGCCCTCCTGCCTCCAGGCCCTCGCGCAGCGCTGCGGCCACCACACGCGCGTGCCTGACGTACTCCGGCAGCCGGGGCAGTTCCCGGTCCAGTCCGATCAGCGCCGACAGCGCGGTCGGGAACTGCTGGAACACGTTGCCCCCGTACCGGTGCCGCCAGGCCTTCGCCTCCTCGATCAGACTCGCGGGACCGGCGAGGGCCGCGCCGCCGTAGGCGTCGAGGGACTTGTAGAACGACACGTAGACGCTGTCCGCGAGGCCCGCGATCTCCTCCAGCGGCCGGCCGAAGTGCTCGGTGCACTCCCACAGCCGGGCCCCGTCGAAGTGCACGACCGCCTCGCGTTCCCGCGCGGCGTCCACCACCTCGGTCAGCTCCTCCCACGTGGGCAGCACGAAACCGGCGTCCCTGAGCGGCAGCTCCAGCATCAGCGCCCCGAAGGGCTCCTCGAAGTCGCGGACCTCGTCGGCGGTGGGCAGTCGGGGCTCGCTCGTCATCCGCACCGGCCGCAACCCGCTGACCTGGCTGAACGCGTTCCGCTCATACACCTCCGGGTGGCTGAGCGGATGCAGGGCCACCGCCGGGTTCCCGGTGCGGCCCGCCCAGCAACGCAGGGCCACCTGCTGGGCCATCGTGCCGGTCGGGAAGAAAGCGGCGGCCTCGGTGCCGAACAGGCCGGCGACCCGCTTCTCCAAGGCCTCCACGACACCGTTGCCGTAGATGTCGGAGGTCTCGTCGAGGTCGTACACACTCCCCGCCGCCTCCAGCAGGGTCAGCCGCTCCGAGAGAGGGGCGAGGAAGTCGAGGCGCGCGAGCACACGCGGGGCACCGCGCCAGGCGGCGATCCGCCGTTCGCGCAACGTCGGCCGCGACTCGTCGTCCGCCTCCGGCCCCGACTCCCGCTCCTTCCGCACCGCCGTGGTGTCACTCATGCCGTCCGTATCACTCATGCCATGCCGTCCGTATCACTCATGCGCGCGATCATCCCGCGCCCCGGTTCGCGCGGACACCCGCATTTCCGTACGCGCGTGCCACTGTGGCGCACGGAAACCCACAGCCTGTGGACAACCGACCGCCCCCGGAACCGATCGCGTTAACATGACGAGAAATCGTCCGGTACCCCGAGCGGACTGGAACGGGAAGGCCACCGTCGCGTGAACACAACCCCACAGCCAGATCCCCAGGGCCGCCCCGCGCGGCTCACCGTCGGCGTCGTCGGTGCCGGACGCGTGGGCCCCGCCCTGGCCGCGTCCCTCCAGCTCGCCGGGCACCGCCCGGTGGCCGTCTCCGCCGTCTCCGACGCCTCCCGCAGGCGCGCCGAGCGGATGCTCCCCGACGTGCCGGTGGTACCGCCCGCCGAGGTCCTCCAGCGGTCCGAGCTGGTCCTGCTGACCGTCCCGGACGACGCCCTGCCCGAGCTGGTCTCCGGGCTCGCCGACACCGGCGCGGTGCGGCCGGGCCAGCTGCTGGCGCACACCTCAGGGCGGTACGGCGCGAAGGTCCTCGATCCCGCCCTGCGGGCCGGCGCCCTGCCGCTCGCCCTGCATCCCGCGATGACCTTCACCGGCACCCCCGTCGACGTGCAGCGTCTCGCCGGGTGCTCCTTCGGCGTCACCGCCCCCGAGGAGCTGCGGCCGGCCGCCGAGGCCCTCGTCGTCGAGATGGGCGGCGAGCCGGAATGGATCGCCGAGGAGAACCGCCCGCTCTACCACGCGGCCCTCGCCCTGGGCGCCAACCACCTGGTCACCCTGGTCGCCCAGTCCCTGGAGCTGCTGCGCACCGCCGGTGTCGAGGCGCCCGACCGGATGCTCGGCCCGCTGCTCGGCGCCGCCCTGGACAACGCCCTGCGTTCCGGTGACGCGGCCCTCACCGGCCCGGTCGCGCGCGGTGACGCGGGCACGGTCGCCGCACACGTCACCGAGTTGCGCCGGCACGCCCCCGGGGCCGTCGCCGGCTACCTGGCGATGGCCCGCGCGACCGCCGACCGCGCCCTCGCCCACGGCCTGCTGAAGCCGGAACTCGCCGAGGACCTCCTCGGGGTACTCGCCGGCGGAACCGGCGGAGCCGCGGGCACCGACGGCACCGGAAGCGCCCCGGGGGAGGACCGATGAGCGGCACGCCCCGACATCCCGCCCACCCCAGCCGTACGACGACGCGCGCGTCCCGGAACGGAGCCGCCCGATGACCGCCACCCTGCTGCGCACCGCCGCCGAACTGCACGCACGCGCGCGTACCGGCCGCCGTGCCGTCGTGATGACCATGGGCGCGCTGCACGAGGGCCACGCCACGCTGATCCGCACCGCGCGGAAGATCGCGGGCCCCGAGGGCGAGGTCGTGGTCACCGTCTTCGTCAACCCGCTGCAGTTCGGCGCGGGCGAGGACCTGGACCGCTACCCGCGCACCCTGGACGCCGACCTCGAGCTCGCCGGGCGGGCGGGCGCCGACGCCGTCTTCGCCCCGTCCGTGGACGAGGTCTACCCGGGCGGTGAACCCCAGGTCCGCGTCAGCGCCGGCCCCATGGGCGCACGCCTGGAGGGCGCCGCGCGCCCCGGCCACTTCGACGGCATGCTCACCGTCGTCGCCAAGCTGCTCCACCTCACCCGTCCCGACGTCGCCCTGTACGGCCAGAAGGACGCCCAGCAGCTCGCCCTGATCCGCCGCATGGCGCGGGACCTGAACTTCGGCGTCGAGATCGTCGGCGTCCCCACCGTCCGGGAGGAGGACGGGCTCGCCCTGTCCAGCCGCAACCGCTACCTCTCGCCCGCCGAGCGGCGCACCGCGCTCGCCCTGTCCCAGGCCCTGTTCGCGGGCCGCGACCGGCACGCCGCCCAGCAGGCGCTGCGCGCGCGGGCGAGTGAAGTGCCCTCCACGCGCGCGCGTGCCGAGGCGCTCAGCGCCATAGGGGAGTCCCGCGCGGCGGCCGACGCGCACGCCGTCGCCACGACCGCCGGCGGCCCGGCCGCCATCCGCGCCGCCGCCCGCATGGTCCTCGACGAGGCCGCCCGCCTCACGCCGCCCCTCACCCTGGACTACCTGGCCCTGGTCGACCCCGCCGACTTCACCGAGATCGGCGACGACTTCACCGGCGAGGCCGTCCTCGCCGTGGCCGCCCATGTGGGCACCACCCGCCTGATCGACAACATCCCGCTGACCTTCGGAACCTTCGGAGCCGCCTCGTGACCAGCACAGGCATACGACTGCACGCGCCCGCGCCCGGGTGGTCCATCGACGCGGACGTCGTGGTGGTCGGCTCCGGCGTCGCCGGCCTCACCGCCGCCCTGCGCTGCGAGGCCGCCGGCCTGACGACGGTGGTCGTCACCAAGGCCCGCCTCGACGACGGCTCCACCCGCTGGGCCCAGGGCGGCATCGCCGCGGCCCTCGGCGAGGGCGACACCCCCGAGCAGCACCTGGACGACACCCTGGTGGCCGGCGCGGGCCTGTGCGACGAGGAAGCGGTCCGGATCCTCGTCACCGAGGGCCCCGACGCCGTACGCCGCCTCATCGCGACCGGCGCGCACTTCGACGAGTCGACCGACGGCGGCCTGGAACTCACCCGCGAGGGCGGCCACCACCGCCGCCGCATCGCCCACGCGGGCGGCGACGCCACCGGCGCGGAGATCTCCCGCGCCCTCGTCGAGGCGGTCCGCGCACGCGGGATGCGCGCCATCGAGAACGCGCTCGTCCTCGACCTCCTCACCGACGCCGACGGCCGCACCGCCGGCGTCACCCTGCACGTCATGGGGGAGGGCCAGCACGACGGGGTAGGGGCGGTGCACGCCCCCGCCGTGGTCCTGGCGACGGGCGGCATGGGCCAGGTCTTCTCGGCGACCACGAACCCCGCCGTCTCCACGGGCGACGGCGTGGCCCTCGCCCTGCGCGCGGGCGCCGAGGTGAGCGACCTCGAATTCGTCCAGTTCCACCCCACGGTCCTCTTCCTCGGACCGGACGCGGAGGGCCAGCAGCCCCTGGTCTCCGAAGCGGTACGCGGCGAGGGCGCCCACCTGGTGGACGCCGACGGCGTGCGCTTCATGCAGGGACAGCACGAACTGGCCGAACTCGCCCCGCGCGACATCGTCGCCAAGGGCATCATGCGCCGCATGCGGGAGCAGGACACCGAGCACATGTACCTGGACGCCCGCCACTTCGGCGCCGAGATGTGGGAACACCGCTTCCCCACGATCCTCGCGGCCTGCCGCGCGCACGGCATCGACCCGGTCACCGAGACCGTTCCGGTCGCCCCGGCCGCCCACTACGCCTCCGGCGGCGTCCGCACCGACTCCCGCGGCCGCACCACCGTGCCCGGTCTGTACGCGTGCGGCGAGGTCGCCTGCACCGGTGTGCACGGCGCCAACCGCCTCGCCTCCAACTCCCTCCTCGAGGGCCTGGTCTACGCCGAGCGCATCGCCGCCGACATCGCGCGCGCCGGGAACACCCTCCAGGCGCGCGTACCGCAACCGCTCCCCGCCTCGGAGCGCCCCGCGTACCCCCTCCTCCCCCCGGAGGCCCGCTTCACCATCCAGCGGATCATGACCCGGGGGGCGGGCGTACTGCGCTCCGCCTCCTCCCTCTCCGAGGCCGCCGACGGTCTCCACCGGCTCCACGCCGACGCCCGCGACGCCCTCGACGAGCACGGCAAGACCGCCGAGCCCGGCGTCGACACCTGGGAGGCCACCAACCTCCTGTGCGTGGCCCGCGTCCTGGTCGCCGCCGCGCGGCGGCGCGAGGAGACCCGCGGCTGCCACTGGCGCGAGGACCGTCCCGGGCGCGACGACACGACCTGGCGCCGTCACATCGTCGTACGGCTGAATCCGGACCGATCGCTGGCGGCGCACACCACCGACACCACAGACTTCCCCCCGACCCTCCCCCAGGCCCAGGAGCAGTGACAGCAGTGACCACCCCCGACCTTCCCCTCGTTCCCTCCGGCGGCTGTGGCGACGGCTGCGCCTGCGGCGCCGACGAGGAGACCTACCTGGAGTGCGGCCTCGACCCCGCGCTCGTCCAGCTCCTGGCCGACGCGGGCCTCGACCCCGTCGAGGTCGAGGACATCGCAGGCGTCGCCCTCCAGGAGGACCTGGCCCACGGCGTGGACGTGACCACGGTCGCGACCATCCCGGAGGACGCCGTCGCCACCGCCGACTTCACCGCGCGGGAGGCGGGCACGGTGGCGGGCCTGAGGATCGCCGAGGCGGTCATGTCGGTCGTCTGCACGGAGGAGTTCGAGGTCGAGCGCCACGTGGAGGACGGCGACCGCGTGGAAGCGGGCCAGACCCTCCTCTCGATCACCACCCGCACGCGCGACATCCTCACCGCGGAACGCAGCGCCCTGAACCTCCTGTGCCGCCTGTCGGGCATCGCGACCGCCACGCGCGCGTGGGCGGACGTCCTCGAAGGCACCAAGGCGAAGGTCCGCGACACCCGCAAGACCACTCCCGGCCTGCGCAGCCTGGAGAAGTTCGCCGTGCGCTGCGGCGGCGGCGTCAACCACCGCATGTCCCTCTCGGACGCGGCCCTGGTCAAGGACAACCACGTGGTGGCCGCCGGAGGTGTCGCCGAGGCCTTCACCGCGGTCCGCGAACGCTTCCCCGACGTCCCGATCGAGGTCGAGGTCGACACCCTGCACCAGCTCCGCGAGGTCCTGGACGCCGGCGCCGACCTGATCCTGCTGGACAACTTCACGCCCGGCGAGTGCGAGGAGGCGGTGGCCCTCGTCGACGGCCGCGCCGTCCTGGAGGCCTCCGGCCGCCTCACCCTCGCAAGCGCGAAGGCGTACGCGGACACGGGCGTCGACTACCTGGCGGTAGGGGCCCTCACCCACTCCTCGCCGATCCTCGACATCGGCCTCGACCTGCGAGCGGCGGAGTAGGACCGGCCATGCTGCTGACGATCGACGTGGGCAACACGCACACCGTCCTGGGCCTCTTCGACGGCGACGACATCGTCGAACACTGGCGCATCTCCACGGACGCGCGCCGAACGGCCGACGAGCTCGCGGTCCTCCTCCAGGGACTGATGGGCATGCACCCGCTGCTGGGCGACGAACTGGGCGACGGCATCGACGGCATCGCGATCTGCGCGACGGTCCCGTCCGTCCTGCACGAACTCCGTGAGGTGACCCGCCGCTACTACGGGGACGTCCCCGCGGTCCTCGTCGAACCGGGAGTGAAGACGGGCGTGCCGATCCTCACCGACAACCCCAAGGAGGTCGGTGCGGACCGCATCATCAACGCGGTCGCGGCGGTCGACCTCTACGGCGGTCCGGCGATCGTCGTCGACTTCGGCACGGCGACGACGTTCGACGCGGTCAGTGCGCGCGGGGAGTACGTCGGTGGCGTCATCGCCCCCGGCATCGAGATCTCCGTCGAGGCGCTCGGGGTCCGCGGCGCCCAGCTGCGGAAGATCGAGGTGGCGCGTCCCCGCAGTGTGATCGGCAAGAACACGGTCGAGGCGATGCAGTCCGGCATCATCTACGGATTCGCCGGTCAGGTCGACGGTGTGGTCCACCGGATGGCCCGTGAGCTGGCGGACGATCCCGATGAGGTGACGGTCATCGCGACGGGTGGGCTGGCGCCGATGGTGCTGGGCGAGAGCTCGGTCATCGACGAACACGAGCCGTGGCTGACGCTGGTCGGGCTGCGCCTGGTGTACGAGCGGAACGTGTCGCGTCTGTAGCCGGCGCGGCCCGGTGCCTTGCCGGGTGCCCGGCGTCGGGGTGGGCCGGGGGGTGCTCGCGCGACCCGGCGCCGGCGGGGTGCCTCCCCCAGAGGGGGGTACCCCCAGCGCCCACCCGTGCCGCCCCAGCGGCACGACTGCCCGCGGGAGCGGGAGCGGTGGCCGCGTACGGCCCCGCCGCACCGCAAGCGCTACGCCCGTCCCACCGGAGCGAACCCTGCACCGCAGGCACAACACCCGCACCCCCACCGAACCGGGAACCGCGCCGCAGGCATCCCGCCCACCCGGGTGGCGCCCTGCGCCACACCTGTCCCATACACGGTGTTTGTCTGATTAGCGCGTATCGTCGAGGCATGCCCACGCCCTACGGATCCCGCGGCGGTATGGCGTTCGGCGCGGAGGAGCTGTGCGTGCTCCGCCGCGCCCTCGCCCTCGCCCTGCGCCCCGCCCCCGCCCCGGCCGACGACCTCCAGGACTGCCTCCGCCTCGCCGCGGACCTAGACGAGGCGACGCGGGAGAGTGCCCGGCTGCGCGCCTTCCTCCTGGCCGACCTCGGCCGTTACCGCGCCGCCCTCCCCGGCACCGCCGCCGGCTACCTCACGCTCCTGGAGGAGGCGCTGGGCGCCGGATACCGCCCTCGCCTCGACGACCTGGCCGCCCTCCGGGCCCTGCGTGGCAACCCCACCGCCGCCGCCCTCCTGCACCACTGCCGACGCGCCCTCCTCCTGGCCCTCCCGGGAGGCCGCGCGGCCTCCGAGGACCCGCAGGAGGAGCAGGATCCGGCCCGGGAGTCACCCCCCGCGCCCGCGCCCGCCCCCACCCCCGCGCCCGACCCCCATCGCCCCGTCCCCACCCCCGGCGAGGTCTTCCCCCGCCGCAAACCCACCCCGCCTCCGCCGGACCAGCACCTGGCCGCCGGCTGACGACTCCCGCTGTCCTACCCTGGACCCATGGACTACGTCTCCGCGCTCCTCCCCCCGGCCGTCATGGCCGCCCTCTTCATCGGCGTGATCCGGGTGATCGTGAAGACCCAGGGCGGCGCCAACAAGACCAAGGAGGACGCCGCGGTCGACGCGGCCCTCGCACGGGTGCAGGGCTCCCGGACCACCCCTGAAACCGAAGCCTGACCCCGGCCGCTCCCAGCCGCTCCCGGCCGCTCCCAGCTGCCCCCGGTCGGCCTGGCCGCCCCCAGCCGCCCCGGCGTACGACCCGAGGTCGTACGCCCTTTTTGTTCACGTTTGCCAGCGATCATGCCTGTCCGGCACGCCATTGCCGTGATACGCCACTATTGTTCTGAGTTGTGCCTCGCCCATTGGGAGAACTCGAAGACGCGGTCATGACGCGGGTGTGGAAGTGGAACCGCCCGGTGACCGTTCGGGAAGTCCTGGAAGATCTTCAGAAGGAACGGTCCATCGCGTACACCACGGTGATGACCGTTTTGGACAATCTCCATCAGAAGGGCTGGGTACGCCGAGAGGCGGAAGGCAGGGCCTATCGATATGAGGCGGTCTCCACTCGCGCCGCCTACGCCGCCGCGCTCATGAACGAAGCGTGGTCGCAGAGTGACAACGCCGCCGCCGCTCTCGTCGCGTTCTTCGGCATGATGAGCGAGGAACAGCGTCAGGCTCTCACCGACGCGGTCCGCATCGCCCAGCTCCCGGAAACCCCCGCCGACGAGAACCCCGGCTCCGCGGAGGGCCGGAGCGGACGATAGCGTCCGCACATGTCCGCAGACAGTCCCGAAGTCCCCGCGAAAGCCATCACGGTCCGACGGGCCCGCACCAGCGATGTCCCCGCCGTACGCCGGCTCCTTGACGCCTACGTCCGCGGGCGCATCCTGCTCGACAAAGCGACGGTGACGCTTTACGAGGACATCCAGGAGTTCTGGGTCGCGGAACGGGACGACAACGCGGAGGTGGTCGGCTGCGGCGCCCTGCACGTGATGTGGGAAGACCTCGCGGAAGTCCGCACTCTCGCCGTGAAGCCGGGCCTGAAGGGCGCGGGCGTCGGGCACCGGTTGCTGGAGAAGTTGCTGGAGACCGCCCGCTGGCTCGGTGTTCGACGCGTATTCTGCCTGACCTTCGAAGTGGACTTCTTCGGCAAGCACGGCTTCGTGGAGATCGGCGAGACGCCCGTCGACACCGATGTGTACGCGGAGTTGCTGCGCTCCTATGACGAGGGCGTCGCGGAGTTCCTCGGCCTCGAACGCGTGAAACCGAACACCTTGGGCAACAGCCGGATGCTTCTGCATCTGTGATCTGTGCGCGGTGCCCTATGTCCGAAACGCGCACGTTTCCGTGCCGGATGCGGGCAGCGGGTCTCTGCCAGGGGTTTGTGTTTTTCCGGCAAAAGCGGTTTGCTTTCCGGAGTACTGCAGTACTGCATATAACAAGGGGCGGCGATACGGCGGACGCCGGTACACCCCGACCCTCAAGTTATCGATGAAAGGAAATCCGGTGGCACAGAAGGTTCAGGTCCTTCTTGTCGATGACCTCGACGGCGGCGAGGCGGACGAGACCGTGACGTTCGCGTTGGACGGCAAGACGTACGAGATCGATCTCACCACCGCCAATGCGGACAAGCTCCGCGGCCTTCTCGACCCTTACGTGAAGGGCGGTCGTCGTACCGGAGGCCGTGCTTCGGGCGGGCGCGGAAAGGCGCGTCCCTCTTCCGGCGGCAGCCAGGACACCGCGGCCATCCGCGCGTGGGCGAAGGAGAACGGTTACGAGGTCAACGACCGCGGCCGTGTCCCCGCGTCCATCCGGGAGGCCTACGAGAAGGCCAACGGCTGACCGTCGGCCCGTACGGCGGCGACCGCATCCGCGCGCCGCAGCCGGACCCGGTGGACCTGTGTCGCCACCGTGTCCACCAGCCGCACGAGGTCCGGGGGGCCGTCACCGTCCCCCCTCGCACCACCCCTCGTGCCCATCGCCGACAGCGTCGGCAGCGAGGCCTCGGCCTCGCGCCCCGGCTCGGGGGGCCGCAGCCACACGGCGGCCCCCTGCGATCCACCACGGCCAGGGGGGAGCGGCCGGGTGGTGGGGCCGGCGACGGCGCCAGGGGGGAGGGGAGCGTCCATGAGGCCTCCCGTGCCGATCGCCACCAGGTCCAGCTCCAGCGCGCCCCAGTCCAGCCACTCCAGCAGCCCCGGCAGTTCCTCCGCGCTGCCCGCTGCCACCAGCAGCCGCATCCGGCTGTTCCCCAGGGCCACCGGGAACCCCCGCCCGAGACCCCCCGAGCGTCCCAGGCGCTCCAGCGCCGCGCGGCCCGCCTCCGCGGGCACGTCCAGGACGTCGAAGCGCACGCCCACCGCCAGCCGCACCGGCACCCCGGGCACCGCGGGCCACCCCAGCGCGTTCTCGTACCAGAGCCGCACCTCGTCGTCGCTCGGCGTGAGCGGCCGGTGGGGGAACGGCGCTGCGGGGGCGACGGACCGAACCATGCCCGGCGCAACGTCTCAAGACCCTCCGGGTTACGCTGAGTGCTCGCTCCTGAGCGGAGGGTGTCGAGCAAGGGGGCGTGCGGGGGCGCGGGGAGGCGCAAGGTTGTTCGCCCGTAGCGGAGGGAACCCGTGCACTCGGCATGGACTGTCCGTAGCAGCGGGTAAGACATCCCTAGTGGGAGGGGGCGACACGCAGGACGGGACGTCTTCCGTTCGCCACGGGCGTACTGGCGAAGGGGGTAACTGCCTGGCCTGCGGGAACATCGTCTCGCACCATCGGGTTGGAGCAGATGTCGGCGTGAGCGGGGTCAGGAGGCCATCGACGGTGTCGGCAGTTGGAATGAGCGGTCCCCGCTCGCGGGACTAAGCTGCGGAAGGACAGGGAGGGGAAGTTCCCCCCACTGCCTGACCGCTCTGAGGAGCGATTAACGATGTTCGAGAGGTTCACCGACCGCGCGCGGCGGGTTGTCGTCCTGGCTCAGGAAGAAGCCCGGATGCTCAACCACAACTACATCGGCACCGAGCACATCCTCCTGGGCCTGATCCACGAGGGTGAGGGTGTCGCCGCCAAGGCCCTTGAGAGCCTCGGGATTTCGCTCGAGGCGGTCCGCCAGCAGGTGGAGGAGATCATCGGGCAGGGCCAGCAGGCCCCGTCGGGTCACATCCCCTTCACCCCCCGTGCCAAGAAGGTCCTGGAGCTGTCGCTCCGCGAGGCCCTTCAGCTGGGCCACAACTACATCGGCACGGAGCACATCCTGCTCGGCCTGATCCGTGAGGGCGAGGGCGTCGCCGCCCAGGTCCTGGTCAAGCTGGGCGCCGATCTGAACCGGGTGCGGCAGCAGGTCATCCAGCTGCTCTCCGGTTACCAGGGCAAGGAGACCGCCACCGCCGGCGGTCCTGCCGAGGGCACCCCCTCCACGTCCCTGGTCCTCGACCAGTTCGGCCGGAACCTCACCCAGGCCGCTCGTGAGTCCAAGCTCGACCCGGTCATCGGGCGCGAGAAGGAGATCGAGCGGGTCATGCAGGTGCTGTCCCGCCGTACCAAGAACAACCCGGTGCTGATCGGTGAGCCCGGCGTCGGCAAGACCGCCGTCGTCGAGGGCCTCGCCCAGGCCATCGTCAAGGGCGAGGTGCCCGAGACCCTCAAGGACAAGCACCTCTACACCCTGGACCTCGGCGCGCTGGTCGCCGGCTCCCGCTACCGCGGTGACTTCGAGGAGCGCCTGAAGAAGGTCCTCAAGGAGATCCGCACCCGCGGCGACATCATCCTGTTCATCGACGAGCTGCACACGCTGGTCGGTGCGGGTGCCGCCGAGGGCGCCATCGACGCCGCGAGCATCCTGAAGCCGATGCTGGCCCGCGGTGAGCTGCAGACCATCGGTGCGACCACGCTGGACGAGTACCGCAAGCACCTGGAGAAGGACGCGGCCCTGGAGCGCCGCTTCCAGCCCATCCAGGTCGCGGAGCCGTCCCTGCCGCACACGATCGAGATCCTCAAGGGCCTGCGCGACCGGTACGAGGCGCACCACCGCGTCTCCATCACCGACGAGGCCCTGGTCCAGGCGGCGACGCTCGCCGACCGCTACATCTCGGACCGCTTCCTGCCGGACAAGGCGATCGACCTGATCGACGAGGCCGGCTCCCGGATGCGCATCCGCCGGATGACCGCGCCGCCGGACCTGCGCGAGTTCGACGAGAAGATCGCCGGCGTCCGCCGCGACAAGGAGTCCGCGATCGACTCGCAGGACTTCGAGAAGGCCGCCTCCCTGCGCGACAAGGAGAAGCAGCTCCTCGCCGCCAAGGCCAAGCGGGAGAAGGAGTGGAAGGCCGGCGACATGGACGTCGTCGCCGAGGTCGACGGCGAGCTGATCGCCGAGGTCCTCGCCACGGCGACGGGCATCCCGGTCTTCAAGCTCACGGAGGAGGAGTCGTCCCGCCTGCTGCGCATGGAGGACGAGCTCCACAAGCGGGTCATCGGCCAGGTCGACGCCGTCAAGGCGCTGTCCAAGGCGATCCGCCGTACCCGTGCCGGCCTGAAGGACCCGAAGCGTCCCGGTGGCTCGTTCATCTTCGCCGGCCCGTCCGGTGTCGGTAAGACCGAGCTGTCCAGGGCCCTGGCGGAGTTCCTCTTCGGTGACGAGGACGCGCTGATCTCCCTCGACATGTCCGAGTTCAGCGAGAAGCACACGGTGTCGCGTCTCTTCGGTTCGCCCCCCGGCTACGTGGGCTACGAGGAGGGCGGCCAGCTGACGGAGAAGGTCCGCCGCAAGCCGTTCTCGGTCGTCCTCTTCGACGAGGTCGAGAAGGCCCACCCGGACATCTTCAACTCGCTGCTGCAGATCCTGGAGGACGGTCGCCTGACCGACTCCCAGGGCCGGGTCGTCGACTTCAAGAACACGGTCATCATCATGACGACCAACCTCGGCACCCGGGACATCTCCAAGGGCTTCAACCTGGGCTTCGCCGCCCAGGGCGACACGAAGACCAACTACGAGCGCATGAAGAACAAGGTCTCGGACGAGCTCAAGCAGCACTTCCGGCCCGAGTTCCTCAACCGTGTCGACGACGTGGTGGTCTTCCCGCAGCTCACGCAGGACGACATCCTGAAGATCGTCGACCTGATGATCAACAAGGTGGACGAGCGCCTCAAGGACCGGGACATGGGCATCGAGCTCTCCCAGCCCGCCAAGGAGCTGCTGTCCAAGAGGGGCTACGACCCCGTGCTGGGCGCCCGGCCGCTGCGCCGGACCATCCAGCGGGAGATCGAGGACTCGCTGTCGGAGAAGATCCTCTTCGGCGAGCTGCGCCCCGGTCACATCGTGGTCGTGGACACCGAGGGCGAGGGCGAGTCCCAGACCTTCACCTTCCGCGGTGAGGAGAAGTCGGCCCTGCCCGACGTCCCGCCGATCGAGCAGGCGGCCGGCGGAGCCGGTCCGAACCTGAGCAAGGACGCGTAGCCGCCGCGCTCGGCTTGAACGGAAAAAAGGGGTCTGCCCCGGGACACATGTCCCGGGGC